>NZ_JBITWA010000010.1:6183-165131 GCF_044543425.1 Bacillus sp. NPDC077411 | reverse complement strand
TAAATAGTTAAAACGTTCAGTTGGATCATCCGGCTGGATTGGTAAATACGCCCCGCCCGCCTTTAAGATGGCAAGCAACCCAATCATCATCTCAGGAGAACGATGTACGGCAATTCCTACAATCTGATTCTTTTCGACACCTTTTTCTCGCAGTACTCGGGCAAGAAGGTTAGCTTTCTCATTTAATTGACGATATGTCAACGTGCTTCCTTCAAATCGAACCGCAATATGATCTGGTGTTTTCTCCACTTGTTTTTCAAACAATTGATGAACCGTTCCATGCTTAGGATATTCATAAGCTGTATGATTAAAGTCTTTCAGAAGAATCTCTTGTTCTTCTTTAGACACAATTTTCATATCTGAAATAGCAATATCGGGATTTTCTATTATCTGTTGTGCAATTCTCCTAAAATGCTTTGCTATCATTTTAATTTTGCTTTCCTTGTAAGCTAATGCATTGTAACTAAATTTAACGCATAACTCTTTACGAGGAATAACAGAAATAGTACAATCATAATTCGTTTGTTCGAAACCATCCATATCTAAAACTTCAAAATTTTCCTCATAACTCCCATCTAATTCATCATTTCCTGGAAAGTTTTCAAATGCCATAATATGATGAATTAAATTATTTTTTAGAGGGCTAACATCTTGTATATCCGCTAAAGAAATGTAACCATACTCATTAGCATTTATCATATTTTGATGTACTTTATTTAATAAACTTGAAAAAGTTTCTGAAATTCCACTTTGTACTACTAAAGGAATCGTATTAATAAATAAACCGACCATATTTTCAATTCCTTGAATTTCTGAAGGTCTTCCAGAAATCACTGAACCAAAGGCTATACAATCTGTATTGTTGTATCTTTGTAATAGGACTCCCCACAATGTATGTACAACTGTACTTAAAGTTACCCTAAATTTCCGAGCAAGTTCTGTTAATCCTTCTGTCATTTCTTCACTGAAAGACATCGTATAATTTTCTAACATGTACCTATTATTACTACTATTACGTAAACTTGAAGGAAGTAAGCTTTTTTCCTCAATATCACTAAGATGATTTCTCCAATAAAACAATGCCTCTTCTTTATCCTGTTGCTCTAACCAATTTATATATCCTTTATAAGGAGAAACAGGTTCTAGAAGAACCGGTTTCTCCTTAAGAAGTAATTCGTAAACTTCAAATAAATCTTTTAAAACAATGTCTACGCACCAACCATCCATTATAATGTGATGAAAGCTTAAAACAAATTTACAACTTTTATCATTCATTATAAGAACAGAAATTCTTAATAAATCATCTGTAAGTAAATTGAATCCTTTTTCTTTATCTTTTTTCAAGAACTGTTCAACAGATAATTTACATTCTACGTCATCCAGTTTTGAAAAGTCTTCAAATTGAATATGAGGAATTTTTTCTTTAAATACAACAAACTTCGGCTCCTCAATATTCTTGTAAAATATATTTCCCCTTAGATTTTCGTGGCGATCAAACAGGATTTTTAAGCTTTTTCTTAATACTGTCATATCTAGTGTTCTATCTATCGTACAACTAACTTGTTCAAAATAAGCAAATGATTCTTTATCCATTAGCTCATGAAATAATATTCCGTTTTGCATAGGTGTCAAATTAAATACACTTTGTACTTGTAATTTAGGAATCAAACAATCCACCCCACATTTTTAATCATTATAAAAATTTAAAATACTATTTAGGTCTTCTATTGATAGATCTGCATTGCCAACATCATTAGGTGTTAGTTCCTTTTCAGTCTTATTCGTACAATGATTAATCACTTCCAACAAACGGTGAATAAATTCATTTGCCAGTTTCATAATATCTTCTATTGAAAATTGATACTTATTAAATTCAATTTTTATAAGTAATGAATCTTCTTCAACACTTCCATTAATATCTAAAGCAAACGGTGCCATAGCATTTGGACTTACAGATTTCCCTGTAGATAAATTTGAATTTGCAAATATATGCGATTTAGTTTCTTGCTCTATCTGACCATGGTAATTAAATCTAATTTCTTGTCCTATAGCTTGATTTAATGTACTTGGATTTATATATCTGTAAATACCATAGTCAATTCCTTTATTAGGAATACGACGTAAACTTTCTTTTATATGTTTAATTTGATACGATAAACTTTCGCTAAACTGCATATCCAAATGAATAGGATACATTGTTGTAAACCAACCAACAGTTCTTGTGACATTCATATCCTTAAATAACTCTTCTCTACCATGCCCCTCAAGAGTAATGGTAAAATCAGATCGATTAAAACTACTCTTAAGAGCCATACCGAGTGCAGTTAATAATAAATCGTTTATTTCTGTCCCGTATGCATAATGTGCCTCACTCAATAAAAGATCCGTTTCTTTTTTGGATAAAGCCACTGTAAATTGGTCCATATTTTCAAAAGTTCGTTCTTTATCTGATACAGTTTTAAATAGATTATGATATGTCTTATTTTCAATACTACTCCAATACCCTTTATGTTTTTTAAACTCGTTTGTTTGAACATATTCATAAATTTCATTAATCCAGTCTTTCCAAGAATTTGTCTTATCTTGAA
Organism: Bacillus sp. NPDC077411; assembly: GCF_044543425.1. NCBI lineage: Bacteria > Bacillati > Bacillota > Bacilli > Caryophanales > Bacillaceae > Bacillus > Bacillus sp. NPDC077411. The sequence goes on along the minus strand of NZ_JBITWA010000010.1, from coordinate 162,543 downwards.
AAACAATATCTTTTCCATTTACCCCTTGCATATAACCGCTCTCTAAATCTTCTAGAATAACTCTCCAAGATATACCATCTATAACTAAATGATGAATAACTATTAATAGATAGTCCCCTTTTTCTGTTTGGAACACCTTCGTATGCACCAAAGGCCCTTCATATAAATTTATTTGTTTTTGAGTTTGATTTGCTATACGCTCAATTTCCTCTAAATAGTTACTATCTTTTCTTAAATCTACTACTTCATATGAATACGCAGTATGTGTAACATCATTTATTACACCTATATAATCTTTTTCCTCTATCTTATAAGTTGTTCTAAGAGCATCATGATGTTCTACCAATTTTTCGAATACTATTTTTAAAACATCTTTTTCTAAATTCATTTCACTGTAGAGCATAACAGATTGGTTCCAATGTTCCATATCTTCACATGACTCTTCAAAGAACCATTTTTGAATTGGTGATAGTTTAACCTTTCCTGTAACTATTCCTTGTTCGATTTTACGACGCTCTTCTTTTATATAAGGTGAAAGCGCTGCTATAGTTTGAAGTTGAAGAAGATCTTTAATATTCATTTTTAAATTAAATTTATTTAATCTCGTTGCAACTTGAATTGCCTTAATCGAGTCTCCTCCTAGTTCAAAGAAATTATGATGAGTTCCAATTTCTCCATCATAATTTAGTACTTCACTCCAAATGTTCACTAATAATTTCTCAATCTCATTTGCAGGTGGTACATAATTGACAGTAACCTTTAATTGTCCTGCTGGATCTGGTAAAGCTTTACGGTTTACTTTACCATTTGATAGAAGTGGCATTTGTTCTAATTGAATATACAATTTTGGAACCATATACTCAGGTAATCGCTTATTTAAATAGTTCCTAAATGCTATTTCTGAAATTGGTGTATGACTTACAATATATGCACATAATATTGGACTTTCATTTTTATTTTGTTTAGCTAAAACTACAGTTTCTTGAACCACCTCATGTTGTAATAACGTTTGTTCAATTTCTCCTAACTCGATACGATGGCCTCTAATTTTCACTTGGTGATCAATACGCCCCAGATATTCAATTTCTCCATTTTCTTTCCAGCGTACAAGGTCACCTGTTTTGTACATTTTTTCCCCTTCAACAAATGGATCATTCACAAAAGTCTTCGCTGTTAATTCTTCCCGGTTCAAATACCCTCTTGCGAGACAATCGCCTGCAATGTGTAATTCACCGGAAACCCCAATTGGTACAACTTGTTTATGCTGATCAAGAATATATAAACGAGTATTGTCAATTGGTCGGCCAATTGGAATTAAATCTGGTACAGCCTCATTTTCAGTAGGACAGTCATAATACGATACATCTACTGTCGCCTCAGTTGGTCCATACAAGTTATGCAATGTTGTTCCACATTCATGATGCCACAGATTATTGAACCGTTTTACATGTTCTGACATCAATGCTTCTCCACTGGCAAAAACATATCGTACACCTTGTAACCGTTTTGCCGTACCGCTTTCTTTCACGTACTCTAAAAATGCATTTAACATAGACGGTACAAAATGAAGAATGGTTACTTTACTATCTTCAATAGTTTTTGTAATAATAGACGGATCTTTCTCACCACCTGGAGGTAAGAAGCTAACTGATGCACCTTGAAGTGCCCAAGCAAATAGTTCCCAAAGAGAAACATCAAAGGTATACGGTGTTTTTTGTAAAATAATATCATTTTGGTCGAATTGATACGCATCAATCATCCAATTCAAACGATTAATAAGGGAAGCGTGTTCAACCATAACACCTTTTGGCTTTCCGGTAGATCCTGATGTATAAATGACATACATCATATCATTTTCATGATAATCCAAGTTTAAATTTTGGCTGGATTCAACAGTTGAAACTAACAACTCATCTTCAATTGAAACTATTTCAACATCTCTTAGACGAGATTCAAGTTCATCTTTCAAATGTCTTTGTGTTAAAACAAGATTCGTTTGGCTATCTTCTATTAAATAGTTAAAACGTTCAGTTGGATCTTCCGGCTGGATTGGTAAATATGCCCCACCCGCTTTTAAGATGGCAAGCAAACCAATCATCATCTCAAGAGAACGATGTACGGAAATTCCTACAATCTGATCCTTAGCCACACCTTTTCCACGTAGTACTCGGGCAAGGTGATTAGCCTTTTCATTTAATTGACGATAAGTCAACGTGCTTCCTTCAAATCGAACCGCAATACGATCCGGTGTTCTCTCTACCTGCTTTTCAAACATTTGATGAATCGTTTCATTCTTTGGATAGTATTTATTTGTCCGGTTAAACTCCCTAATAAGAGTATTTTCTTCTAATAATGACACCATATTAATTTGGTTAATCTTAGCATTTTGGTTCTCTAATAACCTATCTAAAATCTGCATGAAATGATTAGCTATTCTTTCCACACTCTGTGGATAAAATAACGCGGAACTATATTCAAAATTTAATTGTATTGTTTCATGATCCTCAGCTGCACTTAATGTTAAATCAAATTTAGATACTTCAGGATTGTAAGAAACTGGCGTAATTCGTGTGCCGTCTACTTTAATTTGCTGATTTCCTTCTTGCATAACAAACATCGTATCAAAAATTGGATTTCTGTTAATATCTCTTCGCAAATCTAATTTCTCTACTAACATTTCAAATGGATACTCTTGATGTTCAAATGCTGATAAAGTATTTTCTTTTACTTCTAATAAAAACTCAGCAAAAGTCTTTTGTGCAGAAGGAAAATTTCTTAGAGCTACTGTATTAATAAATACTCCTATCGTATTATTAACTTTTGGATGCCTTCTCCCTGAAACAGGTGAGCCTATAATAATATCTTCTTGTCCTGAATATTTAGATAACAAAACGTTATATGCTGTTAAAAGGACCATATACAGTGTCACATTTTGTTCCTTCATTACTTTACTAATTTTTTCTGTTATCTTTTTATCTAATATTCTAGTAATTGTTGATCCTTTAAATGTCTGTAGTGTCGGTCTGGACATATCCGTCGGCAAATTTAGAATAGGAATTTCATCTTTAAAAATGTTCATCCAATAACTCTCTTGCTCTTTCATTTTCCCCTTCTCTACCTCTTCTATTTGCCATACTGCATAATCTTTGTATTGAATTGATAAAGGTTCGAGAGAATCACCACTGTATAATTTGTTGAATTCATTAACTAAAATTGATATAGATACACCATCAGAAACAATATGATGCATATCAATTACTAATAAATGCTTAGTTTCTTCAAATTTTATTAACGTTGCTCTTAGTAAGGGCGGAACTTCTAAATCAAATGAATGTATACAGCTTCTTATCTCATCCTCTATCATTACTTTTTCTAGTTTATTTTTTTCAGATATCGTTTTGTAATCTAATTCAAATTCAATATTCTCATGAATTTTTTGTACTGGTTGCCCTTCATTCCAATGAAAAGAAGTTCGAAATGCTTCATGTCTATCTACAATTTTTTGCAAAACTTCTTCAACTCGGTCTTTATTAATTTCACCATGAATCATTAGAGCGGCAGGCATGTTATAAGATAATTCAGTATCTTCTAATTGCGTTAATACCAATTGTCGTTTTTGTGAAAATGATACTGGATAATAACTTCTACCATCATCAATTGGATTAATTTCACTATATGCTAAACTTTGATCTTGTTTTGCTATTAAAGAACTCAGCTCTTCAAGAGTTGGATAGTCAAATATATCTTTTAATTTAATGTTGATATTAAACTCGCTATTAATTGCTACTAACAATAAAGTTGCCTTTAAAGAGTGACCACCTAATTCAAAGAAATGATCTTTTATTCCAATATGATTCATGTTTAAAACATTTTCCCATATCTTTACTAATCTACGATCTATTTCATTACTTGGCGGAACATAAGTAGTACTACTTACTAATTGCTCTGGTTTTGGTAACGCCTTACGATTTAATTTTCCATTTGATAAACGCGGTAATTCATTTAATATAACCATATGTGTTGGCACCATGTACTCTGGCAAAGAAAGCCTTAAGTACTCTTTAACCGCTTCAGGTTCTAAATCAAATTCAGTTACCAAGTATGCACATAAATACTTTCCTAATTTGTAATCATCATATGCAACCACAATAGCCTCTTTTACATTCCGATTATTCAGTAATTTAGTTTCAATCTCTCCCAATTCAATTCTAAATCCTCTAATTTTAACTTGGTGATCCATTCTACCTAAATACTCAATATTTCCATCAGGTAGCCAGCGAGCTAAATCCCCAGTTCTATATACTCGTTCATTTTCGACAGGTCCTAATAAAAACTTTTCTTCTGTTAATTTCCGATTATTTATATATCCTCTTGCCAAACCTACTCCAGCAATACAAAGTTCCCCGGGGATACCAATAGGCAATAATTTCCCAGCTTGGTCTACAATGTATAAACGAGTATTATCAATTGGTTTTCCAATCGGTACTATATTAACATCACCAGTTATAGGACAGTCATAATAAGTAACATCAATTGTCGCTTCTGTAGGACCATATAAATTATGCAAACTTGTCCCATTTTCTTCATATAATAATTTGTTAAATTGTTCAACATGAACTGGTAGTAACGCCTCACCACTTGTAAAAACTCTCCTAATACTGCGAAGTTCTTTAAATACTCGCTTAGCCTGAACATAATCTAAAAATACAGATAGCATGGACGGAATAAAATGTAAGTTAGTTACTGAATACTTATTTATTGCTTGTACAATACTTTCTGGATCCTTCTCTTCTTCTGGTGCTAACATACATAAAGTTGAACCACTTAATGCCCATAAAAAAAGCTCCCAAACTGAAACATCAAACGTATAAGAAGTCTTCTGTAAAATCACATCTGTTTCATTAAGTGGATATTTTTTTTGCATCCAATTTAGACGATTGATTAACGATTTATGTTCAATCATTACACCTTTAGGCCTACCGGTTGAACCCGAAGTGTATATAATATACGCCAAATGATTTGGAGAAGCTACTGGCTCTAAATCAAGAGTATTATAACTCTTATCCTTATTGATATTAATAATATCTAATTGATTATCATAACCTCTTACTTGGCTTACAAACTGCTGTTGAGCTAATACCACTTTCGCACCACTATCTTGTAAAATATATCGAATCCTATCTACTGGATCATTTGGATTAATTGGTAAATAGGCAGCTCCGGCCTTTAAAATAGCCATTAACCCAATCATCATTTCACATGAGCGTGTTGTTGCTATTCCAATAACTTGATCCGCCTCTACTCCTTTTTGTCTTAGAATATGAGCAAGATCATTTGATTTTTCATTTAATTCCTTATAACTAAGCTTCTCTTCTCCTGATACTATAGCAAGTCGATCAGGCATTTTCTTTACTTGTTCTTCAAAGAGCTGATGAATCATTTTGTCTTCAGGAAAACTTGTACTAGTGTTATTAAAATCGCATACAATAAGCTGTCTCTCTTCAAGGTTTATCATATGAATATCTTCTAGCTTTATCATTGGATGCTCTGCAACTTGAAGTGCAATTTCTTTAAGATGAGATTTCAATGTTTCAATATGATCTTGACTATAAATATAAGCATTGTATGCAAACTTAATCTTATATTCCTCTCCAGGTATAACCCCTATATTAAAATCATAATTAGTTTGTTCAAAACCATCCACTTCACCAACTTGAACAATTGTCTCTGTACCTTCACCTGATATCTCTTCAGATACTGGATAATTCTCAAATGCAATAATGTGATGGATTAGATCGCTTTTTATAGGACTAAGCGCTTGAATATCTGCAAGAGAAATATAATGATTCTTATTTGCATTCATCATTGTTTCTTGAACATGAAGTACTAGTTCAGAGAAAGTATTAAGATTTCTAGCTTGTACACGTATAGGTACTGTATTGATAAATAGCCCTATCATATTTTCAATACCTTCAACCTCAGGTGGTCGTCCAGAAACTACTGATCCAAAAACAACATCGTCTGTATAATTATATTTTTGAAGTAATATAGCCCATAAGGCATGAAAAACAGTACTCATAGTAACTTCATTATATTGAGCAATTTGAGTTAATTTGGAACTTAATTCCTTATCAAATGTAAAAATATTATTTTCTAATTTATATTCGGTAATTTTATTTAGTTGATTATCACCTGAAATTGTACTCTTACCTGTTATCCCCTCAAGATTCTGTTCCCAGTATGCTTTAGCCTCCATTTTATTTTGCTTTTCAAGCCAATGGATATACTCGCTATATGGATAAACAGGATCCAAATTTAATTCCGTATTCTGTTTCATCGCTCTATATATTTGAAATAAATCTTTGATAATTGTTCCAATACACCAACCATCCATTATAATATGGTGAAAGCTAAGGATTAGCTTGCAACTGCTTTTATTTAAATCTAATACTGTCATTCTAATTAGAGTGTCCTTCTCAAGATCGAAACGATCTTGTCGATCTTGAGAAGTAAAATCCGTTATATATTTATCTTGATCTATCTGCGATAAATATGAAATATCCTCATATTTAACGTCTACATCCCGCCCCTCCAAGATAATTTGGAGGGGTTGTTTTGTTTCTTTATATACAAATAAAGTTCGTAAAGCATCATGTCGATTAACTAGCAATTGAAAACTTTTTCTAAATAAATCTAAATCTAGCTTTTCTTTGATTGTAATAACAGTCTGATCAAAATAGGCTTCAGATTCATTATTCAACATGTCATGAAATAGTAGCCCTTCCTGCATAGGAGTTAATGGATAGATATTCTTTATAGCTACCTCGTTCAATGTGCTAACCACCTTTTTAAGATTTTAGTTTTAGAGACAATTTATTAGCAAGGTTCCCTAATTCCTCAATAGATAATTGATTATAGGTAAAATCTGTTGGTGTTTTTTCTACAGCTGTCTTATTACAACAATGATTAATAATTTCAATTAATTTTTGCTGATACAACTCTACAAGTTGTTGAACATTACTCTCTTTAAATTCTTTTGTATTGTAATTAAAAACAACCGTTAACTGCCCATCTTTAATCATACAATTAATATCTAAAACAACTGATCTAACAATATCCTTACCAATTTCTTGACCACTTGAGATATTCGAATAGTTAAATAAACTTGTGTTTACATCCGTATCAAATTGACCAAGGTAATTAAAACTAACTTCTGGTTTTTGGTTTAGCTCTACTTTAGCTGCCTCATTCAAATATTTCAGTACAGCGTAACCGAATCCTTTATTAGGAATACGCTTAATACTATCCTTCACATGCTTTATTTGGTAGGAAAGTTCCTTTTCCACATCTATATCCAGTAATACCGGATATAAAGACGTAAACCATCCAACTGTTCTAGAAATATCAATATCTTCTATAAAGGATTCTCTCCCATGACCTTCTAAGTAAATTAATGTTTGTCCAGATTTTTTCCACTCGGCCATACTTAATCCTAATGCAGTTAATAAAATATCACTGATTTCTGTGTTATATACTTGATGAGCTTCGTTTAATAATTTTTTAGTGTATTCATTGTCTAAAGTAAATTCGATATTTGAACTTACACCAAAAGTATCATCTTCTGCATGTTTATCCTTTCGAATTAAGTGAGCTGGATCTTGTTGAACATTTAACCAATATTCTTTTTCTACTAAAAGTTCTTCACTTGTAGCATATTGATAAAGGTGATTTGCCCATTTTTGATATGAATCCGTTTTTGGTGGTAATTGAATTTTATTTCCTGTAATTAATCCTGTATACAGGGATTCCAAATCTTGTAATATAATTCTCCACGATACACCATCTATTACAAGATGATGAATAACAATTAATAAATGATCTCCATCACTTGTTTTAAATAAACCCACTTTCATCAATGGACCTTCAAAAATGTTTAAACTACTTTGTATTTGATTTGCCTCTAATTCTATTAATCCATCGACATTATCATAATCTTCAAAATTCTTGACAATTAAATCTACAGTAATATTATCTATACCTGTATTCGTTTGTTTAAATAAACCACTTTCATTTTCATACTTCATTCGCAATGCATCATGATGTGTTAATAGTTTTTCAAATACAAGTTTAATGTAATCTTCATTAAAACCTTCGGAATTAAATAACATTACAGATTGATTAAAGTGATTCAAACTTTTCCCCTGTTCTTTAAAGAACCTGCTTTGTATCGGAGACAGAATCACGTCTCCTTCAATAGGACCTTGATTTGGTATTCTTGCATTCTTTTTCACGTATAGTGCTAGATTTTGAATCTTTGGGTTTTGGAATAAGTCTTTTAACGTTAATTCATAACCCTTAGCCTTTAGTTTTGAAATAATTTGCAAACCTTTTATTGAATCTCCACCTATATGAAAGAAGTTATCATGAGTCCCTACTTCTGATATATTTAAAACTTCTATCCAAATTTGCGTCAATAATTCCTCCATCTCATTTTTAGGAGATTCATAAGAGACTACACTATCCGTCCAATCAAACTTCGGCAATGCTTTTCTATTCGCTTTACCACTAGAAGCAATTGGGATTTTGTCTATTTGCATTAATTTAGTCGGAATCATATATTCAGGCAATTGCTTTGCCAGCGCTTCGAGAATTTGTTCTAAATCGATGTTTTTCTCTCCGACAACATATCCAAATAAGAACGTAGTACCATTTATTTCTTGAGTTGTTACAATCGCTTCGTTAATTTCTTCAAATTGTTCTAAATAAAATTCAATTTCATTTAATTCAATTCTATATCCTCTAATTTTAATTTGAAGATCTGACCTTCCGAGATATGCAATATTTCCATCCGGCAAGTACTTTGCTACATCACCCGTTTTATACATTTTTTTATAGCCTTCTGTTCCATAAGGATTTTCAATATAGGCTTCCCGTGTAGCTTTCTCATTATTTAAATACCCAATTGCAAGTGGTTCACCTGATATATATAAATGCCCTGGAACACCCACTGGTACGCGTTTTAAATATTGATCTAGAATATAAATCTTTGTATTATCTATTGGTTTACCAATTGGAATTTTATCCTCATGACCATTAACTTCATAGAATATACAACCAATACTCGCTTCCGTAGGACCATATAAATTTGTAACTTTTACATGTGGAAATACCTTAATAAAATATTGAACAGTCTTAGGTGTAATTTCTTCTCCCCCAATAATGACTTGCATAAGAGATTTTAACTTCTCATGAATAACCTGATTTTTTTCAAGTTGACTTACTATCGTATTGAACACAGATGGTACAAAATCAGTCATTGTAATTTTCTGTTCATGTACAATTGAACAAATGTAATCAGCATTTAAAGTATCTTCCTTATTTGTAAGAGTTGTCTTACCACCATTCATCAACGGCCAAAAAATTTGCCAAACTACACTATCATAAATATGATCAGTTGTTTGAAGTACGCTTTTTGCCGATTCAATACCATAATAATCATTCATCCAAAGTAAACGATTTATCACACCTCTATGCGGAACAATTACTCCTTTAGGCTTTCCTGTTGAACCAGAAGTAAAGATGACATAGAGAGGATCCTCTTTATCTACTTCTACATCAGGATTTTTATCTACTCCTGAAAAGTTTTCCAATTGGATATAATAAAATTCATATGGTAGTTCCCCATTAACATTAGTTAACTTTTCATTTGTGATAACCACTGGACTCTCTAGTTCTTTTAAAACATCTATTTTGCGATTAACCGGCCAGTTTATATCTATAGGTGCAAATGCAGCACCTATCTTCATAACCGCTAACATTGATACAACTACTTCAAGGTCCCTGTTCATAATAATTGGCACTCTATGCGATGCATTAATCCCTTTACTTAGGAGCAAGTTTGCTAGTTCATTGGCATAATCATTGAGTTCTTTATAAGTTAATTTTTTATCTTCAAATACTACTGCAATCTCCTTAGGGTTATTTCGTACTTGCTCTTCAACATAGTAGTGTAGTGGTTGACTTCCCTGACGATCTTTAAAAGTATTATTAAATTTGAAATCCATACTCGCTTTCTCTTTATTATCCAAAATTTCTATTTGTGAAAGCTCTGTATCTCCTTTTAAGATTACTTCCCTTAATACATGAATATAGTGACGTCCAAGCTGTTCAATAGTCTCTGACTTAAATAATTTTGTGCAGTATTCAAATTCTAAATAAATGTCATCAGCTTTTTGCTCTGCATTTAAAACAAAATCAAATTTAGAGATATTTGTTTTAAATTCATACGGTTTAATACTCAAATCTTTTGTATCCCATTGCTGAGAATCAGTATTGAAAAACGAGAACATCGTATCAAATAGGAAATTACGACTTAGATCTCTCGTTAATCCTAATTTGTTGACTAAATTTGAAAAAGCATAGTCTTGATGATCTAAAGCGCCTAAGATTGTTTCCTTTACTTCCGCTAGGAAATTATGAAAAGATTTATTTGCCATTGGATAATTTCGAATAGCTAATGTATTTACAAATAAGCCAACAATACCTTTTGTATCTTCATGCATCCTTCCAGCAGCAGGAATTCCGACAATAATATCCTCTTGGCCGGTATACTTAGAAAGCAAGGTGTGATAAGCAGCTAGCATAATCATAAATAACGTTGTATCAGTTGTCTCACTTAAGGTTTTTAAACCTTCTTTTATATCATCTGGTAACATAAATTTGTACGTGTCACCTTCAAAACTTTGCATTTGAGGTCTCAAATAATCAGTCGGCATATCCAATATTGGAATTTCGCCTTTAAACTGATCTAACCAATATCTTTCTTTTTCTTGCATATCATTTTGTTCTTTAGCGTTAGCCCAAGATACATAATCTTTATATTGTACTCTTAACGGTGGCAATTCTTCTCCATTGTATAGTCGGCTCCATTCAGAAATAATTAAATCCACCGATATACCATCTGCAATAAGATGATGCATATCTATATTGAGCAAGTACTGGCCTTTTAATTTAATAAGTTCTACACGTAGTAATGGTGCCTGATTAACATTAAAAGGACGAATAAATTTACGAATTAAAGGTTCTAATTCGTTCACATCATCAATTTCTAAATAATCTATTTTAAAAGTAATATTCTTAGATATTCTCTGAACTGCTTCTCCATTTATATAATCAAATTCTGTGCGAAAAGCATCATGTCTCTCCACTAAAGTGTTAAATACTTTCTCTACACGCTCTTTATCTACTTCTCCTTCAAGAATCAATGCCGCCGACATATTATAAGCTAAACCAGTTTCATCCATATTCTGAACTGCAAGCAATCTTTCTTGGGAAGAAGAGACAGGATAATACTCCTGCTCCTCCATAACTTCCATTGGCTGGTATTTAGTCTTTTGTGCTTTTGATACAACATCTAAATATTGATTAAATGTTGGCGCTTGAAATAACTCCCTCGAAAGCAATTCTATTTCAAATTCTTGATTTACCTTAGCCGTAAGTAACGTAGCCTTTAAAGAATGCCCACCTAATTCAAGAAAATGGGTGTCTTTTTCTAAATGGTCTATATCCAATACTTCTTTCCACACCTCAACTAATTTAGCCTCAATATTATGGGATGATGAGTTCTTATCTTTTTGTTCTAATGATTTTATGTCTAACTGACTAAGTGATCTTTTATCTATTTTCCCATTTGGCGTTAATGGTATATTACTAAGGAAAATAATATTAGTTGGTATCATATACGTAGGTAGTTTCGTCATTAAATATTTCTTCAACTCGGCCTCTGATAGAGGATGAACAAGTACTACATAAGCCCATAATTCTGTATCACTGCTACTTTCCTTTGCTAGAACTACCGCTTCCTTAACAGCCTCATGTGTCATTATTACACTTTCAATCTCAGAAGGCTCAATGCGATGTCCTCTAATCTTAACTTGTTCATCAATCCTACCTAAATATTCAAATGTCCCATCGGATTGTTTACATACTAAATCGCCTGTACGATAAAGTTTTGATTTTTTATAGCTTGGGTGAGCAATGAACTTTTCGTTAGTAAGTTGTGTATTGTTTAAGTACCCTCTAGCAAGTCCTTTTCCTCCTACACATAATTCACCTGGTACATTTTCTGGTTGAACTTGTAAGTGTTCATCTAAAATAAAAATATCAGTATTGTTAATTGCTTTCCCAATGTTATTAAGCTGTTTGCTACTCATATTTCTATTAAAAGTAGTAATAACACTATACTCTGTAGGGCCATATTCATTAATTAATTCAATATGAGGTAACTTTGTTTCACTACGTTCTAATAATTGTTTACTTATTTTTTCTCCACCTAAAGTAATAGCACGTATTGATTTAGCTTCTTCAACTGTTAGAGCCTCTAAAATTGTTACATAAATCGAAGGTGTGCATACTATATGCGTCACTTCTTTATTTAAAATTAGTCTTTTTATTAAAACGGGCTCTCTAATTTCATCATGAGTAGGTAGAATTACTGTTATACCTGACAATAAAGGAGTAAATAACGCTGAGACAAATGCATCAAAAGAACTGGACACAAGCGGCATTACTTTATCCGTTTTCTTAAATGCATACTCTTCTTTTCTCCATAGTAATGTGTTGGTAATTGCTGATTGCTCTATACAAACCCCCTTAGGTAGACCAGTAGTTCCAGAAGTATAGATAACGTATGCCAAGTGACTAGGTTCATAAGTCACTTGTAAATTAGCTGTTTTTTCTTCCCTGAACCAAGATGAATCCGCTATATTTAATACCTTACAAGATAAACCTTCTATATCTTTAAATTGATCCTGTACAATGATAAAATCTGCTTTACTTTCTGAAAGCATATGTTTCATTCGCTCTTTAGGAGTATTAGGATCAATAGGTAAATATGCGGCGCCTGCTTTTAACACACCTAACGTACTAATTAAATTATTAATCGAACGCTCTTGTATAATACCTACTACGTTTTCATTACTCACTCCACGACTTGTTAGAGCGTTTGCAATTTGATTTGCTTTTGCATTTAATTCTTGATACGTGATATTTTGACCATTAAATGATACTGCAATTTGATTCGGGCTTTTCTCTACTTGTAATTGGAAAAGTGATTGAATCGTCATGCAATTTTGTTCTCCTATTTCCAGTTTATTATGCAATTCCTCAATAGTAGATTCACTATTAACAGCAATTGATTTAAGTAAGTACTTGTACTGCTCCATTAAGTTATTTATTGTTTCAGCCTTAAATAACTTTGAAGAATAATTCACTCTTACAGCGTAATTCCCTCTCCACTCGTCAATACTAAAGATCAAATCAAATTGCGTCACACTTGGAATAATTTCACTAGGGGAAAAAGTAATACCTTTAGCTTCTTTCTCTCCCATATCAAAGTTCTGCATAACAAAAAGTGTATCTATAAGTTGCCCCTCACTTAAATCAATTTCTCTTCTTAAGCTCTCAACTAACTCTTCATATGGATACTCTTGATTTTCAAATGCTTGAATACAACTTTCTTTCATTTCATTTAAGTATGACATAAATTTCTTTTCAATATTCGGATTACTCTGAATAACTAATGTATTGACAAACATGCCAATAATACGTTCAAAATCCAAGTGTGTTCTTCCAGCTGCTACCGTTCCAGAAGAAATATCTTGTTCTCCTTTTATTTTAGATAATAATATATGGTACGCTGCCATAAATACCATGTATAGTGTTGCACCATTTTTATTAGCTATCTCTTGTAAATAATTAATAACTTCTGAATCTAAATCATATTTTAATACTGCTCCTTCAAAACTTTGAAATTTTGGTCTTATAAAATCAGTTGGCAATAATTTATTGGGTTGCCATTTATCCTTTAATTTATTTATCCAATATTCGCCTTGCTTCGCTTTTTTATCCTGAAAAAACTTAGAGTTTTGCCAATGAGCAAAATCTGTATATTCTATTTTATATACAGGTAGTACTTTACCTGTATATAAGTCTATTAATTCTTCTATAAAAATTGACATTGAAACCCCATCAGCAATGATATGATGCATATCTAGCATTAGAACATATTGTCCTGGATTTATACAAAATAGCTCTACTCGAATTAAAGGGGCTTTCTTCAAATTAAATGGTCTTGCAAAATCAGTAACCACCTGATTTAATTCAGATTCATTAATATTAGTCACTTTAATATCGAATTCTACGCTCTTATCTATAGTTTGAACAATACGATCTCCTCTAACTTCAAACGATGTTCTAAATGATTGATGTCTTTCTAACAATTCATTTAATACTGCTAGAAAATGCGTTACATCTAGCTCTCCATCAATATCTACTCTACCAGTGATGTTATATGCTGTACCACCACCCATATCATTCATAATGAACATCCGTCTTTGAGCTGTTGATATATCAAAATATTCCCTGTCCTCTAAATGAATGATCGGTTGATATATATCCTCTTTGGCATCATCTATAAACTCAGCAAGCTCTTTTATAGTTTGAGCCTTAAAAATTGTACTAATTGGCAACTCTTTCTCAAACTTACCTTGTAGTCGCGCAAGTATAGTTGTTGCTTCTAAAGAGCCTCCACCTAAATTAAAGAAATTATCATCCTTACTAATATCATGAGTCTTTAACACATTTCTCCAGATTTCTAGTACAGCTTGTTCAGTCTTTGTTAATATTTCAAATTCAATAGATCTTGTTTTATTTCTTAATGATACAAGCACCTGTTCATCAATATCTCCGTTTGCCTTTTTAGGAAATGTATCAACAATTATTATCTCCTTAGGTACATAATATTCAGTAATTTCATCTGACAATTGTTTTTTCAAATGAGCAGCATCACTATTATTATTATGACTTTTAACAAAGGCTATTATTGCTTTCTCTTTTTCATTGTCTTCTATATATTCCATGACATACGCTTGTTCTATTTCTTCTTTAGATTCTAAATAGGATCGTAGCTTACTTAAATAGACGTTATGGCCTTTAATCAACTTACGCTCTTTTACAGATCCCATATGAACGAATTTACCATCCTCATTATATAAACCTAGTAAATCAGTAGATTTCATTTTATTAGATTGATGTTTATCCGCTTCATAAAGTTCACCCACTGCACCAACTAAAGATGGGTTTCCATATTGATCTAATAAATGAGTGCCGCTTTCCAATTTATCCCGATTTCTCAATTCTTCATTTGTCAAAAGGGATATATTAGATATCTCTTCATTGCTTTCATCTATTAAACTCTCAATTAATTTAGTAAAATAGTTTTTCCAACATAAAAGTACTCCTGGTGTCACAATATCCGTATTTACATCAAAGTCAAAACTCAGTTCACCACTTTGTTCCATAACATTTAAGAAAATATCGTATTTTGAACATTGGATTACAGAAGGAATTACATTTACTATTGCCTCATTAAAATATAACTGTTTTAATGGTCTATCCATATTAAAAACGGCGTTAATTTCCGGTGCTACAGCATTCTCAAATTGTTCTGCTAAGCTAGCAAACGAGAAATTTTGAAACTTATTCATTTCTTTCATAACTTGTTTCACTTTAGATAAATAGTTAGTAAAGATCTCTTTCTCACTGATTTCAGTATAAATAGGTAATACATTTACACAGTTCCCAACTAATAGATACTCGTCCATTTGTGCTTGTCCTGATGTCGGGACTCCGACAATCAACCTTTTTTCCCCTGTTAAACGGTGAAGTAACACTTTATATACCGCTAGTAAAGTTACAAATAAACTATTGCCTTGTTGAAGGCTAAACTCCTTCAATTTCCTTGTTAAGCTTGGACCAATTTTTAAACTTTCCCTTTTTCCTTTAAAATTCTTCTTTATGATTCCACCGTGTGTAGAGGGTAAGTTCAATCCTATCGGTGATGCAGGTAACTTATTTTCCCAATAAGATAATGCTTCTTCACTTAATAAAGATGATAATTGTTCTTTTTGCCAAGAACTATATTCTTGAAATTGAACCGGGCTTGATAGTAAAACATTTCTTTCTCCTCGACAATACGATGTATACAGCTGCTCTAACTCTTTTACAATTAATGCAATTGACCAGCCATCAATGATAATGTGGTGAAAAGAAGCAAATAGTGCATAATGATTATAGTCCAGCTTTACAACGTGCACTCTGAACAATGGTTTTTTACAATCAAAATCAAATGGAGCAAGCCCCTCTTCCTCAAACCACTTCTTTAATCCCCTACCTTGAGACTGCGATTTATTATTTGATAGATCTGTAAATTCAACAGGAATGTCGATGCTTGATAAAACCTCTTGATATTCACCGTTCAAATCAATAACTGAACGCAGTGCTTCATGACGTTCGACGATCGTTTCAAAGGCTTGATTTAAAATATCTATTCTTACTTCACCTTTAATTTCCAAGGCAACAGTTTCTATAAAAGCAGATGAATCAGATTCTCTAGCATTAACTGCAAACCATATTTGCTGCTGTTCTTTTGTTAATGGAATAATTTTATTTTTTTTGTGAGCATTTTTATCAAAAACGTGTTCATTTTTGCTTTCCTTCATATTCTTCTTAGGAAAAAAACCGATATCTTGTAATTCCTTAATTGTAGCTTCAACTGCTTGTATTATACGATTTATATCATCATCAGTATGGGCAATTGATAAAAAGCAGTTTCTGCCTTCCCATATATATATACCTTTATCAAGAAGTAAGTAAAAGAAAAGTTCTATATCACCAAAAGATACAAATCTAAATAATGATCCAAAGTTGACCATATAAATAGGAATCTCGTTTTGTTTAAATACTTGGTTGAGCTTTTCTATTAACTGTTCACATCTTTGATTTAGTTTCTCCTGTAATTCGTTTCCATGTTGCTTCATATACTCTAATACTTGAATAGCGGCATCCATAGCGAGTGGATGTGTACAGAATGTTCCTCCCACAAATGTCTTTTTATCAGCATTTACCGGATAAGATTTATCACCAAAATTCCAAAAACCTCCGTCTATTCCATCCATAAAATTAGCTTTTCCAGCAACAATTCCAAGAGGTAAGCCACCCCCAACTATCTTTCCGTAAGTTACTAAATCCGCTTCGATATCAAACCACTTTTGAGCTCCGCCTAAATGAATTCTAAAACCAGTAATGATTTCGTCAAAAATCAGTGCTGTGCCCGAATTTCGTGTGATATCTCTTAGCTCTTGTAAAAATTCTTTTGGTTGAAGGTCTGGTCTTCTACTTTGGACCGGTTCAACTAAGACCGCTGCAATATCATGGGCTTGTTCTCTAATAATATCTAGAGATTTTGGATTGTTATAATTTAAAATAATTATATCTTCCATCATTCCTGCAGTTACGCCTGGAGCCATCGGCAATGCGTTCCCTTCATCACTATTCGGATCGGAAACTGCTAGTACACCATCAAACGTACCATGATACGAGCCTGCAAACAGAACGATCTTAGAACGACCCGTTTTTGCCCTTGCCAATCTCAAAGCTACCATAACTGCCTCAGTTCCTGAATTGTAGAAAGCTACGCGTTCAACACCAGTTAATTCACTAATTAATTGCGCCGCTTTCCCTGCAGTATTAGACATAGGGCCTAATGGAGGGAAATCAGTATCAATTTTTCGCATTAATTCACGGTTTATAAATTTTGGATTATGACCAAATAAGTTAACTCCAAACCCCATAGTTAAGTCAACGTATTCATTTCCATCTAAATCCCACATTTTAGACCCAGATGATTTCTCTGCGATAATTGGATAATTTAATTCTTTCCAATAAGAACGAAATCCAGCAACATTTCGATTATTAGCATGTACATAACGAGTCTTTTGAGTATATTGTTTTGATTTTTCTGTACGTTTTGTATAATTTTCGATAAATTTATTAAGAAATTCCTTTTGCTCTAGTGTAAAGTTTCCCTCTTCTTCAAGAATAAGTGGCTGATACGGAATAAATGGCTTAGACTTTTCCTTCTCAATTACATTAGTTAGAATTTTTTTTTTTCTAGTTATCTCATTCCTTCTTTCAGAAGTTGGAACTTCTAAACTTGTCGCAACTTGCTCATATGCTGCAGACTCTGCCGTTGTACGCTCAAGCCCTAGATATTGTAATTGCTGATTAAAAAGATTTGTCATGCTTTGTTGTTGCTGATTAAGTGTTGCAATCTGTTGACTTATAATCTCTCCCATTACTGAATTTTGAACGAACTGTGGTTTAGCCATCTGCTCAACTGGCTCTTCTAATTTATTAAATTTCCCCATATCTTTACTATTAGTTTTTGATTCTATTATTTTCACATGTGGCTCAGATTGATTCACTATTGTTGCACCCGAATTAGCAATGAACATAGATAATTTATCCAACGTCGTAAGTGACTCAAAGAAATTTTCAACTGGAATTTCAATGTTAAATTCTTTTATAATCTCTTTTCTCACTTGAGTAAGCATAATTGAATCGAGTCCCATTTCTAAAAAATTACTCGCTTTATTAATCTCATCCAGCGAAAAACCAGTTGTTTTTTGTATGATTTCTTTTAATACGGATATAACACGATCAGTTGATATCATATCTGGCACCTCTTCTGTTTTTACTATTACTTGCTCTTCTTGTTCAACCCAACATCTCTGTTGATCAAAGTGATAAACTGGAAGAGAAATTCTTCTCCTCTTCTGACCATCACTATATATATGTTCCCAATCTACTTCTTTCCCCAAAATATATAACTTACATAAATATGTTATAAACTCTTTTCTATTATTAGAATTTATTTTGCTCTTCTCTATAAGCTCATTTGTTTGCTGTAGTAAATCATACGACTCATTATCTACAGTTAATACATTAGTATACAGATAAGTATCTTCACTTCCTTGAATAAAGGAAGTCAACTTATTTATTAGTTCATCAATATTTTTCACCATAATTGCTAATCTATACCGCTCATGCCTTCTACCTGTATTCAACGTATAACATACATCCTCAAGAGACACCTCAGTATTCAAAAGAAGATATTCAACATGCTTTTGAGCCATTTCTTTCAAAGTAGCTACTGAGTGTGCAGATAAAGTGTACATATTTTCTAAATCCGCATTTTTTTTGTCCACATTTTTATCTTTTATAAACTCCTCTAAAACTACGTGACAATTCGTTCCACTAAATCCAAATGAACTAACTCCACATCTACGTGGATGGTCACTTGTTTTCCACATTGTCGGCTGTGTTGGAACGTATAATGGCGAATCTTCAAAATGAATTTTTTTGTTTGGTTTATTAAAATGAGTTAATGGCGGTATCATCTTGTTTTTCATACACAATATAGCTTTTATTAAGCCGGCTATACCTGCACACTCATAAAGATGGCCAATATTTGCTTTAACTGAACCAACTGCACAGAATTGCTTTTGATCAGTAAACTGTTCAAAAGCTCTTTTAATCCCTTTAATTTCTATCGGATCACCTAAAGAAGTACCAGTTCCATGAGCTTCTAAATATCCAATAGTCTTCGGATCAATTCCAGAGTTTTTCCAAGCTTGGACAATAAGATCACCTTGAGCTTGAGAGTTTGGTGCTGTAATTCCAACGGTCGTTCCATCTTGATTAATAGCACTTCCTTTAATTACAGCATGCACATGGTCACCATCTTCAATTGCCTTTTTCAGTGGTTTTAATAATATAGCCCCTACACCTTCACCAAGCCCTGTTCCATCCGCTTCATTATCAAAAGGTCGAGCTCGCTGATCTGAAGACTCAATTCCAATTCCTACTTCCATAGGTAAAATTGTTGTTTTTACTCCTCCAGCTAAAGCAACTTCGCAATCTCCACTTAACAAACTTTGACAAGCTGAGTGAACTGCCACTAAAGAAGATGAACAAGCAGTGTCAATTGTCATCGCAGGACCTTTAAAATCTAATAAATAAGCAATTCGGCCAGAAATAATAGAAGCTAAGTTACCAACTGCATATTGTGCTAAAGATTCCGGATTAGTTTCTGATAAAAGACGTTCATAGTCATATCCATTTTTAGAAAAACCTACAAAAGTACCTACAGATTTTTTTGAAAGCTTTCCTCCACCATATCCTGCATCTTCTAACGTATTCCAAGCTATTTGTAAGAATAGTCTTTGATTTGGATCCATCAAACTAGCTTCTTTAGGGGTCATATTAAAAAACGAATAATCAAACTTATCGATGTCCTCTAAGTATCCCCCTTCTAATAAGGTAATATCTTCTGTTCTCCAACCTAAACTACGAATAAAATGCTGAGTATCTTTAAGTCTTTGTGACGAAAGGGAATCAATGCAATCTTTTCCACCTACAATATTTCTCCAAAAAGTCTCAATATTGTTCGATTTTGGAAATAATCCAGACATCCCAATTACAGCGATATCATCTTTAATACGCTTCTCTTTTTGTCCCTTCTTTTCTTTCTGTCTATCGCCTTCCAATTTCTCTATTGATTTAGTTAACAAGCTAATTGTCGGATTTTCAAAAAAATCAGATACTTCCAAACTAATATTAAGTTCATTTTCAATTGCTTCTGCAATTTGGACAAGTTGAATAGATGATATCCCCATTTCAAAATATCTTCCGTTCACATCAACTTCATTAATTTTCAAAACACTTAAAAAAACTTGTTTTATTCTTTCTATATCAATCTTCTTATTAATCTCCGTCTCTTCCTTAATTTGCTCATCATTACTTGATATTAATTTTTTTAAATCATTAGAAATATCTTCATATTTTTTCTCTAAATACTCCTTAGCTAATTGATAGCGTTGTACTTTCCCACTAGTAGTCTTTGGGATTTGCCTAATTGGTATTACATCAGAAATTTTCCATCCTGTACGTTCATTAATATAGCTACGAATCTCTTTTGCTAAATGTATAAAGTTATCTAAACTATTTTTATATAAAACAAAAATCACAATATCGTCTACTTGTGTTTCAGAATTCCTTACACCACAAGCAACTACCCTTCCCAGTTCAATTCCTTCAATATCTTCTGCAATTCTCTCAATATCATGCGGATAAACATTTTGTCCATTAACAAATATGACATCTTTCGCCCTACCTGTTACTACAATCTCCCCTGAACTTATATATCCTAAATCACCAGTTCTAATCCAACCATCACTTGTTATCACTTCTGCTGTAGCTTCTGGATTATTGTAGTAGCCTCTCATTACATTTTTCCCTTTTATTTGCAAATTACCTAAAACATTTTCAGGTAATACTTCTTCGTTTTCATCACATACACGTACTTTACAATCATTGATAGGGAATCCTTCTTTCACAAATACTAGTCCCTCTTCACTCTGTGGCTTAACTTCCTCAACTTGTCTACCTACTTGCAAAATGTGCCTATTTAGATAAATCTTATCAAAGTGATAACGACCAATTGAAACTCCAACCGAAGCTTCAGCCATTCCATAACCCATATGCATTGAATCTTGCCTTAATCCGTATGGTTCAAGATATTTTAAAAATTCATCAACAAGATCAGCATTGATTGGTTCGGCACCATTTAAAATCACTTTCACACTAGATAAATCTAAATTCTCTAGTTTTTCTTTGTTTACTCTTTCTAAAAAATATTTATAGCCAAAGTTAGGAGATGAAAGAATAGTCGCCTTATGATCATGTGCTTTTGTAATCCAAAGCAAAGGCCTTCTTATAAATAGTGCAGTTGGCATCAAAGTCTGATTTACACCAGCAACAATAGGAGCAATATGAAAAGCGATTAACCCCATATCATGAGTCAACGGCATCCACGTTAAGAAACTATCTTCTATACCTACCTCCAAGCGAGCATTAATTGCCTTTGTATTATAAATAAGATTTTTGTGCGTTAATGTTACCCCTTTAGGTAAACCTGTTGAACCTGAAGAAAATTGAATCATAGCAATATCTTCCTGATTTGCCTGATTAATACTAGCTTCTATGGTAGAATCGTGAAATTCTTCAATTAGAATTGCTTTTTGATTAATTTCATTTATAATCTCAATATCATCTAACTCTTTTGTATAAAAAAAGAGTTTATCTATAATTTGTTGAGTTGTAATAATATGAGGGTTGTTCATTATTTTCCATATATTGAACAATTTTTTTCTATGAATGCTATTACTCCCTACCGTAACAGGAACCGCAATAATTCCCCCAAGAATACATGCCCAATATACTGTCGAAAAAGCTCTTTGGTCATTTTCATTAATTTGAAATACAAGTTCATCTCCTGGCTTTAATCCTCTTAATTGTAAATTTGCTAGGACATTCATTGACTCCATATACAATTCACGATAAGATAAGAAAGTTTCTTCTTTTCCATTTTCTACAAAAGTAATTCCAGTTTTATTTTCATTTTTCAATCCCACTATAACATCTACTAAAGTTTGATTAGCTAGCAATAGAAATACACTCCTTAATTAATATTTCAAATATAGCCATTGTATTAAGGAAATATTCTTTAAGTGCCTTCTTGTTATAATCATACCGATTTTAATCATGACAAGGCCTCATAAAATATATTCCCTAAATCCTTCTCTGATATATTTTTTTATGTTAAAAATAAAATTTAATTTATAATTCTAGATATGTAATTTCCTATTTCAACCTCTTATAAAACAGTCGATGATAACACTGCTTTAAATGATTCATCCTTATTTCTTTCTATATCATCAAGCCATTTTTTTGCTCGACTCATATCGTTTGAGTTTGTAATTGAAATAGCATGGTTTGGGCCATTTAACTGATTCCATAAATTTTTCAAAACCGCCCTTGGCCCCATTTCTATCGCTTTAATAATATGTTTTTCTCTAATATATTTCATTGTATTCCACCATTGTACTGGATGCGTAATTTGTAATATTAATCCCCTTTTAACATCTTCAGGGCAAAAATATGGTAATCCTTCTAAATTTGAAATGACATTACATCCCGATCCAAAATCAATCGCTTTGATAGTTTTAGTTAGTTTATTTGCTGCTTCTTGCATTAATAAACTATGAAATGCTCCTGAAACTTTCAAAGTTGTATACTTAATATTAAAATGCTGTAAAGATTGTATAACTTTATCTATTGCTTTTTTCTCTCCAGAAATAGTGTATTGATTTATAGAGTTATAACAGGAAATCACAGCAAAATACCCTTCATTTTTTAAACTGTCACAAATCCCTCTTAAATCATCTAGCTTTGAATGAGAAATTGATATCATTCTACCATCACTGTCCTCAGAAGCTCGCTGCATTAGCTCCCCTCTTAACTTAACAAGCTTTAATCCATCTTCAAGTTTTAAAGTACCACTTGTAATTAAGGCGGAGTATTCA
The DNA here is from genome assembly GCF_044543425.1 of Bacillus sp. NPDC077411. NCBI lineage: Bacteria > Bacillati > Bacillota > Bacilli > Caryophanales > Bacillaceae > Bacillus > Bacillus sp. NPDC077411. Next base: position 139,219 of record NZ_JBITWA010000010.1, on the reverse strand, counting down.
CCTAGACTATGCCCTGCAAAAATAACGGGTTTAATCCCAAATTCACTCATAAAGGCTTGATAAGCAGCTAAACTAACAGTGACTATAGCAGGTTGTGCATAGGATGTTTTCGTTAACAAATCATGTTCATTAAAACATAGCGATTTAATATTCATTCCTAAAAGATCACTGGCTTCTTCAAAGACTAAACGGGCTTCCTGATAGTTTTCAAACAAATCTTTCCCCATACCTATGTACTGTGAGCCCTGCCCTGGAAATAACATAGCAATTTCCATAAATAAATCACCTCTCTGGTTACATTTGAAATACAAATAAAAGCTGAGAATTTGGCTTCTTTTAATGACATTTAATAATCCAACGTTTACAATAACTGGAATCTAAATATTCAATTAATACTTCCAAAACCACAGGGCTGTTATAAAAATAACACACTATTTTGTATTTTTTTGTAAAATCATTGTAAATTTTTAGAATTATTTACAGATTATATTTGTTTTTTTATCCAGTCAATGTCTTTTTTTGTAGTAATTTGCCTTAAAATTTTATTATTAAAATCCTCACTATCCTAATATAAAAAAACATTTTTTATATAGCTTTACTGCTATATAATCCACATCAATATTCAAAAAAACATATAAACTTAATCCCCATACAAAAACAACTTATTGTATAAAGCAATAACACCTGTACTCAATTAAAAATAAACTTTCCTACAAAATTATTATAAAAATGATTCACGTAGAAAATATTTATATTCTTATAGAAATATTTTTCTAGTTTTCAAAATATATATAAATCCATTTTAATTTTTCGGCATAGAAGTCACTGTTATGCAGAACACAACATGACCACTACTCTTTTTTTATGCCTTGTCTATAATTTTTATTGACTTATTCAATTGAGATTCCCATCTTCAACCACTTATATGTGTGATTATCATATATCCCTTTACATATGATAATTATTGGTCGATTCTTTTCATGATGATCCTAAATGATATAATTTATTTCTTTGAATGATGTATCAAATTTCTTGTTTAACATACAAACATCACTTGCCTGAAGTCCATTATTGCAAGGACTTCGCTAAGTTGCGTTCATACAACTACTCTCATCTCGTTATAGATTTAGAATATTATGGAATATTTAACACACGGATTATATAATAAAGCTAAAAATCTCTATACTAATTTAGTTAGTATATATAAAATTAAAAAATCGGCATAAAACCCTCCTTTTTTTAGGTGGGCGGGAGCATATGGCCATGCATAGAAGCGGTCATGTTGTATTCTGCATAGCAGTAATCCTATGTCAGAAAATTAAAATAAATATATATAAATTATTAAAAAGGAGCTATGTTAATTTCTTCTTGGCTGAGTGTATTATTATTTTTTTAATAATTCCAACAAAGGAGTGGGTTAAATGAAAATATATGCCGTTCATATTGATAAATCACCTTCGGATGATGAATTTCAGCGTATGATGCAAATTATTTCATTAAGTACGCGGAGAAAAATAGAAAGATATAAATTTAGAGAAGATATGGAAAGGACTTTAATTGGGGAAATACTCGTTCGTCACATTATAAAAGAAAAGTTCGGAATCTCTAACCATGAAATTCATTTTTCTAATAATAGTTATGGCAAGCCATACGCTGTCAATTTAGAGTCCTTTAACTATAATATATCTCATTCTGGATGTTGGGTTGTTCTTGCTGTAGATCATGATCCTATAGGAATCGATATTGAGAAAGTAAAATCTATTGACTTAGATATTGCAAAACATTTTTTTAGTACAAAAGAATATTTAGATCTTATGAATACGGATATTTCTAAAAGAACTTCTTACTTTTACCAACTGTGGTCTATGAAGGAAAGCTATGTAAAACAAGTAGGAAAAGGATTAACAATTCCACTTAATTCATTTTCAGTCCAATTCGATCCCAAAAAGGGTGCCTCTATTAATGTACCCAAAATGCAACCCGATGTCTTTCTGAAAACTTATCCAATTGATACTAACTATCATATGGCTGTGTGTGCTACGAATCCATACTTTCCAAAAGAGATTATAATCAAAAACTATACAGATTTGTTTAAAATGAAAGAAGTAGGAACTTAACCTACTTCTTTAATAATGATATATCCCTATATTTTGAAGGATTTGTTGGATTTTTAATGCTACTTTTTCAGGATTTGACAAAGGGAACATATGCCCACCGTCAAAATCATGATAATTTACCGTCTGTATCCACTGACTCCATTCTGTTTGGTTATTAAAACATTTATAATCCTGCCTACCATTAAATATATGTACTGGTGTTTGAACTATTGTATGATTTTTATGTTTAAATTCTTCTAAAGCACGATAGTCTGACCTTAAAGAAGGTAAAAAATAATCCAAAATATCTTTATTTTCTAATAATTCTTCAGGTATTCCCCCTAATTTAGCAACATAATTCACAAACTCCTCACGACCGAGTTGTGACATTTTCTTCCTTTTTATATTTGGAGCTTGAATAGCAGAAATAATAGCTACTTCTGGGTACACACCTTCCATCTCTAGTTCTTGCAAAAGACGGTAGACCATTAGTCCCCCCATACTATGTCCAAACAAAATAAAACGATCATTTTTGAACTCTAACAACATTTGTCTATATAAATTTACTAGATTTTCAAAATTAGATTCTAAAGGCATCGTGTTTGTACCATGTCCAGGCGGCTCTACTACGTGCATTGTACAAGTATCTCGCAAGTATTTATGCAGCGGACGAAATGAGGCAGAATATCCTCCAGCAAATGGAAAACAAATTAGGTGTAAATCATTCATATCACTATCTAATCGTTTTAAAATTTTCATCAATTTGGCCTCCTTCAGTTTGTCATTTATAAAGATAATTATTTAGCTTATACATTATTTAAACAATAAAAGTTCCTTCTTTCATTCGCCACTCACTACTTTAAAAACGTAATTATATTTATCACCTTCAGTCCATATATAAATACATGCTCTTTCTTAAAGAAGATTATAAAGCTTTAGCTAAATTGTGTCCATGTAACTATACAAGCTTTAAGCTTACTAATTAACTTAAAATCGGGTAACTACAGAAACATTTATTTCATAAGTTACTAAAAAATTAACATTAAAAATCGAGTATTGTTTCAAGATTCGACCGCTAAATTAAGTCATTTCTTGCATTTTTTTGTGAAACAACCATCTAACATAGTCAAACAGCCTTGCATATTTTTAAAATAAGCAATTATTCTCTATAAGAATATACATCATTGTTTGAACACAGCTTATAAAGAGAACTTAATGTATTTCCAAAAATAAAAAAAGCTTTGCGCACACGCGCAAAGCTTTTTTCTTCCTATATTATAGACCAGCTTGTTCTTTTAAAGTTTCAGCTTTGTCTGTACGTTCCCATGAAAGATCTACATCAGTACGTCCGAAGTGGCCGTAAGCTGCTGTTTGTTTGTAAATTGGGCGACGTAAGTCTAACATTTTGATGATACCAGCTGGGCGAAGATCGAAGTTGTTGCGAACTAGTTCTACTAGTACTTCTTCAGATACTTTACCTGTGCCGAATGTATCAACAGAGATAGATACTGGTTGTGCTACGCCGATTGCGTATGCAAGTTGTACTTCTGCTTTGTCGGCAAGTCCTGCTGCTACGATGTTTTTCGCAACATAACGAGCTGCGTATGCTGCAGAGCGGTCAACTTTTGTCGCATCCTTACCAGAGAATGCACCGCCGCCGTGACGAGCATATCCGCCGTAAGTATCTACGATAATTTTACGACCTGTTAAACCAGCATCCCCTTGTGGGCCACCGATAACGAAGCGGCCAGTTGGGTTAATGAAGAATTTTGTTTCTTCATCGATTAATTCAGCTGGTACAACTGGTTTAATTACGAACTCTTTTAAGTTGCGATCGATTTGTTCCCAAGCAATTTCTGGATGATGTTGCGTAGAAATTACGATTGTATCGACGCGAACTGGTTTACCATTTTCATCATACTCAACTGTTACTTGTGTTTTACCGTCTGGACGTAAGTATGGTAATGTATCATCCTTACGAACTTCCGTTAAACGACGAGCTAATTTATGAGCAAGTGAGATTGGAAGTGGCATTAATTCTTTTGTTTCATTACATGCGAAACCAAACATTAAACCTTGGTCGCCAGCACCGATTGCTTCAATCTCTTCGTCAGTCATTTGACCTTCGCGTGCTTCTAACGCTTGGTCAACACCCATTGCGATGTCAGCAGATTGTTCATCGATAGATGTTAAAACTGCACAAGTTTCTGCATCGAATCCGTATTTTGCACGAGTATAACCGATTCCTTGAATTGTTTCACGAACGATTTTTGGAATATCTACATAAGTAGAAGTTGTAATCTCTCCCGCTACCAATACTAAACCAGTTGTTACTGTTGTTTCACAAGCTACACGTGCGTTTGCATCTTTTGCTAAGATTGCATCTAAAATAGAATCAGAAATTTGGTCACAAATTTTATCTGGATGTCCTTCAGTTACAGATTCAGATGTGAACAGATGACGTTTTTTTGTCATGTGGTAAACCTCCCTACAGTAATTGTATATATTGTACGGAACTCATCCTTAATTTGCCACAAACTGCGACATTCATGTATTTTCCCATACAAGTGCAAAAGAAAAACCCTTCCTTATAGAGGAAAGGTTGTATTTGCTACTTGCATACTGCTTTTTGCCCTTCGCTCTTATCGTTCGAGACCATTAGCCTCGCACAGGTTTAAGCACCTATTCACTTGCTTGCCTTGCATGCAAGTGAGGTTGCCGGGCTTCATCGGGCCTGTCCCTCCGCCAGCTCGGGATAAGAGAGTATCCGTCCTCAACTATACTAAAGAAATGACTTTCATTTGTCAATCCATATACACATATTCCTATAAGTTTTTAACCACAGAAATTTATGGAAAAAATAAGATAATAACACAAACAAAAATAAATAAATAGTATACATTATTTATATGATTGTGTTATACTTTTAGTGGGGATTACGATGAATATTCATAAATCAAATAAAGGATGGTATATAAATATGAGTACTGCGAATGTCCAAATTGGATTACATGAACTATTGAACGGAAGCAATGCACAGGTTCAATTGAGCGTTCCGCAATTAACGGAAAAGGTATTAATGAGAAAAGAAGGTCGATTAACTTCTACTGGCGCTGTTTCTGTTTCAACAGGAAAATATACAGGACGTTCTCCGAAAGATAAATTTATTGTAGACGAAGCATCTGTTACGGATAAAATTGCTTGGGGATCTGTAAACCAACCAATTTCTGAAGAGCATTTTAATAAATTATATGCAAAAGTGCTAGAATACTTAAAAGATAAAGAAGAACTATTCGTATTCAAAGGATTTGCAGGAGCAGACCGCAACTCCCGTCTTCCTCTTCAAGTTATTAATGAATACGCTTGGCATAACTTATTTGCGCATCAATTATTCATTCGTCCAACTGAAGAAGAATTAAAAAGTCATGATGCACAGTTCACAATTGTATCTGCACCAAACTTCAAAGCAGATCCAGAAGTCGACGGCACGAATTCAGAAACGTTTATTATTGTTTCTTTTGAAAAGCGTATCGTGTTAATCGGGGGTACCGAATACGCTGGTGAAATGAAAAAATCAATCTTCTCTATTATGAACTACTTACTTCCAGAGCAAGATATTTTATCTATGCACTGCTCTGCAAACGTAGGTGAAGAAGGCGATGTTGCTTTATTCTTCGGTTTATCTGGAACAGGGAAAACAACATTATCTGCTGATCCGCACCGCAAATTAATTGGTGATGACGAGCACGGCTGGTCTGATAACGGTGTATTTAATATCGAAGGCGGTTGCTATGCGAAATGTGTGAACTTATCTCGCGAGAAAGAGCCACAAATCTTTGACGCGATTAAATTCGGCTCTGTTTTAGAAAACGTTATGATTAATGATCAGACACGCATTGCAAATTACGATGACACTGCATTAACAGAAAATACACGTGCAGCTTATCCAATTGATGCAATTGATAACATCGTATTACCTAGCGTTGCAGGTCATCCAAATACAATTATTTTCTTAACTGCTGATGCATTTGGCGTATTGCCTCCAATCAGTAAATTAACGAAAGAGCAAGCTATGTATCATTTCTTAAGCGGTTACACTAGTAAACTAGCAGGAACTGAGCGCGGTATTACTTCACCACAAGCAACATTCTCAACATGCTTCGGTTCTCCGTTCTTACCGCTTGATGCATCTCGCTATGCAGAAATGCTTGGTGAAAAAATCGAGAAGCATGATGCAAAAGTATTCTTAGTGAACACTGGCTGGACTGGCGGCGAATACGGCGTTGGAAAACGTATGAACTTAGGTCATACACGCGCAATGGTGCAAGCTGCATTAAACGGCGAGCTTGATAACACTGAAACAGTAAAACATGATATCTTTGGCCTTGAAGTACCACTTCATGTTCCTGGTGTACCTGATGAAGTATTAATGCCAGAACAAACATGGGCTGATAAAGAAGCTTACAAAGTAAAAGCAACTGAACTTGCAAATAAGTTCAAAGAAAACTTCAAGAAATTTAATACTGTTTCTGAAACAATTGTAAACCTTGGCGGTCCAATCGCTTAACCTGACTTTACTGTGAAATATCCTAAATCATGTGAATAAGTATGTTGTTATTGCAAGAAAACAAGTACTCACCGACAAAGCCCACGTTTTCTTGTCATTGCACATACTTACATATAAAAAGAGGCTTACGAGTAATCTCGCAAGCCTCTTCCCTATTTCTTCGTATCTTTCATACTATAATATGCTAAATTAATAACGATTAATATATACCCGCCCATAATCCCGACAGCAAATGCCCACATTACCATATGATGCTCAATTTCGTACATAATAATAGCACCAAGTATCGCTGCTGCAAATCTGTTTATCATACCAAGAGTTGGTGATTTACTTTTTTTCACTATACTCTCTCCAATTTTTTCAATGCGGCGTCCTAAAATCCAAACACAATATGTGCTCACCAGAAAACCAAGACCAATTCCTAAAAAATGCGGAGAAAAAGGAGTAAATGCCCATCCTAACAGCATAAGTGCTAAAATATAATAAGTTTGTACTTTAAATGTTTGTAACGACATGCTAATCATGTTGTGACTCCTCTACTGCAAAATCTCTATATCAAACTTCATCCAAATTGAAAAAACACTTTTTTAGGTAGGCGAGAGTGATTGGCCATGCATAGAAGCGGTCAGGTCCTTTTCCTGCCACGTGCAATACAAAAGCAAATTACTTCTCCATAGCAGTGATTTATATATTGGATAATCAAAACGGTTTTTACTATTCACATAGTGTTTACGTTATTAAAATATTTGCGTGAAATAACATTATATAAGATTTCTTTTGCGAGCAGCATGACGAATTGTGTCGTTTTTTTAAACATTTTTTTATGATTCTTGCAAAATACGATATCAATCTAACAAAATATGGATATGATATAGTAAGTACACAATAAAGGAGGGACTTCCATTGCTCTTCTTTCTCATTGCTCTTATTCATTTCGTTATCCCGGCTCTCGTCGGCTTAACATTATATTGGTACACACCTAAGCATAGTGTTTTCTATGCCGTCCTCAGCGTTCTTCTCACCGGTATGATTCTCGTCACTTATTTCCACTTCCCTTTTCTTAACTGGATTCCATTTGTTATAGCTATTTTGTATCTAATTTTATTACCGAAAATCAAAAAATAAGAAAGCAGAGTAGATCTGCTTTCTTATTTTGATATAATTTATTTTATAAGTTACTGTTTCTCTGACTTTACAAACCATAGGACCATTGAACTACTCCCACCTATCTTCCTCGCTTCTCTCTGCATCTTGAGTACTATATTTATAAGTGATACCTTTCTCTTCTTTTCATTTGTGAATTCGACAAAATACGACAAAGTATTCACCGTTTATTTGCTAATATAAGTTAGGTAAGACAACCTTATATTCCTATATAATATATGAAAAATCAAAATATACGGGGGATAAAAAATCGTGAAGTTAATAAAGGTTAATAAAAAAGATGCTTTAGCATTCTTCGCTATCATATTCTGTATATTAATATGTTCTATTATTCAAATGAATTTATTTTGGGACAAAGATTTAGTATTGACAGGAGATGATATAGGATTCCATTTAAATCGTGTATTTGGATTAGCTGAAGCAATCAAAACATCTCACTACCCATTTTATATTGATAGTACCTTTTTAAATGGATATGGTTACGCAGCAAATTGGTTTTATCCTAACCTCTTTCTATTTCCAATGGCTATTTTATTGAATTTAGGATACAGTTTAGTAGTTTCCTATAAAACTTATATAATCATTTATACAATAGCAACAGCGTGCGTAACTTATTATTGCACCTATAAAATGAGCAAAAAAGTAACTTCATCAAGCTTTATGACTATATTGTATGTTTTTTCGCTCTATAGAGCATTTGATGTTTATCAAAGAGCCGCGCTTGGGGAATCATTGGCGTTTATCTTTCTCCCTGTTATATTGTATGGAATTTATGAAATTTTATATGGACAGAAAAAAAAGTGGTACATTTTAACGATTGGATTCACTGGAATCATTTATACTCATGTTTTATCAAGTGTATTAGCTTTTTGCATGCTACTGCTCTTCCTACTCCTTTCAATTCATAGACTCCGGGAGGATAAAACAAAAATAATTTATTTTGTTGTTGCTGGCGGAGTAACAATTTTATTATCAGCTTTTTTTATTTTTCCAATGATAGAGCAAATGGCATCGAATACCTTCTATCTCAATACATATACTTTAACAACACCTAGCAATACGACATATTCACTCGGGGCATTATGGAGAAGTATTACATTATATTATAAAGATTCTTCAATTATAGGATTAGGATACGTTCTATTTTTACCATTAATATACAGATTTAAAATTAAAAAGAAGAATACAATAATAAATTTTGCTGACAAATGCTTATTAATCGCAATGATATTTTTACTAATGACAACAAACTATTTCCCATGGCAACACTTCCATACATTAGACGTTATACAATTCACATTTAGGCTTTTTGCACTTGTAACGTTATTAATGGCATTTAGCTGTTCAATTTATGTAGGCTATTCTGTTAAGAAAAAATATCATTCAATCGGTTTGCTATTTATTGTTCTTTCCCTATCAATCAGTAATGCATCGACAATAGCTCAATATTATAAAGATTTTCGCATACATGACAAGAATCAATTTAGAGGAGAGCAAACTTTTAAAGATTCATACAATATAGGCGCAGGTTCTGAATACCTACCTTCTGTTACAAAGATCGATGTTTTAAAATCACGAAAGAAAGACGAAGTTAAAACAAAAAATCGTACAACGAAATTAAGTCATATAGTAAAGGATGGCAATGAACTTTATATACATTTTGATGCAAAGAATAAAGATATCTTAGAACTTCCAATGATTTATTACAAAGGCTATGAAGTGAAAATTAACAACAAAATCGTTCCGATAAAAATGTCTAACAACGGATTGATAGAAGTACCAATCCAAGGAAAAGGGAAAATGGAAATATCATACCCAGGAACAGGTATTCAAAAATTCTCCTTTTACACGTCTATTACTACTTTCATTTTGTTGATGATTTTCATTCTTTTAAGAAGTATTATAAGAAATAAAGAACAGCAGCATAGTGGGGATTCTATAATGAAATATGCATAAAGTGAAACTTTATATTGAGTAATAAATTAAAGAAGAAAGCAAATTTTATCTGCTTTCTTCTTTTCCAGCAATTACACCCGAACATGCAATTTCATATTCGGATTATAATATTGACTCGGGCTTTTTAATTGAAAAGTTCCTCCGGATTCAGAAAAATCAACAGTCAAGTTATCATCCATAAAAACAAGCTTCGTTCGATCGGCAATAAACTGGAACTGGTTTGATGAAATTTCTACGTCGCGCTCATCTTTTTCAGATACAGCGACTAAGTCAATAATCCCACTCATTACACAGCCGCATCCTTCTGTATCGTAAAATAATTTTATATATTTTGCCTCACTTGGAATCATCTCTTTTATTTTCGCATATGCTGCGTCCGTCACTGTAACATTCATTGGTTTTCCTCCTACATATATCGAGATTATCCTATTGTAGCATTCTTTTTTTATAAATCGATTCGATTTTTATATACAGAAAATTCGTTATCAATGAGATACTTTATTTTCCATAAACAAATACGGAATAGGCCCTACATTTAGCCGCTTTATTCCCGCTGTTTATAATCCTATTTCGTTTCCGTGGCAAAATTTCTTTGAAGATGATTTCGTAACATACTTTAACGGAATCATGTTAAGAGGAGCAGATACGGTTCACAACATCTTTTTAGCTGTATTTCCAACCGACGAGGTACTAAATAGATTTCTTGCTGAAGGAACCGCTAGAGACTTACTATTCATGCATCATCCGTACTCGTTTTCTCCTTTTGTTTTAAACATTGCATGTGGTAGGAAAAGGCCCTGACCGTTTCTATGCGCGGCCAGATGCTCTCATTCCCCTAAAAAGAAAAGGTTTTTATGTCGGTTTTTTAACTTGTATATATAGAAAGCGGTATTCTTTCTGTATGAAAAAAAGCAACCAAATTTATCATATATTTGGTTGCTTTTTTTGCTCTTATTGTTTACTTCAACAAAGCCACTATACTTTCATGCTAAAAATTTCTTTTAAGCAATGAAACTACCACAAATCCGTATACACAGTAGAAGTCGCCGGAATTGGCGTCCAATATTGCTGATTTGGCTGCCATGCTTTAATCGTTCCATCTTGGCGCTTAATAAATGCTTTGAATTGAACATTGCGTTCAGCCGGTAAATAAACTGTACCTCTCCAATCTCCGTAAGTAGAGTTGTACGATAATTTAATAGGGTATGACGTTGTATCCCATTGTCCTAACTCGGCACGATCTCCAACAATATACACTGTATCTCCAGTAGCTGTTGGCGCATTTTTTACAACAATTGTTTGTTGAGTAGGAGTGACTCCTAAAATATCTTTAAACTGCCCCATCAATGTATTATTGTACATAACATCTTGATAACGAAGCAGTGTAAATCCCGCAAAATTATAGTTAAAAGCCATTTCAGCTGTTTTCTTATATTCATTGTCGCTTCCTATGCTTAACGCATTTTCGCCATTTAGTACAATCCCTTTTTCATTCGCAAGCTTAGCTACTTGTTGTACAAGTGTTTTTGGCATTGAATATTCTGGATATGTTCCCTTATCTGACATCTCTAAGCAAGTAAATGTTAAATCCAATTTTGCACTCTTAAAAGCGTCTAACAAACTACTATAATCATTATATCCCGCTGGTTTTTCAGCGCTGTGCGGAAGATTTAGATTGTTATATTGCCAGTGAACGCCGGCAACTTTCGCTCCAATTGGTACATGGAACGTATTATCAAATGCAGAATGAGCTAATTCTCCTATCAATTTTGTATGCTCCTCTAACACACCTTCATACCACTTTAAGAAATCTTCACCATACTTTGTTTGATAACCGCTTGCCAAAAATTGATATCCATCAGATGGCGGAAGTACTTGTGACATAGAAGTCAGGTTTGTCCCCCAAGCTTTGTTTATTTCTGCTAAAGATCCATATTTTTGTAATGTCCAAGAACGAAATTGTGCTTTCGCAAATTCTGTATAAGCTTGAAACTTTCCTCTAGACGGATAACCTGATCCATCAGCTGACGTATAAGATGGATAACGTGTTTCTCCAGCCGGCCCGCCTGATAAATAAACCTTCGCAATGACATCTTTATACGGAGCCATCGCCTGTGCAAAAGCATTATATAATTCTCCGTACTGCTTTCGAATTACGTCTGAAGCTAGCGGATTTAATGTTTCTTTATTAATTGTTCCTGTTTCCGATTTAAAATACAAACTATCATCTGATTTTTGATTCCATATCCAAGAAGGAAGCGGTACATTACAATCATCTCCAACATTACCGCCGCATTGATGCGTTGAAATAATCGGAATCATTTTCATACCAGCATTTCTTACAGATTGTGCAAAGCGCTGCGCATAAGAAAAATCAAATTGTTGATCTCCATTCTTCTCCATATCTCCCCACCAAAAATCAACAGTAATAGCAGAGAAACCGTTTTGTTTTGCCCAGCGTAAATCATTTTCAAACGTCTCCCATGTCATAATATCCGGCACTTTCTTTAGCGGTGCCATAATATATGCTTTGTAATTTCCGTTCATTGATTGCCCGTTTACAGCTGCATAACTCTGGCCCGAAAATATTGAAGAAACAAGCAGCATAAGAACAGATAACATGGCAATACTACAGCCTTTTAAATATTTTTTCATACGCTCTCCCCTTTTCTGAAAATTAAGACTACTAATAATAAAAACTTAAATGAAGGCAAAGGATTTCATTCTATGCTTGTAATTACAAACCTACATGTATACGCTTACATATTATCATTTATTGCAATCGTTTGCATTATTTTTTTCATATTTTATTAGCTTTTTATATGTATATAAAGTGAAACTTCCATCAGTAGGGGGTTTTTCATCTCCCACTGATGGTTAGTTGAACCAATCGGAATTTTCCGGGCAGTTATCCCTCACCTATCTTCTTCGATTCTCTCAATTTTGAGGTGGGGGGCTTACTGCCCACAAATAGCGGGATACATCCATTTTCATTTTTCGACATATAAGTCGCTGCTATGCAGAATCCAACATGACCTGTACTTGCTTGCTCCCTTTGTTTTAAAGCTTGCACGTGGCAGAAATAGGCCCTGACCGCTTCTATGCATGGCCAGATGCTCTTTCCCACCTAAAAGAAAAGGGCTTTTAGGTTAGTTTTTTCAATTTGTATTTATATAAGCTGCACCAAAGTTCTCATTAAATCTCTTACACCATACAGAAACTGCGCCGTATGAACTTACATCAATCCCCTCAGGAATCTCATAGTTTTGGTCGCCTTTGTTTCCCTTTAACTTTCCTAATTCAATATACTTATAATTTTTAACATCTTCATTATTTTTCAATTGCTTCGTAGGAACCAACACAACTCGAACGTCTGGACCGTTAGAAGTTGAAAAATGAGTAAGGCGTAAAATACGTTTTCCATCTGCTAATTGATAGATTGTTGCTGTTCCAGTTGTTTCATGAACACCGCTTTGAAACTGTCCTTCGCTTATTACTTGTTCTTGCTTTATTTCTTTTGACTTCATTTCTGTTTGCGGTAATGTTTCGTTTACTTTCTTATCAATAAATAATTTCTCTGGGCGGAACAAAGACCACAATATCCCCCCAACAATTAAAAATGCTCCTATAAGAAATACATATTTTCTTTTCATAAAGTAAATCCCCTCCTCTAACACTTATATGTTAGCAAGAAAACCTCTCATTTTCATAACATAACTATTACAAAAGTCTTTCAGCAATCTTATTTCTTTTCTGATGTAATAGGAAGGGTAAACCAAAATTCACTTCCTTGTTTCCCATCTGAACGATCTCGCACACCAATTTCTCCTTTGTGCATTTCAACTAATGATTTTGCGATAGCTAATCCAAGCCCTGATCCTCCAGATTGCGAACTTCTGGACTGATCCGTCCTATAGAAACGTTCAAATATGCGTAATTGATCATTGTATGCAATGCCCTCTCCTTCATCACGCACAATAAATTGAACATGTTGCTGCCGCTTATTTTCCTTCACAATCAAATCAATTGTGGAAGATGCAGGAGAATACCGGATTGCATTATGTAACAAGTTACTAATAACCCGCACTATTTTACACGGCATAATCCAAAGCCGAGGCAATGTATCAGACACCTGTACTTCTAACTGCATCTGTTTTTCCTCAAGTAAGATAGAATGTGCATCTAGTACTTCTATTAACACTCTGTCCACATATGTTAAACTTGGATGAAACTCTTCTTGTCCAAGTTCTAACTTGGAAAGATCAAATAAGTTATTAATCAAGCCATTTAATCTTTGCATTTCCTTTAATATTGTCGCTAAGTACTGCTTTTTCATGTCCGGGTCTTCAATTACATCATCTTGTAGTGCTTCTATCATCAATTGTATGCTGGCTATAGGTGTTCGTAAGTCGTGTGAAATATTTGCAATCAGCTCTGTACGCGCTTTTTCTCCTTCTTCTAACTTCGTAAATCCTTCTTCTAACTTTTTAGCCATCTTCTGAAAAGCTGTTGCTAATTCTTTAAACTCTTGTGGTTCCTTTCCAATTATATACATCGTTCCAAAATGTCTATCACTAAATTGTTGCGTTAATGCAATTAAATTTTGAATGGATCTCATAATCGGACGTGTTAATAGCCAATAGATAAAAGTTGAAAGAATCATTGCTACAATCGCAATTCCTGTTAATAACCGTGTTTGTTCCGGCTCCAACAGCATTTTTCTATCACCATACCATATCGCAATGACCATGATACTTGTGCTTAATACATTCATTAGTAACAATTGATAACGTAGTTTCATGTTTCATTTCCTCCATTTGGATCAAAGCGATACCCTATGCCCCAAACTGTATGAATCCAACGATTCTTTGTCGTATGTTTATCTAATTTTTCACGTAAACGACTCATTAATACCGTTACTGTATTGGTACACCCTTCATATTCAAATTCCCAAATTTGTTCAAGAAGTTGTGAACGAGAAAACACCTGTTTTGGATGTTTTGCCATCGTATAAAGTACTTCAAATTCTTTAACTGTTAAGTCAACTGCATGTCCACAAACAAACACGCTTCTCTTCGTTGGATAAATCTTCAAATCCGGAAACTCCATCATTTCTAATTCAGGTTCTTTCGTTTGCACTACTGGCTGATTTCCTCTTCTTAATATAATTTGAACCCTTAATACTAACTCACGAGGTGAAAACGGCTTTGTCACATAATCATCCGCTCCCATTGTTAAACCTAAAATTCGATCTCTTTCCTCTCCCCTAGCGGTCAACATAATAATAGGAACGTTAGATTGTTCACGAATTTCCTCACATAGTTCCCAACCATCTTTCTTTGGCATCATCAAATCTAAAATAATTAAATCTGGCTGATATTGTTGAAATACCTCCCAGCCTTCTGCTCCATTTTCAGCTGTATATACTTCATATCCTTCTCTCTCTAAATACCGTTTACATATTTCTCTAATATTCTCTTCATCTTCTACAATTACAATTCTTTGCTTCATATGTAGATCCCCCGTTGCTCTTTTCTAATAATGTAAAAACATTTTTCTTATTTAAAATACTTATAGTAATCTTTCATATAGATATAATAATTAGTAATCTATTCATTCCAAGTGAAGTGCCATAGTCATACATTCACTAAAAATTACGAAAAATAATTATGTAATTTAGGTGACATAATTAAAAGGAGAATACTGTATATTTACAATCCTTGAAGGATTAAATATCGAAGTTTTAAACTTTAGACATAGAAGTGGAAAGGCTTTATTACATAATATAAGTCTCCATTGCTATCAATGAAGACCTTGTTACAAATGATCAATACTATAATCAATTTCTACTAAGCTTAGAAACATCTTGTAGCAAAAATACAAATGTTATGATAGCCATCCCAAAATTGACTGCAAGAGCTATTATAACAGATAAATCAGTGATATATGATAACACAATACAAATTGAAAAGATTGAAGCAAGAAAAGGAATAATTTTTCTCGTTGCTGTTACTGCATATCCTTTATTCTTCTGGAGATAAATCCTAATGACGCCAATACCTAATAATAATGGAGCAGTAATCAAAATCCCAAACCAACCAAAAGCATCCTCAACAAACCAAGGTAAAAAACGCATCGTTGAAGAGAAGATAAATAAGTTAAGTACGAGAACAAATAATTGCATGATAGATAATTTTATATTTAAGCTTTTTGGATTCATGGTGTTAAACCTCCAATAAAGTGTAATTTTACACTATTTTATTAATCATCCACTTTTATGTCAATATCATTTTTCAATATATAAGTCGCTGCTATGCAGAATACAGCATGACCGCTACTTTCTTTCTCCTTTTGTTTTCAGCTTACATGTGGTAGAAAAAAACCTGACCGTTTCTATGCGCGGCGGATGCTCTCGTTTCCCCTAAAAAACAACCCTTTCCTATAATCTCTAAAAAATTTATTATCATTTCTTATGATTTTATTATTACATTTAAACGTTAAGCGAACTATCTAATAACCTTACATAAAGATGACAGTTCTGTAAGAATGAAAAAAATGAACAAGCTATTTATATAAATATGTTTTAGTTTTCCGACATATATAAAACCCACTTGACTTTCCAACACACAAGTCACCGCCATACTGAACAAAAAATAACCTACTACTTTCTTTCTCCCTTTGTTTGAACATTGCATGTGGCAGAAAAAGGCCCTGACCGCTTCTATACATGGCCAGACGCTCTCGACCATCTAAAAAGAAAAGGGGGTTATGTCAGTTTTTTAATTTGGATTTATATATTACCTCACCCCAAAATAGAAACAGACTGCAAGCATTCTAACAGAAACGCTTTGCAGTCTTATGATTTCTTGCTTTATTTAACGCTTTCTAATTCCCATTGGTGATAATTACCTGGTGAAGTTGTATGCTCAGATCTTAAAACACGCTCACCAGCCCCCACAAGCGGGGCAATACCATTATCTGCAACAGAACTAGTCCACTGATTTTCTCTAGATGTTATATAAGTAGAATCCGATTTTAGATAGAAGTTCTTCTGATTAGGAAGCTTGTCTAATTTAATAGCAGATCTATTATGTTCTTGATCTAACCAGCTATAATCATATCCATTTCCAATGTTGAGATACTGATAACCACTATGATTACTATTCGTAAACTTAAGAAACACTTCTTCATCTTTTTTGAATGGTTCTTCAGGTTTAGATTTTCCTTTTCTTTCAATTAATACTGGTGTTGCTTGAATGTCTGGTCCATGTATTGCTTGTTGGATAGGACCGAGTCTCAATCCATCCCAATTATTACTCTTAAGTGAAAAGTGTACATATCTCCCATTAATTGATTGACTTAAAGTACCGGCGGACCAGGATTCCTTTACACCATCATGAAAGTTAACAGATGACTTCAAATAGTACTTTTTACCTTCTACTATAGGTTCTCCAGAATTATCTACTACTAATTTATCAATAGCTTCTAGATAGCTCTTATTTGAAACAAGAGGCGTGAAGACTTCAGTTTTATTATCTTTTTCATCAATGAGTTCAAACTTAGCGGAATTTTCTCCAAGAGATCTACGGTTTATCGCTAAGTCTACAGGTTCATTTTCTTTAGATTCATACACATTTGAATTTTGATTTCGAACTAGTGTTACCTTTTGATTCTCACCTTTTTTATTACGAACCGTAACAAAGATTTCTTCATTCAAATTAAATATCCCTGGTATAACTGATGCGTAAATCTTTTTCTTGCTATAATCATAACTGCTATATGATAGAGTTGGTCGTAGTGCACGGTTATCAAAGAAACCAAGGTTCTTACCTCGTTCTAAAAGAGTCCTATTTGGACCATAACGAACTCGCTCTGGGTTTAGTCGACCATTTACTATATAATTCGCTACCCAACCTTTATCAGCTATCTCAGTATGTGCAAAGAATTCGTCTAGTGAAAGATTATGATTAATGTTAGCAGACTTTTCCTTGCCCGTTCTTGGTGTATAAACTCTATATTTTGGTATAGCACCGTAGTTTGTTTCTACTAATGTAGTAGAAGCATTTACATTTGATGCAAAATGCGACCAATCTCCTAAATTTACAAATTGTCCATCTTTCATTGTATACACATTCATCGTACTAGTAGGCAAGACTTCAATAGAAAGGGGTGCCCCTTGTTCTACTGCTTTTAATTCATCCAGTGTTAGGGAAATTTTCACATCCGCTTGACCTTCTACACTATCCATTAGAATTTCAGTTTTATTGTTTCCACCTTTTGCTGTAGTTAACAAGTTGGCTTTATAACGATCTTGTGTTGCCTTTACAGTATTAATAATTTTATTACCTAATCGAATGTTAAAGTGAGGTGAAACATCCCCAGCAGATGCAGTACCCGTGTTTTTATATTCTAGATGGAAACGCACATTTGCTGCTTTAGCTGAATCAACAGTTGTTGCTGTTGACCAATCAAAACTATTAGAGATGCTTTCTGTTTCCGTTTTTGTATTAGAGTAACCATATCCTACATTTAACGATCCTTTTCCTGAAGGGACAGGACCCGCTGCCGATCCCTCGGCGCCGCCTTCAACACCTAATCCAACATTAAAAGAATGTTGAACAGATAAACTTTTTTCCCAACTTTTAGTACGCGATTCACCATTTGAATCTGTAATACTAGCAACGGGAGTAATATCGATACGTTTTACAGCAATTTGTAGATTTGGTACATTCGCGATCATGGGATTAAAATCTATATCAGAATCACTATCATAATGCTCCACTTCATAGTTATCTGTAAAAGGGTCCCCATCTGAGTTTGCACTCTTCGGATTTGTTATAAATCTCTTTTTCCCAAAGTCTTCCACCAGGTCATATAACTGGGCTTCATTTTTCCCTGTCTTTTCATTAAATACAATTTTAAATCCTTTTTCTTCCACATCATTAGGAATACCATCCTCGTCCCAATCATTATTCGCCTGAGGCTCTTCCATGATCATGATTCCCTTTTTTCCAGAATCACCATAAATAATATTCTGTCCCTCTTTTAGATTTTTATCTTCTTTAAAGGTTTCCACTTTTCCGTCTTGTTCAGGATTTGTTTCAGCTAAAGCAGGGGATGCTAAAGTTAGTGCCATCGCTACACTGCTTAATACAGCAAATGCTGGCTTCAATTTCTTTTTCTTCATCGTCATTTTCCTCCGTGTTTTATTTAGGGTATTCGTACATTCACTAGTAAGATTGATTTCATCTTATCTAACAAACCTTTCATTTCTCTCTCGTAACTATTACAAAAGTCTTGCAAATGTCTTTCTATAACGTTATTAATTCTTTAGAGAAAAAACAGAGAGTTCCGGCTTACTAAAAAAACGGAAGGGCATTCTAGTCGTACCAATGCCACGATTTACGTACAGTTGTAGTGGTTTCATCTTCCCTTGTATTGAATACAGCCCTTCTACATATTGATTTGCTAGTGAGGTCGTGATGATTGGCCCAATAAACGGAAGTTGTACTTGTCCCCCGTGACTATGACCAGATAGTTGAAAATCGACTGGATATGCAAGAACTTTCTCTATTACATCAGGCTCATGTACGAGTAATATGTTAAAATCCTTCCCCCTGAGATTCTGAAGAGTTTTCTGCACTTTAGGCTTACCAAGTAAAAAGTCATCCAATCCGGAAATGGTAATATAATCACCATTGTTTGTCTTAATTTTTTTCGTTTCATTGACTAACATAGTGAAACCAGCTTCTTCCATATACTGTTTGTACAAGTACCCTCCGCCTCCTCCGCGGTCATGATTACCAAACACCGCATATTTTCCAAGAGGAGCATAAATTTGTGACAAAATCGTTTGTGAGTCTTTTCTTTCAGAAGCATACTCTCCAAACTTATCAATTAAATCACCTGTAAACACTACAATGTCCGGTTTCAACTCATTGATTTGATCAACTAGCATTTGCTGTTGTTTATGAGAAAAATGAGGCCCAAAATGTGTATCAGAAAACTGTACAATTTTTACACCTTGAAATCCTTCTGGAATATTTGAATTCTTAATATCAGTCCACGTGATAGACAATGATTTAGGTTCAAATTGAAATGCATATAAATAAGTAACGAGCGGAAAAATGAAGATTATAAGGAAAATGGCGCACATCCTCTTAAGTTTCCAGCGAAAAATATTTCCTTTTTGTTGTTCTATATTCACTTTCATACGTTCACCTCTGTATTTATCATAAAAGAACTACTATTTAACAACTGTTGTAGCATGTTTATGTTACAGATATTTGTCTTTTCGAGGATTCAAACAAAAAGGATTCGCTTGAACGCGAATCCTTTTTGTTACTTGTCATTTTATACTTTGCAAGCGTTGTATCTCCTATATCGTTATCCTTGTTTTTCGCTTTGTATTCTTATGATGTATCTAGTGCATACTTATACGTTTGTAAAGATATACATTGAAAAATATTTTTAGCATATCTCATCTCATCCCCTGTATAAGAAATCTTTTCCTGTAATGTTTACGGGAAATATAATTACTATTCATAAAATAATATTATTATCGATTATTTATGGTTGATATGACCATATTTATATGCAATTTTGCATTTTCTAAATAAAGGTAAATAGCATACAAAGCGCTATTAAATTATATTAAAAACATTTTTTTATCAAATAATTCATATAGATCAATGAAAACCATTACATTTTATATTTAATTATCAGAGTATAATTATTTCACTTAGTAAAGTGATTTTTAATATTTAATTTTTTAGATATAATGTTTTTTCTAATAACAATATTTAATATTTATATTTTTGAATGTAAATATTAAAATTTTATTGTTTACTTATCAAAAACATAATGTTTAAATGAGGGCGTAAGGTCCTTACATTCTACGGAAGTAAATAATAACGAGAATTTCTTACTTTTAACACTCTATCCGAAAGAATTCTCCTTTCTGAAGTGCGCAAGGAAAGAATCAAGCGCTAAGTCGTTCAAAATGTATAAATAAGATTGTAAAAAGACAATAGTGAAGAGGTGTACGGAATGAAAAATAAAATAATTACAGGATTTTTAATAACATCCATTGTTACTGGGGCAGCTATTCCTATCAATACTCTTGCAACGCCAATCGCGCAGGCAGAAACGCAACAAGAGAACACGGATATTTCCTCATCATTACGAAAATTAGGTGCACAATCTAAATTAATTCAAACATATATAGATCAAGCTTTAACGAGTCCTAATGTACAGCTTATGGAAGTCCCATCTTTAAATACGAACCAAGATCTAATCAAAAAAGATATGAACGAATGGTCAACGGAACTTTATCCAAAATTAATTCTATTAAATTCAAAAAGTAAAGGATTTGCAACTAAATTTAATAGCTATTATCCAGCATTAAAAGCGTTTGTAGACAGTAAAGAAGATAAAGAGGGGTTTTTGGATAGACTTGAAGTTCTTCAAGACATGGCTATGACGAACCAAGACAACGTACAACGTCAAATTAATGAATTAACAGATCTTAAATTACAGCTTGATACAAAACTTAAAGATCTCGATGCTGATGTTACAAAAGCGCAGGGTGTACTAAGTTCAGATGGAACAGGAAAAATAGACCAGCTAAAAAATGAAATACTAAATACCCAAAAATCAATTCAAGATGATTTACAACAAATAGCGTTGTTACCAGGAGCTTTAAATGAACAAGGGTTTGTTATCTTCAAAGAAGTCTATGATCTTTCAAAAAGTATCATTGAACCTGCTGCTCAAACAGCGGTGGCAGCGTATAACAAAGGAAAAGAAATTAACAACTCTATTTTAGAAGCAGAGAAAAAAGCAGAGCAAGAAGCGACAGAAAAAGGTAAATCTGCTCTAGAGATTGAATCGGCTAAAAAAGCAGCTCGTGAAGCAATTGAGAAAAGCAAACAAGCTGAAATAGCTGCAGCTGCAATTACAAAAACGAAAGAGTATGACCTTACGAAAGTTATTGACCCTAAACAAATTAAAAAAACATATAGTGCCTTCGCTGAAGTAAATAAACTAACAGCAGAGCAACGAGCACATTTAGCTGATTTAGAGACACAAAACCAAAAATTTTATGATTTAACAAAGAACCTAAAAGTAGCAGATTTACAAAAATCAATGCTTCTTATTATGCAAAATGATTTACATACATTTGCTAATCAAGTAGATGTAGAACTTAACTTACTAAAACGCTATAAAGAAGATTTGAATCTAATCAAAAATAATATTACAAAATTATCTACTAATGTTGAGACAACTGACCAGCAGTCTCAAAAAGATACATTAAGACAATTAAAAAATGTAACTAGTTATCTTGAAGAACAAGCCAATAAGTTTTAATACCTAAAATCCAATTAGCATAATATAAAAATTATTACAAACTATTAAAAAACCGAGAAGGAGAATAGTTATGAAAAAACTTCCATTTAAAGTGTTAGCTGTAGCCACTCTAGCAACATTTATAACTGCTACGAACGGTAACACTATTCATGTACTTGCCCAAGAACAGACCGCTCAAGAACAAAAAGTAGGTAATTATGAA
Source organism: Bacillus sp. NPDC077411 (assembly GCF_044543425.1). Lineage (NCBI taxonomy): Bacteria > Bacillati > Bacillota > Bacilli > Caryophanales > Bacillaceae > Bacillus > Bacillus sp. NPDC077411. The sequence goes on along the minus strand of NZ_JBITWA010000010.1, from coordinate 116,865 downwards.
TTAGGGCCTGAAGGGCTGAAAAAAGCATTAGCTCAAACAGGATCTAATATTCTTGTAATGGATTTGTACGCAAAAACAATGATTAAACAACCGAATGTAAATTTATCCAATATTGATTTAGGTTCAGAAGGAGCAGAATTAATTAAAAATATTCACCTTAATCAGGAACTATCACGAATCAATGCGAATTATTGGTTAGATACAGCAAAGCCAAAGATTCAAAAAACAGCACGTAATATTGTAAATTACGATGAACAATTTAAAAATTATTACGATATATTGGAAGCTGCTGTACAAAAGAAAGATAAAGCAGAGTTAAAAGAGGGTCTAAATGATTTAATCACTACAATTAATACAAATTCAAAAGAAGTTACAGAAGTAATTAAGATGTTACAAGAGTTCAAAGCAAAACTGTATGACAATTCTACAGGGTTTAAAAATAATGTTGGTGGTCCAGATGGGCAAGGTGGATTAACGGCACTATTAGCCGGAAATAATGCCCTGATTCCACAAATTAAAGCTGAAATGGAGAAGCTGCGTTCTACTCAGACAGAACATTTTAACAATGTATTAGCATGGTCAATTGGTGGTGGATTAGGAGCATTCATTTTAGTTGCTGCAGCCATTGCAGGAACGGTAGTAATTGTTGTGACTGGCGGTACAGCAACACCTGCTGTTGTTGGTGGCCTTACGGCTCTAGGTGCAGCTGGCATCGGTTTAGGAACAGCATCTGGTATCGTGGCGTCTAAACATATGGACTCCTATAACGAAATTTCTAAAAAAATTGGAGAATTAGGTACGAAAGCCGATCTTGCTACCCAAGCAGTTGTTTCGCTTACTAACGCAAAAGCAACTTTGACAGATCTGTATCAAACAGTGGATCAAGCAATAATATCTCTAACAGGTATCCAACAACAATGGAATAAAATGGGGGCCAATTATACAGATTTACATGATAATATCGACTCTATGCAAGAACATAAATTCTCTTTAATACTTGATGATTTAAAAGCTGCGAAACAAAGCTGGAGTGATATTCATAAAGATGCAGAATTCATTTCGAAAGACATCGCTTTTACACAAGAAGCAAAGAACTAAAAATCAAAACCTATATAGGAGGAATATGAAATGCTAAATAAAATCCCTTACAAAATACTTGCTGCATCAGTGCTTTTAACGATGACAACAACTTCTGTAGTCTCACCAGTAGCAGCTTTTGCAAGTGAAATTGAACAACCTAGCACTGGAGATATGTCTCTTTCAGCAAATGAGGGGAATATGAAAGAAGCCTTGCAAAAGGCTGGATTATTTGCAAAATCTATGAATGAATATTCTTATTTGTTAATTAAAAATCCAGATGTAAATTTTGAAGGAATTACTATTAATGGGTATCCGGATTTACCTAGTAAAATTGTACAAGATCAAAAGAATGCAAGAGCACATGCTGTTACATGGGATACGCAAGTAAAAAGGCAGCTTTTAGATACATTGACAGGCATCGTCGAATACGATACAAAATTTGACAGTTATTATGACACATTAGTACAGGCCATTAATGACAATGATGGAGATACTTTAAAAGAAGGAATTACAGATTTACAAGCTGAAATTCAACTAAACCAAAAGCAGACACAAGAATTAATACAAAAATTAACTGAGTTAAGAAACGCTATTGGAGAAGATGTTAGAGCATTTGGAAGCAATAAAGATCAATTATATACGATTTTAAAAAACCAAACAGCTGGGCTTGAGGACGATCAAAAGCGTCTAGATGAAGTTTTAGGGCAAGTAAACTATTATAAAAAATTAGAATCTGATGGATTTACAACAATGAAGGTTGGCGTTTTTGGCCTATGGTGGATTGGCGGTATCATAGTAGGTACAGCAAGAGATAATTTAGGTAAGTTAGAGCCATATTTAGCAGAAATACGTCAGACTGTAGATAATAAAATAACATTAAATCGTGTAATTGGAGTTGCATATAATAATACTGATCAGATGCATAAGGCGATTGATAATGCTATTAATGCTCTTACTTATATGTCCGCGCAATGGCATGATTTAGATTCTCAATATTCGGGAGTACTAGGACATATTGATACGGCATCTAAAAAAGCTGATCAAAATAAATTTAAATTCTTAAAACCTAACTTGAATGCAGCTAGAGACAGTTGGAAAACATTAAGAACAGATGCGGTCACATTAAAAGAAGGTATCAAAGAATTAAAAGTAGAACCTGTTACTCCGCAAAAATAAGGAGATATCGGTTCTGTTACAAAGAATCTAGGAATACATTGTTAAATAGTCATACGGCAATTAATAATTCCTTATATAAAAGCGAAAAGGCGGAGTCTGATTACAGACTTCGCCTTTCGCTTTTATATAAGTTTCATCCAAATGCCAAGATAACCATACAGTTTTGCTTATTTTTAAAAACTTTGCAACAGAACCTGTTCATTTCATAATGTTTTATCCCCCACCTATCTTCTTTACTTCTCTCTCAATCTTAAGATGGGGTCTTACTGCCCGTTAATGAGAGATCAAATTCCACTCTGTATTACTTTTCATTTTATCCCCTTCAAACGTTTTATCTCCTATATCGTTATCCTTGTTTTCTGCTTTGTATTCTCCGGATGTATCTAGTTTGTACCTATACGTTTATAAATATTTTTAGCATATCTCATCTCATTCCTTATAGAAGAAACTTTTCCCTGTAATGTTTACAGGAAATATAATTACTATTCATATGATAATAATATTTTGGATTATGTATCGTTGATATGGCCCTATTTATATGCAATTTTGCATTTCCTAAATAAAGTAAATCAACATACAACGTACCATTAAATTATATTAAAAACATTTTTTATCAAGCGATTCATAGAGATTAATGAAAATCATTATATTTTAGATTTAATTATCAGATTATAATTACTTCACCTAGTGAAATGATTTATAGTATTTCATTTTTTAGCTATAATGTTTTTCTTTACTGTAATATAAAATATATAAATTTAGTAATATATATAGTGGAATTTTATTATTTACTTCTTAAAAACATAATGTTTAAATGAGGGCATAAGGTCCTTACATTCTATGTAAAGTACATAATAACGAGAGTTTCTTAAGCTTAACATTCTAACAAATATTCAACAACAATGGGAGCCAATTATAAAGATTTACTTAATCATATCGCCTCTATGCAAGAACATAAATTCTCTGTAATATTTGATGATTTAAACACTACTAAACAAAGTTGAAATGATATTCATAAAGATGCAGAATTCATTTCGAAAGACAGCGCTTTGAAAGAAGAATAGAACTTACAATCAAAACCTATATAGGAGGAATATGAAATGATGAAAAAACTCCCTTACAAACTACTCGCTGTATCGACGTTTTTAACTATAACAACAACTTATGCAGTCACACCAGTAGCAACTTTTGCAAGTGAAATTGAACAAACTAACAATGGAGATATGTCTCTTTCAGCAAATGAAGAACAGATGAAAAAAGCTTTGCAAGATGCTGGGGTATTTGCAAAATCTATGAATGAGTATTCGTATTTGTTAATTCATAATCCAGATGTGAGTTTTGAAGGAATTACTATTAATGGGTATGCAGATTTACCTATTAAAATTGTACAAGATCAAAAGAACGCAAGAGCACATGCTGTTACATGGAATACGAAAGTAAAAAAACAACTTTTAGATACATGGACAGACATTATTGAATACGATACAAAATTTGAAAATTACTACGGAACATTAGTAGAGGCGATTAATACAGGGAATGGAGATGCTTTAAAAACAGGGATTACAGATTTACGGGGGGAAATTCAACAAAATCAAAAGTCTGCAAAAGCATTAATAGAAGAATTAACTAAATTAAAAAACGATATTGGAGAAGATGTCAGAGCATTTGGAAGCCATAAAGAGACCTTGCAATCGATTTTAAAAAACCAAGGTGCTGATGTGGAAACTGACCAAAAGCGTTTAGATGAAGTTTTAGGACAAGTAAACTATTATAAAAAATTAGAATCTGATGGATTAACAATGGTGAAAATCCCTTTTATTCCCACGTTGATTTCTGGTGGTATAATGATAGGTACAGCAAGAGATAATTTAGGCCGATTAGAGCCTACATTAACAGAATTACGTAAGACTGTAGATTATAAAATAACATTAAATCGTGTAGTTGGAGTTGCGTTTCATAATATTAGTGATATGCATAGTACGATTGATAATGCTATTACTGCTCTTACTTATATGTCCACGCAATGGGATGATTTAGACTCTCAATATTCGGGCGTACTGGGACATATTGATAAAGCAGCTCAAAAAGCTGATCAAAATAGATATAAATTCTTAACCCCTAACTTGAATTCAGCTAAAGACAGTTGGAAAACATTAAGAACAGATGTTGTCACATTACAAGAAGGGATGAAAATTGCAGAGAAAAAAGAACAGGATCTCATGAATCAGCTTCGTCCATCAAACGTTTTCTACTTTTATAAAAAAATTCATAACGCATATACATTTGAAATAAAGACTGGAACAAATGCACCAAATGCGTCTTATAAAGTTATGAATTTAACTAAAAACACTGTTCATAACATGTGGAGTGGAGGACCAAATACAAGCATGTGGGCTGACTGGCTTTCATTCAATCCAAAAGATGAATTTGCGGTGGTAGCAGTAGTGGATGGGAAAGAATACATTGTATATAAAGACAAAGTAGAAAATATAATGAACTGAACCCGAAAATTTAGACAGAAAAAATTGTTGTAATTTATTATACTTTACGTCGAAAAAACGAAGTTTGGTTGTTGCAAACTTCGTTTTCGTTTATATAGAGCATGAAGGGGTACGGAAACATCGCCATCAAGCTAAGGAGCATGAGATACCCCATGCCTATCAACCTAACAGAACATGATTTAAAAATCCTACACACCGCTACTTGCTTTCTCCTTTTGTTTTAAACATTGCATGTGGCAGGAAAGGGCCCTGACCGTTTCTATGCACGGCCAGATGCTCTCGTCCCTCTTAAAAAGAAAGTTTTTTTTTTTGTCGGTTACATCTTTTTCAAGCTTACTGCTTATTCAAAGTCTGCAAAACGATGCAAATTTATCTTTTCTCCAATCATAACTAAACCATCTCCCTCTTGCACAACTTCATCTGGGGAAGGAGAAATATTGATTCTGCCCTTACTTTTAATGGCAATGACATTTAAATTTAATTTTGCTCGAATATCCAGCTCTTTCAGACTTTTCCCCGACATGTTAGGAGGGACTTTAATTTCTTCAATATTATAATCCTTGGCGAGTTCAATAAAATTAAGAACATTCGGTAGCATAAGCTGATGTGCTACACGTTCTCCCATGTCCCACTCAGGAAATACGACCCAGTCCGCGCCTACCTTCTCTAACACTTGGCCGTGTCGTTTATTAAGCGCCTTGACTACAACTTTGTTTACTCCTAATTCTTTTAGTACTAAAACCGTTAAAATACTTGCTTGAATGTCATTTCCAATTGCGACAATGACTGTATCAATGTTCCGAATGCCGATTGCTTTTAATGCCTCTTCATCTGTCGCATCAGCGATCACAGCATGGGTAGCAGCATCCTCAAGCTCATTTACACGTTTTTCATTGCTATCTATTGCTAACACTTCATGTCCTGCTTCTACTAATGTATTTACAATACTTGAACCAAACCTTCCGAGTCCAATGACTGCATATTGCTTTTTCATATTCCTATCGCTCCTCTAAGGATGAATGAACACCTAACCAATCATAATTTTTCCTTTCGGATAACTGAACGGATCTGAATTTCTTCGCAGTGTAACGGCAAAAGCGATGGTCAATGGTCCTACCCTTCCTGCAAACATCGTTAAAGTAATAATAATTTTTCCAAGCGGAGATAATTCAGGGGTCAGTCCCATAGAGAGACCTACCGTTCCAAAAGCAGAAGTTGCTTCAAAGAGAATCATTAAAAAATCTTTTCCTGGCTCTGTTATTGTTAGCAGCATGGCAGCGATTATAACGATAGATAGCCCAGCTAACATAACGGTAAGTGATTTATAAATTGTATCGTATGCAATTCTTTTTCGAAAAAAGATTACGTCTTCTTTTCCTTTTATTTGCGAACGTACTGCTCCTAAAAGGATTGCAAATGTAGTTGTTTTGATTCCTCCACCCGTAGATCCGGGAGAAGCCCCGATATACATGAGAATAATCATAATAAAAAGGGTTGAATGGTGTAAATCTGAAATACTTAGCGTATTTGCCCCAGCTGTTCTTGGTGTGATAGCTTGAAACAAAGAAGCTAACCATTTACCAAACATGGATAACGGTTGTAACGTTTTTGGATTATGAAATTCCAACAAAAAAATCAGGAGCGTTCCTGCTACCACTAGCAAAGAACTTGTAAAAAGAACTACCTTCGTATGCAAGGAAAGGCGCCTAATCCGTCTGTATTCATATACCTCATTCATAACGATAAAACCAATACCGCCTAATGTAATCAACGCACAAACTACCAATGTAACAATTGGATCTTCTACATACTCAGTTAAGCTTTTAAACTCTCCCATTATATCGAATCCTGCGTTATTAAAATTTGAAACGGAATGGAATATCCCGTAATACATAGCCTTGGAGAGTGGCATATCAAACGCAAAACGAATCGCTAATAAAATCGCGCCGATCAATTCAATCACGACTGTAAAAATAAGAATTCTCTTTGCCAAACGGACAATACCGGAAATGGATAAATGGTTCAACGCCTCTTGTAATAACAGCCGTTCTTTAAGAGAAATCCTTTTTCCTAACAAAACTGCAAAAAAGATAGCAAACGTCATAAATCCTAAACCGCCTATTTGAATAAGAAACAATATAACGAGTTGGCCAAACAAAGTGAAGGTTGTTCCGGTATCCACTACGACAAGCCCAGTTACACATGTAGCAGACGTAGCTGTAAACAATGCATTTAACCAAGGAAGACCTTGACCATCTGTTGTTGCAACCGGAAGAGTTAACAGGAGCGAACCGATGAAAATAATGAAAGCAAATCCTGCTACTAACGTTTTCGGAGGATCCATATAAATTATTTTTTGTTTGTTCTTCATAGTTGTTTCTCCTATACATTTTTTTAAGGAAAACTGCTCTTTTATTCTTTCTTCACATTAAATACCTAACATATATGTAAATAGTTGATAAGATAATGGAGATAATCATCACAGGAAAGCCAACTATTAAATATTTCATAAAAGAGATATGATGACCTTGTTTTGCCGCTAACCCAGCTACTACTAAATTGGCACTTGCTCCAATCAGAGTTCCATTACCACCTAAACACGCCCCTAGCGACAAACTCCACCATAAGGGCTCTAAATTCGTTATTCCAATTGAACCCATTTCTTTTATCATAGGAATCATTGTTGCTACAAATGGAATATTATCCACAAAAGCAGAAACAATCGCACTCATCCATAAAATTAAGAGCGTTGTCATTTTCACTTCTCCGCCGGTTAGAGCCATAGCTTTTTTTGCTACCATTGCTATAAGTCCTGTTTCCACCAATCCACCAACTATAACGAATAAACCGATAAAAAAGAAAAGAATTGTCCATTCAACTTTTTCTAATGTCCTATCTAAATACTTGTCACCGGTCATCAGCAACAGGAGAAAAGCTCCAAATAAGGCGATTGTAGCCGTTTCAATATGAATAAATTGATGAAGAAAAAAACCGCCAATTGTCACTGCAATCACAAAGAAACACTTTTTTAACAGCTTTGCATCTTTAATCTCGTTTCTTTCATCCTTGTTCAGTAATTCGTTTATTAAATCAGGAGTTGTTTTTAGCTTTTTTCTATAAATGAGAGTAAATATAACAAGAGACACTAATAAAATAACAAAGCTAATAAATGTTAAATTATTCATGAACGCAAGAAATGTTAGTTCTTTTACAGCACTACCAATCATAATATTGGGCGGATCTCCAATCATGGTGGCAGTACCGCCGATATTCGAAGCAAAAATTTGGGTAATTAAATAAGGAGTAGGATTTACCTTTAGTTGCGATGTGATGCTTAATGTAACTGGAACGATGAGTAAAACTGTCGTGACATTATCTAAAAAAGCGGATGCGAGGGCAGTAATCAGTCCGAGCACAAAGAGAAGTCGAATTGGATTTCCTTTCACCTTTTTCGCAGCCCATATAGCAATGTATCCAAATACACCTGTCTGAGCAGTAATCGATACAATAATCATCATCCCAACTAACAAACCAATTGTATTAAAATCAATATGATGAATAGCTGTTTTTTGATCGATAACCCCAAAGACCACCATCATGATTCCACCTAACATAGCAATAAGCGTACGGTGAATTTTTTCCGAAATAATCCCAGCGTATGTAATCAAGAAAATCCCTAGTGCTATAATCGCTTTCGTTTCCACGTTTATCCTCCATAATCTTTGTATGTTCTTTATTGTAACGATTGCTGTATTTTTTTATGCACAAAAAGAACCCTGCTACTAAACAGGGTTTAAAAAAACACTTCTTAAACAAACGTCAAAAAGTCTACATTTGTATATGGAATTTCACGTTCAATCCGGTACTGTAAATCTTGCAATGTATATGCTTGCCACTCTTCTAAATTGTTAGTATCCCACACTTCATGAAACAACGTAAATAAAAAGACTTCACGTAGTTTCAGAAAAAGAGGAATTTGTCTTACTATCTCTTTATCCATTGTATGTTCTTTGTTGTAGCCCTCTATGAAATGCTTCATGAACTCTTGCGGAAAAGATACATGTTCCGGCCTTACCGATAACCCTTGCCACACCGCATGGTAAAATGTTGCGGCAATATCTTGGGCAAACCAGCAAAACGAACAATCATCAAAATCAAAGATTGTTAATGTGTCGCCTTGAACAAAAAAGTTTCCTTGATGAAGGTCATTATGAATGAGCCCGTATGTATTTCGTTCCTTAGAAAGTTCTTGAACTTCTCTAACCGTTTTTTCATAGTTTGCGGCTAATGTTGTACTGATTGATGTTAAAAAGTTCATAGATTTTATATCGCATTTCCAAATTGGCCTCTCGTATGTTTCATAATCGCTGGCATTTTGTTTCGCAATTGCGTGCATCCTACCAATTGTTTGTCCCCAATTTTGAAATAGTTTCGCATTCCATTTCTGTTCATCCGCAACGTTCACAAACTGACCAGGGGCCTTTATAAATGAAGTAATAAAAAATAACTCTTCCTCTATATCTATTTGTTCTATCTCGTTCTCACAATAAGAAGTAACTGGCATCGAAACATTCACGCCGCTTGCTTGTAGACTGCGCATAAAATCTAGTTCACTTTGGATTTGTTTCAAACTTCTACTAGAACTCGGTGTAATTCGTAAAATACGCCTTTCTTCTTCATATGTATATTCATATACTTCATTTTGAAATCCGCTAGAGAGCTTTACACAGCTTTCTTCTTTTCCTCTAAAATACTGCATTGCTTCTTTGACTTTTGCGTTCATGTTATATACCTCTTCTCTTCTTTTCCATGTACATTTCCTTTATCTCTTTTAACAAAGTGACACTTTCATTTTTATGACAAAAAAATCCAAAATTCCCACAGTACACACACGATAAAAATGAGTGAATAATCGCTGAAATCTAATCTTGGTCCCTTCTTCACATGCACCTCTAACAACGTATGAATAAAATTTCCTTCCTTATACTTTTGAATGCTTTTCATTGCATACCTATGAATCAGAAATTGTAGTACTGTGAAACCGGTAGCCAATATTAAAAAGAAAAAAAGAAAATCAATCATAGAAATCCTCCTTATTTCTTTGTTAGCTCCCTCTTACCTTTCACTTCTTTCCTATTTCAAAAAATTCCTCCTCTGTCCACTCACATATAGGCATTTACCCACATACATTAAAGTAAATGTATTTTGGGAGGTGTCATACATTGCGAAAAATTCTAGCGTGTTTTTTAATTGTTTTTCTTACTGCCTTTACATTTATTGCATGTAATAAAAAAGAAGAAAGTGCAAAGGTAGAGAAAGTGCGCGTTGGTGAGGTGACACATTCATTATTTTATGCTCCGTTATATGTCGCGATGGAAAAAGGATTTTTTAAAGATGAAGGACTCGAAGTTGATCTGCAAACAACTGCTGGCGGCGATAAAACGATGACAGCTTTATTATCAAATGGCATTGATATCGCGCTTGTCGGTTCAGAAACGTCTATTTATGTTCATGCGCAAGGGGCAAAAGATCCGGCAATTAACTTTGCACAATTAACACAAACAGATGGAACATTTCTCGTTTCTCGCAAAAAGTTGGATTCTTTTAACTGGAATGATGTGAAAGGCGCAACTTTCCTCGGTCAGCGTAAAGGCGGGATGCCACAAATGGTTGGGGAATACGTACTGAAAAAGCATGGAATTGACCCGCACAAAGATACAAATTTAATTCAAAATATCGAATTTGCGAATATCGCGAATGCCTTTGCGTCTGGCACTGGTGATTTCGTACAGCTCTTTGAACCGACTGCTAGCATTTTCGAGAAAGAAGGGAAAGGTTATATCGTTGCTTCCTTTGGCGTTGAATCTGGAACTGTTCCGTATACAACCTTTATGGCAAAAGAAAGCTTCTTAAAGAAAGATAAAAGGGTTGCCGAAAAATTTACACGTGCTATTTATAAAGCACAGCAATGGGTCGATACACATAGCCCAGAAGAAATTACAAAAGCTGTTGAACCACGCTTTAAAGATACGTCAAAAGATATTATGGTAAAAGTCATTGATCGTTATAAACAACAACATTCATACGCAACGAATCCATTGTTAGACGAGGCAGAATGGAAACAACTACAAAGCATTATGAAAGAAGCTGGCGAATTACCGAAAGAAGTGCAACATAAAGAGTTAGTAAACACATCCATTGCAGAAAGCGTTATTAAGAAATAGTGGAGCAGACAATGAACCTTCTCCAGCTTTCTAACGTATCTCATTGCTTCTTCTCAAAAGAAAATGCCAGCCTCGTTTTATCGAATATTTCCTTAACAATCGAGGAAGGAGAATTTATCTCCTTCCTCGGTCCAAGCGGCTGCGGCAAAACTACATTACTTTCTATCATTTCAGGCTTACTGAAGCCAATGAAAGGGAGTGTCTTTCTAGATGGTGAATGCATCACAAAACCAACGTCCTCCATCGGTTATATGCTCCAGCAAGATTACTTGTTTCCGTGGAAAACAATTGAAGATAATGTCTTCGTCGGCTTACAGATTACGAAAACATTATCTTCAAAGACGAAGCAACATGCCTTGCAACTATTAGAACAAGTTGGCCTGCAAGGTGTTGAGAAGCAATATCCACGTGAGTTATCAGGCGGAATGCGCCAGCGCGCTGCTCTCGTCCGGACGCTTGTAACAAACCCGAAAATATTATTACTAGACGAACCGTTCTCTGCACTTGATTATCAAACAAAATTAAAATTAGAAGAACTCGTTTTTTCTATTTTAAAAGAATATAAGAAAACATCGCTCCTCGTTACACATGACATTGAAGAGGCAATTGCGATGAGCGATCGCATTTACTTGTTACAAGCAAAGCCAGGTCGCATTGCCAAAGTGTTTTCGGTTCCAGAAACCATTCGCTCCCTCTCGCCGTTTGAAGCACGTCAGCACCGTGATTTCCCTTCATTCTTCCAGATAATATGGAAGGAGTTGGAACGACTTGGATAAGATAAAAGAATTTCATCAAGACTTTCAAAAACGTGAAACGAAGCGGACATTTGCCGTTCGAACATTGCAGCTGCTCATGCTCATTCTCTTTTTCGCATTATGGGAAATCGCTAGCCGAAACGAGTGGATTGATCCATTACTATTTAGCTCACCTTCTAGCATCTTTCATTTACTCATCACAAAATGGCAAGATCATTCCCTTTGGCCGCACATATATACAACGCTCCTTGAAACGTGTCTCGGTTTTATCCTTGGAACACTTCTCGGTACGTGCATCGCAACCTTTTTATGGTGGAGCCCATTCATTGCTCGTGTACTCGATCCGTACCTTGTCGTCTTAAACGCAATGCCAAAAGTAGCGCTCGGACCCATTATTATCGTCATCTTCGGGCCAAATATTTCATCTGCCGTAGCGATGGGTGTTATCATTTCCATCATCGTTACAATCCTTGTCATTTATAGCGCTTTTCAAGAAGTAGACGCCAATTATTTGAAAGTCATGCAAACCTTTGGCGCAAACAAATGGCAATGCTATAAACAAGTGATTTTACCAGCATCGTTCCCAGCAATTATTTCCACATTAAAAGTAAATGTCGGTCTCTCTTGGGTCGGGGTTATTTTCGGTGAACTGCTCATTTCAAAAGAAGGGCTCGGCTATTTAATTAGCTACGGTTTTCAAGTCTTTAACTTTACACTCGTCTTGCTGAGTGTCCTTCTTACATGTATTCTTGCCACGCTTATGTATGTGCTTGTCGCAGCATTTGAAAAGTTCATTACGCACACGAAAAAAGCAACCTAAGTTAACTAGGTTGCTTTTCTTATTAGTCATGAATAACTTGTGTTCCTGCAATGAAATCGTGAATAGAACGTTTATCTTCTCGCAGTGCCACCATAAATGCACTTACGATAATAGCAATTCCAAGCGTAATTCCATATACCATTCCAGCTAATAGGTAACGTTTTAACGTAGTCCAAATCGTAATTTCCTGTCCATCAATACGTACAATTCGAACTCCTACAGCTTTCTTACCCACCGTATACCCTATCCATACGACAGGAACAATTAGGGTATATAACACTTCTAAAATATTCAATGTCCCCTCTACTATATCTTCGGACATGTTTAGAAGCCTGAAAATCAAATAAAACGGAAGAAATATAAGTGCATCCAAAATGTTAGCCCCAAGCCTTCTCCAAAACCCCGCTGATTGTTGATCCATATTATACTCTCCTTTTCTCTTGTACATTCTAGTTTAGCAATATATTATAAATTGTCTTAAACCCAATAAGATCGACTTAAAAATGTGTTCTTAAAAATCACTTAATAAACAACAACACTTATACAAAACATTTTTTCGCAAAGTCTTAAAACTACAAACCTTTACTATATTACAGTATAACAGATTTAGGGATAATTTTACGTTTTTTTCCTTATTATTAATTAATTAGGATAATTTGCTTTTTCCACATCAAATCAACAGAGATACTCACTCATTACCATTTCATTAACATTCCCACAAGTGGTATTTTAAATGCACCTAAGCATGCAGGAATGATAAGTGCAAAAACAAGAAAAATCCCTTGAACTATTTGCTTTTTCCATTGCGATTCTGGGGCAAACTTTTGATAAAAATAACAGAAAAGAATAGATATAAATAAACATAAGAAACCAATCAAAGGAGGATATAGCTGTAACATTACTATAGGTGGAAACTCAGCGTTTGGAGCGTCTAAAAACATAGAAACACCAAATATAGTTAACAAAAATATTCCCAAATTAGTCCAATGAAAAGATATGATTAATATAAATACTATTAAAATAAATTTATTTTTTAATAGATTCGTTACACTATTATTCATAACTGATGCATTCTCACCCTCTTTATATCATGACTTTATCTCATTTTTTCATTCTACGCTTCTTCCACTTCCTCAGAAATTTCCTGTAACCCTGCTAACACTTCCGCTCTCATCTTCACAAGCTCTGGGAATTGATAAAAGAAAGCAATTTTTTGATACTTTACTTCTTTTGATTCTTTCACCTTGTGAGAATCTTGTAAAATGAATGCTGTAAATGTATCGGCAATATCTTCTGCGACGTTCGTTGTTGCATATTCAGAAACAAATTTGTCTTCATGCTCTTCAAAAAACTGCATTTGCGCTTCTATATCTGTTTCTACTTTCTTCTCTTTCCATTCACTTTCAAGCGGTTTCCAAAACTGCTCATAAAATTGATTCACATACGACTCTTTCTTTGTGCAGCCTTCTGTTAAAAACAGCGTCGTACATTTCGATTCATATGCGGAGATATCTTTTTCTTCTGTAACGGCTTTTACATACTTTTTATCTACAGGGATTTGCGTTTTGTTTAACGTTACAACGTGAGCAGTTTCATGAATTAACGTTTTCACCACTTCGTTTATATTAATGCTGGAATCTAGTGCATCTAAGCTTAATATCCAGTCCTCAGGATTATCTTCATTTTGCATCACATGAGCAACGACATTATCATATCCATCCGATACAATATCAAATTCCTTTATATTCTCTCTATATTTTGCTGGAATTAAAACACTGTACATATCCCATAATATTTGGTGATAATCCGTGTCTTCATGAAATGCGCTAATTTCTTCCCTCGCCTCTTTATCATCAGCAAAAACTTTCTGTAATCTTTTTTTATCTAGCTTTTCAAAATACGGATCTACTAATTCATTGTTATCAATATAATAAGATGCTAAAAAGAAGTAACGTTCGTCATCTTTTCTTTGTTCTTCGTACGCTGTTATTTCGTCTTTATTTTCTACTTCTGTATATGTTTCTAGTTCAGAGATTCCCTGCATGTTTTTATTAATCTTACTAAGGAATGCATCCCCGGTTTTTAAACACTCTTCCTTTGTTTTACATACTTCTTTTACAACATTATTTGCTTTACTACAGCTACTAATTATGCAAATAAATAGGAGCAAAAATAAAAAATGAATATAGTGTTTCCTCATAACGTCCTCCTTGCACTCTATTATGTCATTGAAATCATAATCAATTTTGGCAAAAGATACAATAATACGAATCAACTATATACATACAAGTTGATAAAAACCTTTTCTTTTTAGGGTGGGCGAGAGGATCTGGCCATACATAGAAGTGGTCAGATTTTTTTCTGCCACATGTGAGGTTTAAAACAAAAGGAGAAATGCTACATAGCAGCGGCTTATATGTCGAAAAAATGAAATGGATTTATAGACGACGTCGTTCGCTGCAACTGTTTATCCCGTACTAACAGACCTACTTCTGTAAAATAAAAAAGAAATCGGTTGCTCTACTTTGTAAAACAGCCGATTTCTTCTATATGCTGCATTGTGCGCGCTAGTACGTCATCACGCATAATGAAACTGAAGCGTCTATTTTCTTTAATGTCCTCTGGAATATGTGTTAATAATACAGATCCCTTCGTTTCTTCATAGTGCGTATGTTGTTCTACGGCACTAATTGTTGCGAAATAAATGTTTTTAATGATTATTTTGTCTTTTCCGGATACTTTATATTGTCCGATATACGTTAAACTCGACACAATACCGCCCGTTTCTTCGTGAACTTCACGAGCTGCTGCTTCTTCCGGTGTTTCTCCCTCTTCTACCTTTCCACCTGGAAATTCAAGACCACGGCGCAAATGATGGGTTAATAACCATTGATCCCCGTACCGGCACACAACCCACACATGCTTTGGCTCAGGAGAAAATGGGTAACGTTCAAACGATAATTGTACAGTGTTATGATAGTAATCTTTAAATGTGTACATGCCCTACTCCCCTATTGATGGTTACAAATTTCTTACCATAAATTGTAGCACATTCTGACTAGTATGACTAATCTTATCCTATCATAACCCATCGATAATACCCATCTGTGCAATTAACTCTTTCGCCTCATTGTCCCCAAGCTCGTAAATCATTCGATACGCTTTTTGCAGCTGTGCATCATACCGATCATTATTGGAATCATGATGATATTCTACAAACGGCACATGCGAACGTACAAACGTCCCAAGATCTTCACGATACGCATTATCAAAGTACTCTCGCAGCCTCAAAATTTCCTCATCCGTCGCTTCAATCGTAAAACTATATGTATTGGCCGTTTTCACTTGTGAAATTTCGCCATTTGCAACTGAAATATAGTATGTCTTTTTATCCATAGAACGCCCCTTCTTTCACCTACTTTACTTTCTATTGTTTTCATTTTTTACAAAAATATGTAAAGAGAGGTATCTGCGATGATAAAATAAAGAAAAAGGAGGTCTTTCTATGGTGAAGATATTAATTATATCAATCATTGTAGTCATTGTTGTGCTATTGCTCTCAGTACTAACAATTAATAAAGGATATTCCTATAAACATTCAGTAGATTCTGTCGAGGATAATCCGTATCAAGAAGAAAATGTAAAGGAGAAATAACATGCTCAAAATATTACGGATTACTTTTCCCATCATCACGCTACTTTTAGGAGCATTCGGATTTTTTACAGATAACATTCCATTCATTTTACCTTATATGCTCATCTCTTTAGGACTCATGTGTTTCATTTCTAGTATTGCGGAATTTCAAAAACAACAAACAGCTGCTGGGATTTTCCTGTTTCTTACTGGCGCATTTACGTTATATGTACCGCTCTCACAGTTCTTTCGCTAAACAAAACACTATATGAGTGCAACGACCACAAAAAGTGATAAGGGGGACTACGATGCTAAGGGTACTTCGCATTCTATTCAGTACAATTGTTTTAATTTTAGTTATTTATTCCTTTTCTCATGAAGGAGATCAGTTGCTTTTTTATATACAAATATTCCTAAGTCTTACCTTCTTAACATGGGGGATTTCTGAGATAAAAGAGCAGCGCAAATTAATGGGGATTTTGCTCATTTGTGGTGCTATCTTTATATCCTTTGTCGCCCTCATAAAAATGTTCCGGTAATATTCTCACTACTTTATACCGGCGATTCGACAAAATTAAACATACGTTTACTAATAAAAAAGCTGCCTTTCCCAGGCAGCTTTCCCACATATTATCCAAATACTTTCTCAAGTTCGTCTTTATCTTGGCTTAACCAGAAATTCATTAAGCGTTTTGCACCTTCTAAGTCATGAAGTTTCGCTTGACCGCACTGCGTTTCGTTTGCCGCAGGAATTTCGGTAATTTTCACTGCGTCTTGCAGTGTTAACTCTAATAAATCGATGACTTCGCGTACTGTTGGCGTACCGCTTACAACAAGGTAATATCCTGTTTGGCAGCCCATTGGCGAAATGTCAATAATATCAAAGTGTGGATAACGATCGATATATTTACGTAAGTTAAATGCTAATAAGTGCTCTAGCGTATGAATGACATCTGGCTTCATCGCTTGTTTATTTGGTTGGCAAAAACGAATATCAAATTTATTTACGATACCGTCGCTGCCTACTTGATGAACGCCGCAATGTCTTACATAAGGCGCTTTTACAATTGTATGATCTAATTCAAAGCTTTCTACTGATGGCATATTCATCTCTCCCGCTTTCATTTTTAATCCCTATATATCCAATATGATATAACGGAATTGCAAATTAGTAAAGTATTATGTACAGACCGTGCTATAATACTTACAGCATATGCCGGAAAGGAGCTTATTATGAAACGCATTTTCATCGGTATCATCCGCTTTTACCAAAAGTTTATTTCTCCAATGACACCGCCGACGTGCCGCTTCCATCCAACATGTTCTCACTATGGGCTTGAAGCTATTCAAACTCATGGTGCATTAAAGGGAAGTTGGCTGACAGTGAAACGCATTTTGAAATGCCACCCATTTCATCCAGGGGGATTCGATCCTGTCCCAGAGAAGAAACAAAAGAAGAATTAACCTTCGTAACCATTCACAACAATATCTAACTTTCCTGTGTCCGGATGAATAACAAGTCCATGTACAGGAACTTCTGTTGGCATAAGCGGATGATTATGAAGTATAGAAACACTATGCTCTACGCTTTCTTCTACACTTGAGAATCCACGTAAAAACTTCTCTAAATCGATTCCAGAATAACGAAGTGTGTCTAGTTTCTCTTCTGAAACACCGCGCTCTTTCATCTTTTCAATTGTGCTGCTCGCTTGAATTTTTGCCATACCGCAATCGTGGTGACCAATTACACACACTTCATCTGCACCAAGTTCATAAATCGCAACTAAAATACTGCGCATAATACTTCCAAATGGATGTGAAATAACAGCGCCAGCTACTTTAATAATTTTCACATCACCATTACGCATGTTCATCGCTTTTGGCAATAGTTCGACGAGACGCGTATCCATACATGAAATAATTACCATTTTTTTATTTGGAAATTTACCCGTTTCGTATTCTTCATATTTTTTACTTTCAACAAATTCCTTATTATATTGCAAAATCTCTTCTAGAGCTTTCATAGTCAATCCCCCTTTTTCTTTATGTACCTACAATGCAAGTTTACCAAAGAACAAAAAAAACAAGAAATGTATTGCTTTATCTTAAGAATACAATTTTTCAGACAACAGTCATAATTCTTCCATAATTTCCACACAGTTCTGTAACAACTACATCGTACTTTGCTCACCTTTTCACTATAAACTAAATGTAGATAATGAAAAGAGGGAGTGAGCTTTATTATGTCCGACGTTCTGTTACTGAGTCGTTTTCAATTTGCAATTACAATCTTTTATCATTTCTTATTTGTACCGTTAACACTCGGACTTGTTATTTTAGTAGCGTTTATGGAAACGCAATATGCACGCACATTAAATCCAACATATCGAAAAATGGCAAATTTCTGGGGTAAGTTATTTACTATTAACTTCGTAATGGGGATCATTACCGGGATTACGATGGAATTCCAGTTTGGGACAAACTGGTCCGAGTACTCGAAATATATGGGAGATATTTTCGGATCTCCGTTAGCGATAGAAGCACTTGTTGCCTTCTTCTTAGAATCTACTTTCATGGGAATTTGGTTGTTCGGTAAAGATAAAATTTCACCAAAGTTCCGTGCTTTCTCTATGTGGATGGTCGCAATTGGAACAAATATTTCCGCACTTTGGATCATCACAGCGAACGGATTCATGCAAAACCCAGTTGGCTACGTAGTCCGCAATGGCCGGGCTGAATTAAATGACTTTTGGGCACTGGTTACAAATCCATATGCATGGCATATATTCTTCCATACTGTTGTTGGTTGTTATATCGTTGGTGCATTCTTCGTTATGGCAATTAGTGCATATCACTTACTACGTAAAAATGACGTTGAATTCTTTAAAAAATCATTTAAGTTCGGTTTAATATTTGGTTTATTTGCAGCAACTGCAACACCATTCATCGGTCACGAATCCGGTGCTTTCGCAGCGAAAATGCAACCTGCAAAAGGTGCAGCAATGGAAGCTGTTTGGGACACTGGGGAAGGAAAAGGTTTCTCAATTATTCAAATTCCTGATGTGAAAAATGAGAAAAACTTCGAAGCATTAACAATTCCAAAACTCGGCAGCTTCTTCTATACAAACTCATTTGATGGAAAAATTGTCGGTTTAAAAGATATTCCGAAGGACGAGCGTCCAAACGTAAATCTTGTTTATTATAGCTTCCGTTTAATGGTTGCACTTGGCACATTCTTTATGGCACTTACATGGTTTGGCTTCTATTTAAGCCGCAAAGGAAAACTAGAAAACTCAAAACGTTTCTTAAAACTTACAATGTGGTCTGTATTACTTCCATATGTAGCAATTAACGCTGGTTGGATTGTTGCAGAAGCGGGACGTCAACCTTGGACAGTATACAAACTAATGCGAACAGCAGAATCAGTTTCACCAATTTCTGTACCGCAAATTTGGTTCTCTTTAATTAGCTTAGTATTATTCTACACTTTACTATTAATTGCTGATGTATACCTTATGTTAAAATTTGCGAAAAAAGGACCTGAAGCATTAGAAGAGACTACAGAGGGAGGTGTCGCTCATGTCTCATGATACACTTGCAATTATTTGGTTCGGCTTATGGGGTGTGATTTGGACAGTTTACTTTATTCTGGATGGCTATGCACTTGGTAACGGAATGATTTTCCCATTCGTTACGAAAGATCGCCAAGAACGCAATCAGCTGCAAGAAGCAATTGGACCGTTCTGGGGTGGAAACGAAGTATGGTTAATTACAGCTGGGGGAGCAACATTCGCTGCTTTCCCAATCACATATGCAAACATGTTCAGTTACTTATACACACCGTTATTCTTAGTATTACTCGCTCTGTTTGCCCGTGCAGCAGGACTAGAATTCATGCATAAAGATGATTCACCAGTTTGGCAAACTGTTTGTAAATGGACATATACCGTTGGCAGTTTCTTAATTGCTTTCTTATTCGGCGTTACATTCGCTAACCTTTACTACGGACTACAAATCGGTAAACATGGCTATGAAGGAAATTTACTTAGCTTATTACACCCTTACGGCATTTTAGGCGGCCTGTTCTTCACGGCAATCTTCGTCGTATCCGGTGCTCTTTGGATTATGATTAAAACGACTGGTGAAGTATCAGATCGTGCTTATAAAATTGCGAAACCATTTTCAATGGCAGCAGCAATCATTCTAGCTATCTTCTATGTTGCAACAGCAAATCGTACAAACTTATTCCAAAACTTTACGGAATATCCTGTACTATTCTTAATCCCAGCACTTGCGATGTTACTAAGTGTTATCGCAATGACAATGGTGTTCAAACGTAAAATTGGCTTAGCCTTCACATTTGTTTGCTTAACAATCGCTACGTTTATGGCAACTGGTTTTGCTGGTATGTACCCAAGAATGCTGCCATCTCGTATTAATGATGCATACAGCACAACATTATTCCAAGCAGCTGGTAGTGAATTAAACTTAAAAATTATGTTCTTTGTCGCAATGGTAATGGTACCAATCGTTATTGGCTATCAATTATGGAGCTACACAATCTTTAAAGAGAAAATTCATAAAGACTCTGCAAAAGGGTATCACTAAAAATTATGAACCATCCTCTATCCGGGGATGGTTTTTCTGTTATTTTCTTTACTCCTTGATATATAATTAAAAAGGAATTTATCCCGCATTAATGGGCAGTAAGACCCCCACCTCAAGATTCAGAGAGAAGCAAAGAAGATAGGTGGGGGATAACTGCCCGTAAAATCCCGATTGGTTCAACTAACCGTCAGTGGGGGATGAAGAAAACCCCCACTGACGGAAGTTTCACTTTATTAGAAAGTTGAGGTATTTACAAAAGTTATACGTTTATTTTACTTATTATTTTTCTATTCTTTTATTTAAGGGATCCAAGAAGTTTAATAATCGGATTTTTATTCAATCTGTTTTTTTGCTCATTCCTTATCCTTTTTGTTTATTTAGGTTTTAGCTCCGATAATGCGATATTTCAAATAATTGCCGCTATCCCTCTTTTCATCATTGGCTTTATGTTAACCTTTGGTATATTCGCTTTAATGATTGGACTATTTCTTAATGCAAGAATTTTAATCCGAAAAGAAGGACGACGATTTTCGAATTGTTTAACTTTACTAGCTGGACTAGGTATTCTATTCAGTATAGTATTCTTATTATTTGAGCCAACTCGATTTTTCTCCCCTCATTTCGGACCGATTTTTACCGGAGTATTCTTCATTATGGTATATTTCTTTTTCCACTTATCCAACTTCTTAACAGCTTATTTTCTGTATCAATTCAACAGACCAAGACGCAATCAAGATTTCGTTATCGTTCTTGGCAGTGGATTAATTCATGATAAAGTGCCACCACTTTTAGCAAGCCGAATTAATAAGGCCATTGATTTTTATTGGAAACAAGCGGCTGTTTCTTTTCCACCTACAATCATTTTCTCTGGTGGACAAGGCCCTGATGAAAACATTCCTGAAGCTGAGGCTATGCAAATATACGCCGTTGAAAAAGGGATTCCTATCCGGCATACGATAAAAGAAGATCGTTCTGTTAACACGTATCAAAATATGTTATTTTCAAAACAAATTATGGATTCACGAAAAGAAGGAAAATACAAAAGTATCTTTACAACGAATAATTTTCATCTTTTCCGCGCTGGATTATATGCAAAAGAAGCCGGACTTAACAGCCAAGGAATTGGTTCAAAAACAGCTTTTTATTACTGGCCAAACGCGATGATTCGAGAATATATTGCGATTGTTGTCATGGGTCGTAAACGTCATATTAAGGTTGTAGGAGTTATCTTAGGATTCTCTGTACTCCTTTCAGCGATTAGTTTTCTATTCTCCTAACACATAAGAAAAGCGCAAGAAGCAATGGTATGCTTCTTGCGCTTTTTTCTTTACCTTCTTTTCGTAACTTTCCCCGAACCGCCAACTTTTGTTTTCGGAGGTGATGTATTTTTCGGTGGGCTTTTTATCGATGATTTCGGCTGCACATCGGATTCACTAGAACCACCTGGTGATTTTATAATTTTCCCTTTATTCTCCGTAGAAGGCGGAACAGTCTGAGTGCCTTTTTCCGTAATACTTCCCGTATCACCTACAGATGGTTTTTGTTCTACTTTATCACTTCTTTTAATAATAGAGCCTTTACCTTGCTTTGTAATTGGCGGCGGTGTTTTCTTCTCTTCTTTTGTCGGTGGTCGTTGCGTAATAACCGGTTTATGATTTTGTCTATCTGTATACCCGCGGTAATCTCCGTGATACGATTTCCGCGAATCAAATATATCGTCTAGTATACTCGCTAACAGATACCCTTGTAAGAAAGATGGTTGATAATTTTGACGAACAAATTCTTTATTACTGATTTCAATTAATGTATCCGACGGTTTCTCTTTATCCTTTTGAAGATTATAAATTTTGTCAGAATACACAAGGAACATTTGATTTTCGTCTTCTTTAGACGCTTGTTTTGGTTCCTGTTCATTCATTAATTCTTTTGCAACTTGAGGAACTGTCTGATTAGCAGCTCGATACACATAAGATTCTTGCTTACCGTCTTTCGCAACTGATTCTAACGGGTAACGGTCTTGAATCGACTTTCCATTTTGGCATCCCGATAAGGCAAAACCTGCAATTACAAGTAACATAACAATGGCAAGTATAGGGATTGCAAACGATTTAATCATGGAAAACAATCGGTTTGACATGATTACGTCCCCCCTTACGTTGCTCTTATAATTTGTACATCAGCTGAAAGAATCGATTCTCCCTCATACATCATTGTACGTCCATCTTGCCACTCAATACGAAGCAGCTTTCGATTATCAGATTGGAACTCCCATACGTATTGTTCATAAGATGCTGCAAATGGTGTTTTCCCCATGACAACAACACGCCCATTATATTGCTCTTCCATATGATATTCTATATCGTCCATTTCAATTGTCGTTGGAACCTCATTGATAGAATCTAACCGTCCATCAATAGGTGCATACAGCTTATAATAAGTGTTTTCGCGATTTTCAATTTTTAAATACCGAATGGTTCTCCCATCTCGCAATGTTAAAACAATTTCATTTCGAGAGTGCATGCTTGTTTTTCCAATCACTTCATACATTACTAATGAAACTTCAATCATGTCACCAGGTGCTAACGTGAGTACCGTTTTCTCAGGTTTAGCAGGTTCCGGACTTTTTATTATATTTTTAATACGTTTAAATAAGCTCATTGACCTACCCATCCTTTTCTCGTTATAGACATGCTGCTAAAATAAGGGCACCGACAATATGTAACGAACCAGCTAAGAGAGCATGCGCCACATATCCTTGCTTCGTCCCCTCATCTAAATCTAAATGAACTGTTTTTCGCAAAATAAGTTCAACAAACATTTCTACAAATAATAAAATTACAAAAGATACTGCTGATGCAAGTAAAGCTTGCCATAAATCGTTTGATTTCGTAATCGATTGCGATAAAATATACCCTTGTGCAAACAACTTCATAGCAAAGCGTGTCGTAACCGCCATATTCCCTTTTTTAATTTCTTCTAAATCTTTATATTTAGTAAAAAATGAATCAATCCACATCAATAGAAATAAAAGAATAGCGCTTGCGCCTGTCCATACAAGCATGGCTAAAATATTCATCCCTGTCATTAAAAAACCACCTCTGAAAAAATAATAGAAAACCGACATGATTTCCTTCTACGACATGTCGGTTCTCTTGCCTATTTTCTATAAATCCATTGTAAATTCCTCACACATACATCGCTGCTATGCAGCATACAGCATGACCTGCTCTTGCCTTTTCCTTTTGTTTTAAACTTTACACGTGGCAGGAAAAGGCCCTGACCGCTTCTACGCACGGGCAGTTGCTCTCGTCCGCCTTAAAAGGAAAGCTTTTTTTATGTCAGTTTTTCAACTTGTATTTATATAGATTATTTTTCATACTGCTTCATAATACGAGCTAATTCATCATCTACAGCTGAGTTTTTGTTTAAACTCGCAAATTCTTCATCTAATGACTTTTCTTTTTTATAAATTTCTCCGCTCGCTTCTGCTTCAGCTTCTAATTGAAGAGCTTTTTCTTCCATACGGCTTAAACCTGCTTTTGCTGTATTCGCATCAAAACCAGACATTGCCTGATTAATATTCTTTTGTGCTTTTGCTGCGTTCACACGCGCTACAAGCGTTTCACGTTTATTTCTTAACTCTGTTAATTGCTTACGCATTTCCTCTAATTTCGCACGAAGATTATCAGCAGCCGCTTTATTTTGCTCATAGCTTGCTTTATATTCATTCATTTTTTGTTCTGCATTTTGTTTTTCTTCTAAAGCACGACGTGCAAGATCAATGTTATTTGCTTGAACAGCCATATGCGCTTGTTCTTCACGTTTCTTTACAAGTGCTTCTTGCTCTTCAAACAATAATTTAAACTTTTTCTCAAGCGCAATTTGTGCTGCTACGCTTTTCTCCGCTTCTTGTACATCCTCTTGCATATCACGTAAATACTGATCTGTCATTTTAACTGGATCTTCTGCTTTTTCAATTAATGCATACACATTTGACATCGTTAAATCTCTTAAGCGCTTAAATACAGACATTCTAATTCCTCCTAATAAATTGCTTCATATTTCAAATTCAGTACTTGGAAAACCCAAAAATCTTCCTTTACAGTAAGAATATTCACACTTTAAACCTATGTGTACATTATATCAAAAATAAAATGCACTTACATCTTGTTTTTTAAATATACAAGCAATAATATGACATTCCCATTACAACATTTCTACATACTATACACTTACTTTTGATTTCCTCCAAATCCTCTCCCTTTTATCACATTTTAAACTCTTTTCACTAAATTACATCATTGTAATCTTAATGTAAGCTAAGTCGATAGTTTGAAGAACATTATTCTTATAAAATGAAATCAAAAGCTGAGGTTAAAACATAAACACTTGATAAATTACCAACTGTAACAGCGGATCAAGGTGTATTATTTGCAAAAGAAACAGTAGAAAATGCGACAATTGATGGAACGAAATTAAAATATGAAGGCAACACAATCATCGGTGACGCTCGTTCTTATGCAGATATGTTTGCAATCGTTGATGATGCTGCATATGGAAAAGTAAATGGTGAAGAGAAATCTGTAGGTGTACTGAAATTTGATAAGGACCCTAAAGATAAAATCCAAGATACTACTAAAGAAACAGAAGCTGTACAACTTGTTAAGATCAAAAAGTAATCCCCAAAAAAAGCTTTGCGAAATTCGCAAAGCTTTTTTTCTACTTATTCACGACTTGCTCCATATCAGGAATACAAGTTTTTGACTGGCACGATTTATTTAAGGAACATGCTGCACATTTCCCTTTTTTACTTCTCTTTACAAAGTTAATTAACGTATATCCTGCATATCCAAAAATGACAGCTCCAATTACGATATTGACTATCATTATGATACATCTCCTTTTAGAATCCGAGCATGGATCCAACTTGGTATATAACTAGTGTTAATACGTATGCAACAACAAGCGGATACACAACAGAGAAAATCGTCCACTTTACAGATCCTGTTTCGCGGCGAATAACCGCAACTGTTGCTAAACATGGTACGTATAATAAAATGAAGAACATAAACGCATATGCTGATAATGTTGTAAAATGCGTACCGATTACGTTTCCTAATACATCTTCTTTCACAGAATAAATAATTGCCATTGTAGAAACAACAACTTCTTTTGCTAAAAATCCTGTTAACAGAGATGCAGCTGCTTGCCATGTTCCAAAACCAAGCGGTGCAAGAATTGGAGCAAATAATCCGCCAATCATTGCTAAGAAACTATCACCCATATCTACACCGAACCCAGATGGCCCAGCATAGTTTAATAACCAAATCACAACAGAACCACCAAAGATAAATGTACCTGCCTTGCGTACAAATCCTTTTCCTTTTTCCCACGTACTGCGCCATAACGTTTTTGCTTGCGGCACACGGTAAGGTGGAAGTTCAATTACAAAAATAGACTTCTCTTCTTTTAAAACTGTAACAGACATAATTTTTGTAACAAGTAATGCAAGGATAATACCAATAAGATATAAAGAAAATACAACAATCGCTTGACTATGTGGGAAAAAGACCCCTGCAAATAATGCATATACAGGTAAACGGGCTGAACATGACATAAACGGTGTCACTAAAATCGTAAGCAGCCTCTCTTTTTCCTGTTCAATCGTTCTCGCTGCCATAACGCCTGGTACATTACAGCCAAAACCGATAATCATAGGAATAAACGCTTTTCCGTTTAGTCCAAAAAACTCCATAATACGATCCATTACAACGGCAATACGCGCCATATATCCGGAATCTTCTAGCAATGAAATGAAGAAGAACAATGCGAAAATTTGCGGAACGAATACTAATACCGCACCAACACCTGCAATGATTCCATCTGTAATGAGTGCTCGAATGAAATCAGACGCACCAATATTCGTAAGTCCTGCTGTTACCCAATCCGTAAATGGACCGCCGACAAATGCATCAAATTGATCAGATAAAGGTGTTCCAATCCACGAAAACGTAACCTGAAAAATTAAAAACATGATTCCTAAAAAGATCGGAAGTCCCAAAATTTTATGCGTAATTAATTTATCAATTCTTTCCGAAAAAGGAATGCTTCCTTCTTTTTCTTGACGAATCACACTTGTTTTCAGCTTTTCAATATACGCTGCACGTACTCCGTATATGTGCTGCTCTAGCGTAACATCTAATTCTGCTTCTAATGCAGAGCGAATTGCTACAAGTTCATTATATACATGCGACTTGGCGAGTTCTTTCTCTACCACTTCGTTATTTCCTAAAAATTGCAGCGCAAGCCACCTTGCATGCTCATCATTTTCCTGCTGCAACTTATCTATAACTCGCTGGATTCCTGTCTCTACCGCTTTACCGTATAAAAGAATAAACGGTTTCTGCTCCGCCTTATCGCTTTCATGAAGAGCAGCTAATAATTCCTCGCAGCCTTTCTCACTTCTTGCTATAACAGGAATAACTGTTACACCTAATATTTCAGCTAACTTCTTGACATCAATCGTAATCCCGCGTTGTTTTGCCACATCAATCATATTTAAACCGATAGAAAGTGGTTTTCCAAACTCTAATAATTGCAATGTTAAATGCATATTACGTTCAAATTGAGAGGAGTCTACAATATTTAACATATGATGAAATTCTTCTGTTAATAAAAATTGCGTAACAACCCCTTCATCACGGGATACAGGATTTAAATCGTATATACCTGGTAAGTCTATTAACATTCCTTGCTTACCTTTTAACTTACCAACCTTTTTTTCTACCGTTACTCCGCTCCAGTTTCCAACATATTCATAAGAACCGGTAAGCGCATTAAACAATGATGTTTTTCCCGTATTCGGATTTCCTAGTAAAGCAACCTTGTTCACGCTAATTCCACCTTTATCATTTTCGCATCACAATGACGAATAGAAATTAATTGCCCACGACATTCTAATGTACACGGACCATTAAACATTGCCTTTTGTTTTACACAAAGCTCACACCCTTCAGAAAATCCAAATGAAGCCAAGCGGCGTTTTAATAATGTATCAAGAGATTGTAAATCTTTTACACGTACTTTTTCATCTATACTCATATCAACTAAGTTCATAAATTATTCCTCCAAAAGATAACGATAATTATTATCAAAAAAATTATATCATGTTTTTTTTGGTAAAGACTATACAATTCTATGTGAATTTATTACTATTTTCGTACAATTCCAACGTTTTTATGTTACAAAACAAAGTTATGTACAATTTGTTTGCCATTCTTTTCTAACTTCATTACAATGAAACTAACAATCTAAGAATCTCGTTGTCACAGGGGGAGCCGCGTTGCTGAGAGGGAACATTTTGTTCCGACCCTTTGAACCTGTTAGTTAATGCTAACGTAGGAATTGTGCAGACGTATATACATAAGTAGTGTTTTACAATTTGTATATCTTCATCCCCCTATGATCATGATTCTTCTTTTGTAACTTGGATGTAGGGGGATTTTCACATGCGTAACACAAATTTACAAGCAATGATAGAGGCAGCGATTCTCGCAGCATTTGCATTAGTCATCGACATTTTGCCGCTCTCTATTAAACTTCCAACAGGCGGTTCTATCTCATTTGCTATGATTCCAATTTTTATTATTGCTTACCGTTGGGGATTTAAAGCAAGTTTCTTAAGTGGTCTCGTTTGGGGATTATTACAAATTGTCGCAGGGGATGCATCTATTTTTACGCCGGTGCAAGCGTTTATTGAGTACTTCGTCGCCTTTGCTTTTATTGGTTTTGCCGGCTTATTTCATGCACCAATTCAACAAGCAATTGTCAATAAACAAAAAGCAAAAGCAATCATGTATGTCATTATCGCTGCGTTTATCGGCAGCCTAGCTCGTTATTTTTGGCACTTCATTGCCGGCTTTATTTTCTTTGGACAATATGCACCAAAAGGACAATCGGCTGTTTTATATTCCTTTATCTTTAACGGTATTACAATGATTGGTTCTTTCGCATTATGTGCGGCTTTACTTGTCGCTTTATTTACAACAGCACCGCGCTTATTTACGAAACGCGCTTAAGCCTAGAAAAAAGAGCAATACAAACTATCGATTTACCTTATAATGTTATTGTATTTTATAAAACCCTAATTAAATAAGAGGTATAAATTTGCATAATAAGCCCTGCTGATTTTAGCCTTTTTAAGTTAGATCGCTTAATAGGACAAAACAAGGTAAAGTAAATGGCACATTTACTTTACCTTGTTTAAATACCGATAGATAGTTGCTTCTGATGCTTTTAAATGCTTAGCTACTTCACTTACGCCGCCTTTAAGTAAAAATACCCCTTTATCATTAAGTTTTTTTATCACTTCCATTTTTTCATCAGGAGACATTCTCTCAGGCGGAACTTTGCATTCTAATAAAACTCCTGTAATAAGTGATGAAAGAAGACTATCCAGATTTTCTTCTAAGTTCTCAGAAAGGTCTAATTCAAGATTAGGATGAACTTTCTCTTCCTCTTCATTCATGCTAGTATTACTCATAATTATACCGTCTAACCAGTCTCTTGCTTTTATCATATTACTAATATCAATGTTCACACACAGCATTCCAATTATGCTGTCGTTTTCATCTTTAATAAAATAACTTGACGAACGAAACGTTTGATTATTTTTTGAGTTTCCTTTGTAATTGGAAATAAAATGTCTATCTATATATTTCTTTTCTTGTATAAACTTTAAAGCTAAATCTGTTAAATGGCCACCAACTTTTCTTCCACTAAGGTGTCCGTTCACAGCTTCTATTATAGATTCGTCTGGATTCGTAACATCATGCAAAACAACTTCACAATTTTCTCCAATTACTTCTGCAATGAAATGAACAAGAGGAATATACCGCTTTAACTTTTCTTTATTTCCCATTGATATCGCACCTCTTTTTAAGATAAGAAGAAAGTATAAAATTTCGTATCAACACTTTGCTTTCTTCCTTTTATAGTATACAACACAAAAAACATAACCTCCTATATCTATTAAAAAGACATAAAGAAAGCTGGCTTAAAAACTTTAATCATTACTATATTACTACACAATCCTTCCTTGAAGATAACAAGATGAATTATTCCCAATTTTTCTTTATTTTTCCTGTCTATAATACAAATTTATCAATAAAAAATTATTATATCAATGATAATTTTTTATTATTTTTTAACTTTTTTTAAAATATGTATTGAAATAAGAAAAAGACCACGTTAAAATAAACTTGTGTTAAAAAATTATTACAATAAAAAAAAATTATTATCACAGGGGGTTTTTTAGATGAATGCGGTTATTTCTACTCAACATGCACCTGGTGCAATCGGTCCTTATTCACAAGCAATGAAAGCTGGTAATTTTATCTTTACTTCTGGACAACTGCCGATTGACCCTAAAACTGGAGAAATGCCTGAAACAATTAAAGAGCAAACAACACTATCATTAGAGAATGTAAAAGCCATCCTAGAAGAAGCAGGCAGCGATTTAAGTAAAGTTGTTAAAACAACCGTATTTTTAAAAGATATGAATCATTTTGCACAAATGAATGAAGTTTACACTACTTACTTTACAGAAAATTTCCCTGCTCGAAGTGCCATTCAAATTGCACGATTACCAAAAGATGCACTTGTTGAAATCGAAGTTATTGCAACTTTATAAATTTTTCATACTGAAAAATTGAATAGGAAAAATGAGATAACATTCCCTTACTATTAAACGATTAAAATACTTAATCTTTATAGTAATGGAGTGATAAATTTCCAATCTCTATGAAAGCGTTATCTTTTATAAAAAATCAATCTCTGAAGAGGAAAAGAATGATTGCAACTTTATAAAGTTTTCATGCAGAAAAATTAAATAGGAACAATGAGATAACATTCCCTTATTATTAAACGATTAAAATACTTAATCTTTATAGTGATGGAGTGACAAACTTCAAGTTTTATGAAAGCGTTATCTTTTTTAAAAAATTAACCTCTGAGGGGGGGAAAAGGATGGATACTCCAAAAAAAAATAAGTGGTTTGCACTTGTCGTACTGATTTTAGGTGGAGGAACAATTTTTAAACTTCCGTTTTTAAAAGATGCTTTTTATATTCCCATGATGGAATATTTTCACTTATCTCATACTCAAATAGGTGTAATCTTATCAGTTTATGGAATTATCCAAGCATTTGGTTATATCGCATCGATGTACATAGTAGACAGGTTTTCCAAGAAGAAAATCATACCGTTCAGCTTAATTGGTGTTGGAATATCAGGGTTGTATTTAACAACATTTCCTGGTTATTATGGCGTTTTAACCGTTTGGATTGTTTTCGCTTTATTTGCAGAGACTGCTTATTGGCCTGCGTTAATTAAAGCTGTAAGGTTATTAGGAGATAAAGATGAACAAGGTAGAGTGTTCGGGTTCCTTGAAGCAGGAAGAGGCGTGGTTGATACGGTTATCGCTTTTGGTGCCCTTGCAATTTTTAGTTGGTTAGGATCAGGAGAAGCTGGCTTTAGAGGTGCAATTATTTTCCTTGCATCAGCAGCAATTTTTATTGGCATCATTTCTTATTTCTTAGTAGAAGATGATGAAATAATAGATACTGATGAACAAGGTAATAAAATTAATAAAAGTAAAGCTGCACTTGACGGCGCTCTACAAGCATTAAAGATGCCTGAAGTATGGGCCGTAGCATTTACTATATTCTCTGTTTATTCCGTCTATATAGGTTTAACATATTTTATTCCGTTTTTAAAAGATATCTATGGTATGCCTGTTGCACTAGTAGGCGCTTATGGAATTATCAATCAATACGCTATAAAAATGGTTGGTGGTCCGCTAGGAGGGTTCTTAGCTGATAAAAAATTTAAGTCTCCATCTAAATATTTGAGACTTGCTTTTATAGTCGCAATTATTGGAATGACTATTTTTATCTTCTTACCTCACGAGACGATGAATGTATATACTGGAATGATCTTTACACTTAGTTTTGGCACAATTATTTTTACTCAAAGAGCAGTATTTTTTGCCCCTATTGATGAGGTGGGAATCCCAAGAGAAATCAGTGGTGCATCTGTTTCCATTGCTTGTTTAATAGGATATTCACCTTCGATGTTTGCATTCTCTCTATACGGAAACATGTTAGATAGAGCACCAGGAATGGCTGGTTATAAACATGTATTTTTAACAATGATTGCTTTTTCCGTACTTGGTCTAATTATTAGTAGTTATTTAGTTCGAATTGTCAAAAAGAAAAAAGAATTACAAATAAATGAGGAAAGTTCAATTTTAAATGAAGCATGAGATTAATAATATGGAGATAGGAAAGGTGAGATTATCATGAAAATTGGATTAGAAACAGAAAGCTATCATTTATTCTTTCACAACAAACGTATGGATATTTTTGACTTTATAAGAAAAACTGCTGAACTCGGATTGGACGGGGTACAAATTAATATTATTACAAATGAGGCAGACAAACATTTACATCCAGAGTGGGGAGTGCTTGGCGGGAACGAGCCTGATCACTTGAAAAAGGTTCGAGATGAAATTCAAAAATATGGTTTATACGCTGAAATTGATACAAGAGGTACAGATATAGAGCATTTAACAAAAGTAATAGACATCGCAAATCAAATTGGTGCAGATGTCATCCGTACTTACGTTTGTGTAGGCGAATACGATGCTGAAAAGATGGCTAAAGCTCCTGAAGAACTTAAACAAGTCGTGCCATTATTAAAAAAATATCGAATTAAACTTGGTGTTGAAAACCACGAAGAAGAAACAACAGCTGAAGTAATTAAAATTATTGAAGAAGTGAATAGCCCTTGGGTTGGAGCACATTGTGATTTAGGAAATGGAATGATGGCATGGGAAGATCCAGTTGAAGCAGTAAGAAAGTTAGCTCCGTATGCCTACACAACTCATTTTAAAGATCATATTGTCATTCATGACGGTGAAGATCATATAGTTTGTGGGGTCCCAGCAGGAACTGGAAATATCGACTTAGAAGAATGCTTTAAAATATTAGTGAATGAATCAACACTAACAAGAATCAATGTAGAAATGTGTTTTCCATATGTAGCTCCATTTAAACGTCCAAAAGGAACTGGAGGCGTATATGAAGTCGGCGCGGGAGCATTCAAAGTAGAAAATCC
Source organism: Bacillus sp. NPDC077411 (assembly GCF_044543425.1). Taxonomy (NCBI): domain Bacteria; kingdom Bacillati; phylum Bacillota; class Bacilli; order Caryophanales; family Bacillaceae; genus Bacillus; species Bacillus sp. NPDC077411. The sequence goes on along the minus strand of NZ_JBITWA010000010.1, from coordinate 83,891 downwards.
TCCATATGACTTAAATGTTCTGAAGACAGCAGATTACTATTATCCACCTGAACATCTATTAGAACAAATGCTTGAAGATCAAGAAAAAGGTGTTCAACAATCTGTAGACTATATACTAGCTTTAAGAGAAAAATATTGTAGATAACATGAAACTTCCATCTGTGGGGATGAAAAAAACCACTGATGGAAGTTTTACTTTATAACAAACATTATCCCGCTATATCATGTTTATTAAATTATACTTTATAGCATATTGAACAAGTTCACTTTTTTTAGAAAGATTAAGTTTGTTCAACATTCTCGTCTTATGAGTATCAACCGTTTTTATACTGATCGTTAATTCTTGAGCAATTTCAGACATTGAAAAACCTTGAACAAGAAGTTGCAATACCTCTCGTTCACGTGGACTCAAAATTACATACGGATTTCGAGAATCTGTTTCGTTTTGTATTTTTTTTAGCATAGTTGAAATTTCCTTTGGACGAAGGTATATGTACCCGTCCATAACGGAATCAATAGCATTGTATAATTCTTCATCTACAGCTGCTTTAGGAACATAACCTGAAGCTCCCGCGTTCATGATTAATGTTATATAATCCTCATCTTCATGCATGGTAAGCACTATGACTTTCGCTTGTTCATAACGTAATTTAACCTCTGTTAGAACCTGAATTCCATCTACGCGTGGCAAAGATATATCTAATATCAGAATATCGGGCCTTAAATTGTCGTAAAGTCGGAGTGCTTCAAATCCATCAGAGGCTTCACCTATAACTTTTAAAGATGGCCTTTTTTGTAATAGTAGTTTTAAACCCGCTCTCATTAAAGCGTGGTCATCAACTAGCATTATGCTGATTGTCTTTTCCATCTTGACACCCTTCTCTCTGTTTTAATGGGATCGACACCATAACTTCAGTTCCACCGATATTGTGAGTTCTGATAAAAAATGAACCACCTAATAATTCTGCTCTTTCCTTCATTCCATATATTCCGATTCGATTTTGCTGGCGAGCTTTTTCAAAATCATTCTCATTTATACCGTGACCGTTATCATGAATATTTAACTCGATAGAACAATCCCTTATCTCCATGTTAATCACAACCTCAGTTGCTACTGTATGTTTCACTACATTAGTAAGACTTTCTTGAACGATTCGATATAGTGCTACAGCAGTATGACTATCTATGACGAAGGCGTCATCATCAGGAACATGTAGAATTACTGTAAGGGCAAATTTTTCTTCAAACTTTCTTACATATTTTCTTAATGCGGGAATTAACCCCATATCATCAAGGATGGGTGGCCTTAATTCTACCGCTAAATCTCTAATTTCTCGTAAAATACCGGCTGCTGTCTCTCGGCTTGCATTAAGCAATTCTTGTTGCTCGGCATCTTTAGCTTCATTAGCCAAAATGCGCATTGTAACCATTAGAAAAGTAAGGGCTTGGCTTGTTTCATCATGAAGTTCACGAGAAATTCTTTTTCTCTCCTCCTCATGCGCGGATAATAGTTTCAAAATCAACGTATCTCGAAGGGCGTCCTTTTCTTGAAGTTCCTTCAATAATTTTTCTACTGCAGTGCTGGAACTAATCAGATTGTCGGCCATTTCATTAAAAGCCCGTGCTAGTTTTCCAACTTCATCGTCCCCCACTGCTTTAGCCCTTAAAGATAAATTACCGGCCGATATGCCTGCTGCTGTATCAACTAAACTATTGATTGGTCGAGTAATAATACGAGTCACATAATAAGCTATACCTGCCGCTCCCATACAGACCAAAAATGTAGCAAAAACCAATTCTATTATTTTAGTAAAAATATAGCTTTTCGCCTGTTTCTCTGCCATTCCCACTCTAACAAATCCTACATCTCCCTCTTCGATTGGAACAAGTATGTCATGGATATTTCCTTCATCTGAAGTTAGAATAGCGTAATTTTCGGTATTGATACCATCAGGCTTATGTGCGTTTAATATTCCTTTCGGTAGGTGTTTTGAGAATGTATTTCCGACAAGAACATTATTATTGTTAATGACCAGTATATAACGAACATCTTTGTTAGCTTCCTGTGCCCGGGTAATGAGAAGATGAATCGAATAGTAGTCGTCAGTCAAAACATAATCCGAGGACAATGCCGCAATATTTTCGGCAATATTCATCCCACGTTTTTTTAAATCCTCTGTCATAATTTTTGTGAGTGATTCCCAAATGATACATCCCAATACTAGAGCGAGAAAGAGTAACGAAACGAGTATAGCTCCAAATATCTTCTGGTTTATTTGTAATTTATTCATCCATTTCATAGGTGACCCTCATATAGCTTTGGTTCAAATGGAACAAAGCGATCAATGAACAATCCATGAAATGCTGGTTTTATTATTTCTTGTTCATGCATAGAAATGAAACTTTCTTTGATAATTCGCTTCTCTTCATCAGGTAAATTACTGTTGATGACAACAGGACCAGTACCAATCGGTTCTGTTTTTGCAATAATTTTCAAATCCTTAATCTGTTCTGGATTTTTAAGTTTGGTGCGCTCAAAGACTAAACTATCAACAGCTGCAGCATCAACAACCCCATTTATCACAGCGTTTAGTGAGCTTTCATGATTATATGTAAAAACATAACGACCAAAGAAATGTTCTGGCGTTTCACTTAATTCAGCTAATTTTTTCCTCACAAAAATATATCCGGAATAACTGGTTGGATCGGTAAAAGCAACGTCTCTCCCTCTCAAATCATTTATACTGGATATTTCATTTTTCCGGTGTACGACGACATAACCATAATAATATGGAACTCCCATTCGCTCTTGCATGGCAATTGCTTCGAGCCCTTCAACATGTCTGTAGGTAATATATGCTCCTGTTGAAAGGATGGCTATATCGGCACCTCCATTTATCATCAACATACTAATCTCATTATAACTCTTGCGCTGAATTAGAATTACGGGTCTATGGAGCTTCTCTCCAATATAGTTAGCTATTTTCCTATAGTACATAATTGTATCAGCCTTTGATAACACACTTGAAATTGCGATCCGTACAGGTGAGGGCTTGTCGTCTTGTGAACCAACAGGCATGGTATCAGATTCGGAGAAAACAATTTGAGGGCTTGAACGCTCATGCTGACATCCTATTGTAAGTATAGTAATAAGTAATATTAAAAAAAGCCTCAACCAATTTATCATACTTTCCTCCATTCTTGCAGGCAGGAATAACTGCCCGTAAAAACCCGATTGGTGAGAGCTTTCCATCAGCGGGAAATGAAGTTTCCCCCACTGATGGACGTTTCACTTTATGTATTATGTGAAACTACCCTAATTGAATCCGATTTACCGAATCCTGCTTGATTCAAGGTTTTTGAAATTTATATTTATATATTACTTCAGAACGATCCGCGAAATCTATGGAAGATTGTATACAACACTACTTTTCATGTCAGAGTTGTGACAGAAATTATATACATACAAATAAAAAACGACCACTTTCTTTTTAGGAAGGCGGAGCATCTGTCCATGCATAGAATGAAGGTCCTTTCCCTACCCACATGCATAGGTTAAAACAAAGGGAGAATGCAAGTAGCGGGCATACTTTGTTCTGCATACCACCGACTTATATGTTGGAAAATGAAAACAGATTTATATAGGTATGAATATTGTTTGTAAGATAATTTCTGACAGACCCTACTATTTTATCTTACATAAAATCAGATATTTACTGATAGTTTACCGAATTGACATATAAGATAATGTAACAAAGGGGGAACGATGTAACACAAGTATTGTTGAAAACGTCTTCACCAAACTGGCACTCTATTGAAATACTAAATTTCATGCTAGTCTAAGTTTTTTCTGTAAATCAAAGTAAAGAAATCGAGGTAGATAGTATGTTCTCATTTTTGAAACCTAAAATTGCTACTACAAAAATAGCACCAGATCAGGTTCAAAAAACCTATAAGCTTTTCCGACTACAATCTTTACTAGGAGTGTTCTTAGGTTACATAGCTTACTATATAGTACGTAACAATTTTGCCTTATCTACTCCTTATCTGAAGGAACAACTCAACCTTAGTGCTACAGAAGTAGGTTTATTAAGCAGTTCCATGCTTATCGCTTATGGAGTTAGTAAGGGTTTGATGAGTAGTTTAGCCGACAAAGCTAATCCTAAAAGGTATATGGCGCTTGGTTTACTTCTGTGCGCTATGGTCAATATTATGATGGGCTTCAGCACGGCATTTTGGATGTTTGCAATTCTCGTTGTTTTCAATGGATTTTTTCAAGGAATGGGAGTTGGTCCTAGCTTTATTACTATTGCAAATTGGTTTCCTCGTAAAGAAAGAGGAACTATCGGTGCTATATGGAATATTTCTCACAATATAGGTGGAGGTATCGTAGCACCTATCGTTGGTATGAGTTTTGCTATGTTAGGCTCCAATCACTGGCAAACGGCAAGCTACCAAGTTCCAGCTGCTATAGCCATTGTTATGGCATTGGTAATACTAACCCTTATTAAAGGCTCACCGGTAAGTGAGGGCTTGCCTCCGTTAAGCGAAATTATCAAGGACGAATCCGATTCGAAAGTGCAACAAAGCGCTGATTCAAAACCGCCAGTAGACATGAGTGCCTGGCAGATTTTTAAGAATTATGTTTTATTTAACAAAAATGCATGGTTCGTTTCCTTCGTAGATGTCTTCGTTTACATGGTTCGTTTCGGCATCATAAGCTGGTTGCCTATTTATTTGTTACATGTAAAACATTTCACTAAAGAAGAGATGAGTGTTGCCTTTTTATTCTTTGAATGGGCAGCTATTCCTTCTACTCTTCTGGCTGGTTATCTATCAGACAAGTTATTCAAAGGGCACCGTATGCCGCCTGCAATCATTGCTATGACAATGATACTTATCTGTATCATTGGTTACTGGCAAAGCACATCTTTACATTGGGTGACTATCTTCGCAGCTATTATTGGATGCTTGATTTACATTCCACAGTTTCTAGCTTCAGTACAAACTATGGAGGTAGTTCCATCTTTCGCCGTTGGCTCTGCAGTTGGCTTGCGAGGTTTTATGAGCTACATTCTAGGTGCATCTTTAGGTACTACCCTCTTTGGTGTAATGGTTGACAAGGTAGGATGGAACGGTGGTTTCTATGTATTACTAGCAGCAACTGTTTGCTGCATCATATGCTGTATATTGGCCCATCGCGGAGCAAAAGAGCTAGAATACAACAAAAAACAGGGACTCCAATCCTAAATCGTTAAACAAGGTTCCAAGTCAATTTAGCATTAACGGAATCTTTATCTAGCCAACCTAAACAACCTGACAATTGTTAAAAGAATTGTCAGGTGACACAAAAAAAGATTGCTTAAACAGCAATCTTTTTTTGTGTCTCAGTTTTCTAAATTACTTTCCTAATGTGACTCTCTGTTTCTTACCATTTCAGGAGTTTGAGAATGGAGTGCGCGGCTGCTTTCAAAATTATCCTTACCGTTTTGCCTATGAATCCAAGATTTCATCTCATTCCATAAAACAACTCTATGCACATCATACCCTATGTGATATTGCTCATTTATGTTCTCTTTGTAATTCTCATTCCATTTGTACCATACTATTTTATCGCATGAATCTACTGGTCTTTCTTGCCGATCAATTACAGTTGTACAATCCTTATTATTAGCCAACATAATCGCGTCATTCTCTAATAATAAAGCAAGAGCCGCTGAGCGCTTCTCCATTCTCTTTCTCCTTTCAGTTGTAGTGCCTAACGTCTTTTTTCCCTAAAATGTGTGTGTCTTACATAGATAAGTTTATTCAAAATAATACCGCTAAACTATCGATTTACCTTACAAAAAACCTTACATTTTTGTAAGGTTATAATAGTCAATAAGGATATATAAATATAAAAATTCCGCTTACAATCTTATGTAAATCACTGCTATGCAGAGTACAACATGACCGCTACTTACTTTCCCCTTTTGTTTCAAACCTTGCATGTGGCAAAAAAAGGCACTGACCGCTTCTATGCATGGCCAGATGCTCTCGTCCTCCCTTAAAAAGAAAGGGGTTTTGATGTTGTTTTTTTAACTCATATATAAAGAGATATTTGCTTTTTATTTCCTACAATCTTCCTTTCTCAAACTGTAATTCCTTATACCCATTCACAATTTTCGTCATACAAAATAATAGAATCATATAAAGCAGAACTGGAATCATAATAATTCTTGGTTCAATCATGAGCTCTACATAATAATAGCTAATTAAATTGGACCATTCGTTTAAATATGGGAAATACAAATTAAATTCATCGTGCGTTTGTCCGGAAACAATCTTCGTTCCTCCGAGAAACAATTTAAAAATAGACAAATGCAGCATAAGAAGGAGCACTTGTACCATTTGCTCTCCAACTTGAAATACAATTTGTGGGCCTAATGCTTTAATAAGATGCGTTCGAAATACATGCCCTTTACTTCCACCCAATAAGAATGAGCTTTGCACATATTCCTTCTGCCAAAGCTGCTGAATTTCTTGCTGAAATAACCGTGTTAAACTCGGAACGGCAACGAGAATGAACACAGCAATTTGTATATATAATAATTGAATATTTGTGACGACCTGTTCTGTCCGTATTTCATACATAACGAAAGGAGTGAGTAAGAAAAAGCAAAATATTGTTTGCGGAAATAACTGCAAATTCATCACAAAGTGATGGAAGAAAGCTGATTTTCTTTTTACATTACTCATTAAAAAACCTATACATAGCGATACAATGACTCTTACAACCGCAACAAATAACGCAATGAAAATCGTATATTTTGCCCCGTCCATTATCTTATAAAATAAATCTTCTCCTCTTCGATCTGTTCCAAACCAATACTCACGAGATGGAGAGAATGGTGCCGCTTCTACAAGTGTGTCACTTTCATCATAACGATATTGTTTCACCGCAGGTTCATGCTGGACATATGGCAGGAAAAAACTTATAAGAAGCAAAAGAAAAACAACGGTAACAAATATAATATGGAAGTACCTATGCATACATCTTCTCCTTTCCCCATTGTAGAAATAGAACGACTCCATAAATAGGTACGATAAAAAGAAAAAGCAAATACACAATGACCGCTGGATCTTGACCGCTCATTATAATGGACAATATCCCTTTTGCATGAAACAGATATTCAAAAATGAGCAAATTTGTCACGAGAACTAGCAATATATATTGCACGTGATTCATAACAGAAACAATAACATTACGAAAAATATGCTTACATAAAATATACATTTCACTAAAGCCTCGCGCTCTTGCGAAAGTAACATAATCTTGCTTTTGCTCCTCACGGATAAGTAATAGTTGCAGTTGAAATAATGAGATAGTTGGTAAAAGAGAGAGAATGAGGATCGGTAGTACGATGGATGGATTTTGTTCTGTAGAAATTGGATTCAATACTAAAAAGTCTATATTTCGATATACACTTATGACGAGAAGCTGCATAAAGAAAATAAAAAAAACATCTGGAACTGTTTTAAGAATGGATACAAATCCCTCTATTATTATGCGAATATTTCTTGGCAGCATAGCAGTTCCTATACTACTGATAACCGCTAACAAAACGGATACAACAAATGCGCCAAAAATAAGTCCAATTGAATATACATAAGGCTTTATCACAACAGGAAAGAGCGGGTATTCTCTTTTTTGCACCGCAAATACTTCTACATGATCCGGAATGGTCCTTACTTGCGTTCCAATGGTCATCTTTAGCTGCGAAGGATGTAATATCGAAGAGAAAACATTTGCAATTTGGGAGAGAAACGGTTTCACATAAAATCCTACATCTTTTCCATCTACAAATAATGTTGGCAGACAGACTAACATCGTAAATGTCACCATCAGCAAACAAATATGAACAAGACTCGCTATAAGTTTCCGCATAGTTCACCTGCCTTTTTACTCTATTATATTCTAAATATTATGTACATTCCATTTAAAGTAAGTACTCTCTTTTTTGACTTTTTCCTATCAATCCTTTACAGTCAAACTGTTCATAAGTTTTATAATGTAGGAGGCTTTCAATGGATATTCAAATAAAAGACACTTTAATCTCACAAGAACAACTGCAAGAAAAAGTAAAAGAATTAGCAATGCAAATTGAACGTGATTTTGAAGGAGAAGAAATTTTTGTGATTGCTGTATTAAAAGGTTCTTTCGTATTTGCAGCAGATTTAATTCGCCATATTAAAAATGATGTAACAATTGACTTCATTTCTGCATCTAGCTATGGAAACCAAACAACAACAACTGGAAAAGTGAAGTTACTAAAAGACATCGATGTAAATATTACTGATAAAAACGTAATCGTAGTAGAAGATATTATTGATTCTGGTTTAACGCTTCATTTCTTAAAAGACCATTTCTTGATGCATAAACCAAAAACGTTAAAATTCTGTACGCTTCTTGATAAACCAGAACGCCGTAAAGTTGATTTAACAGCTGAATATGTCGGCTTCGTGATCCCGGATGAATTCATCGTTGGCTACGGCATCGACTGTGCTGAGAAATACCGTAACTTACCGTATATTGCATCAGTTGTAACAGATAAATAATACGACATACATACTTAGCAAAAAAGGAGCTGACCAAAAAGTCTACTTTTTGATCAACTCCTTTTTCTACTACTTTTCACTTACAATCTTCAAGTAAGAACGAACTGTTAAAAAGTAATAGCCAATATAGATAACACTATATACTCCAATACTCATTAATAATGGAATTAAAATTTCAAACGGTAATAAATTTGATAATCCTTTTAACGCAAATAAGCTATGCAAAATTCCAACTAGCAATGGAATCGCAAAGATAAAGAAGATCTGTTTTGCGATTGCTCTCTTCATTTCTTGCTTCGTTACCCCAATTTTACGAAGAACGACGTAACGGTCACGGTCTGCATTTGCTTCTGTTAACTGTTTAAAGTAAATGATAGACCCTGTTGCAAGTAAAAATACAAGCCCTAAGAAAACACCGATAAACATCATCATCCCCGTTGCTTCCATTCCGCCTTTAAATCCTGTATAGAAATCTCTAAAGACCGATGCAGTTTCAGACTCTCTTGGCATAATCTTTACTAACTTCTCCGTTAATGATTTACTGTCTTTCTCATTTTTCACATTAATATTTTTAACAACTCTTGTTTCAGCTGTCTTTTTCGCCTGCTCGTATACGTCATCTGGCACAACAACGACTAATTCTCCTAAATTCGTAACGTTACGACCTTCAGCACCTTTAATTGTTAATGTCTTCGTTTCATTCCAAATAGGAAACACTACTTTGTTTCCTTTATATGCTGTACTAAATTCATGTCCTTCGCTGTACATGCCATCAAATACAAATGCTTCCTCAGCAGTTAAACTTACCGCATCCACATCCATTTTTTTCGCAATTGTATTGAAGGCAGATTGCGATACAAGTTGATATCGCTCTGTCATTATATAATGAACATTCATACTTATATCTGCTTTTTCGCCTGTAAATTTCCCTTTCACTGGAACCATTTCAATTTCAAATTGCTCTGTAATTGGATTATGCTTTTTCTCTTCTGCGAAGAGTGCATTCACCCTTTGTTCGAAAGCGGCATCTTTTTTCTCATAAGAAAAACTATACGGCGCAAACTCTTTCGCCTGAGTAAATGTATTATAATACGTTGTAACAGATGTACCAACAGCCGTTAATGTTACCGCGCTCAAAATAGCAATTGTCGCCAAAGATTTTGCATTTCCTTTAATGCGGTATAAAAGCTGAGATGTTGTTACCATATTCATTCCATTATAAAAGGATGATTTATGATTTCTTGTTCTTCTTAAAACAACAACTGTAAAGAACATAAATAATAAATACGTACCAAGTACGGTCGCAAATAAAATATAAAATGTGATCATCATGAAGTCTGCGTATTTAATAGCTTTCGTAAACATAAGTGATAAGAAATACCCAGATCCAATTAAGAATACAGCGGTACATGCCATCATAATAGATTCTTTTGGCATTTGTTCTCCTTCACGCTCAGCACGGAACAGCTCAATAAGTTTAAAGCGATAAATTAAACGATATCCTTGCAACGACGTGTATAAAATAATAAAAAAGAATACAATAACTGTATTTATAATCGCCGCTAGCGGCACCTCAAAATGAACTTGTAAATCAAGTCCCATCAAGCCTACTAATAATTCAAGGAATAACTTAGACAGCACGCTGCCAATTACAATACCAATTACTAGCGACATTAACCCCATTAACATATTCTCATAAAACAACATTTTCCCAATTTGGCGTTTACGAATTCCTAGTAAAGAATATAAACCAACTTCTTTTTTCCGTTTACGTGTAAAGAAACCATTGGAATAAATAATAAATACCGCTACGAAAATAATGAGCATCACGCTAGAAACTTGGAATGCACCGCTAATTTTCTTTGATCCTTCCGCTGCTTTTTCCATTTGCGTATTATATTGAAGCGATGCAAATGTAAAATAAATAACGATGCTAAAAATCATCGACATAAAATATAAAGCATAATCTTTAAAGTTACGCTTTATATTGCGAAAGGCAATACTAGATAACGTCATCTACTGCACCTCCAGAGATCGTAGACATTACGTCTAATACTCGCTCGAAAAACTGCTTGCGTGTTAATTCTCCTTTGTACAGTTCTTTAAATAACTCACCATCTTTAATAAAAATAACGCGCTTACAATAACTTGCGGCAAATGCATCATGTGTAACCATTAAAATTGTCGATTGGTCATATTCATTTAATGCTTTCAAACTCTCCAATAAATCAGTTGCAGAATTAGAATCTAGCGCCCCCGTTGGCTCGTCTCCAAAAATCATACTTGGATTTGTAACAATGGCACGAGAAGCTGCACAGCGCTGTTTTTGCCCACCAGATACTTGGTATGGATATTGATCTAAAATATGATCAATGCCAAACTTTTTCGCGATTTCAAGAACACGGCGGTCAATTTCACTTGTCTTTACTTTTGATAGTGCAAGTGGGAGCGCAATGTTTTCTTTTACCGTTAACGTATCTAATAAATTATAATCTTGGAAAATGAACCCTAAGTGATCACGACGGAACAACGCTAATTTATCATCATTCATTTTCACAATATCATTTCCATCAATTAAAATTTCACCGCTCGTCGTGTTATCAATTGTAGAAAGAACATTTAATAAAGTTGTTTTCCCTGATCCAGACGGCCCCATAATTCCAACGAACTCGCCTTCTTTCACTTGCAAGTTAATGCCTTTTAACGCTTCGTATTTATTTCCACCGGTATTATATACTTTTCTAATATCTTTAGCTTCTAACACTGTCTTCATTACTATATCCCTCGCTTTATCCTATCTCATCATTACTGTTGCCACGATCACACTTCCTTACACAATTTGAATTGTTATATAAAAAATTATATTAGAATTTCTTTCCAAAGCACCTTGCTACTATAACATTCTCAATAATAACCGGCTATCTATTTCTCTTACATAAACCTTACATTTATGTAAGGTTTAAAAAAGCCACTCTTCTAAATGGAAAAGTGGCTTTTTTCTTTCTGTCTTTTTTCGAAAACCTTGTTGTTATTTAAATAAAATATAATAAATAGATTACTGATATAAGATTCATATTATGATTACACCTTAATATAACTATTTCAATATAATATTATATCTTTATATTAGGGAAAATGCTCTTTTAAAACAGAACTTTTTTTTCATACCTTATGCTTGTTGTTTTGTTATATAGCTTGATACAACAAATATAAATGATCTTGAATCATTCTAATTGCTTATATTCGTTTCATTCTCTTTTCTTCTTTTTCAAAAGAAGTTGACGCATTTTAAATATAGTAGAGGAGCATAAAAAAATAGCGATTAGCTTTCCATATAATTGGCACTCTAATCGCTCCTGTTTTACATTACAATAAGGGACTTTGCTCACACAAATGACCTGCACATCAATTCATCTTTGATATACAGGTCATTTGTATAATAATTGCTATACATAATTGCTAAATAATGAACTTACATAAATGCTTTTAAAAGCTCTTGTACGAATGGAAGTAATCCACCTAAAAATTTTAAAACTGCCATTGCGATTGCCATATTATTTCCTCCTCTTTTTAAATATTAAGATGTGTTACGTCTTTATGCTTTTATTATAGTAAGCGCACACACCTTTATCAATACATTTTAATATGCAATATTTCATATTAAAATGTGTTTTAAATTCTCTTCCTAAAATTAAAACAATTGGTAAAAATAAAATTTATATTTTTAACAAGCCCTCAAAACAACCATACTTGGAATTTATGATTGGCGGGACAATTCATATAAAAACATAAAAGAACATTGAGATGATTTATTGCCATTGATTCGTTCTGTTCGCAATGGGACAGTAACAGCGTCTCTTATTCTAAAAAACTTGGAGCCTATCCACGGCAGTTCAGGTGAAAGCCATTTACATATAAAAACAAGGAAAGCTACTCTCTTTCCTTGTTTTACGTTATTATCAAAATATTTCTTTCTTATAAGCAAAATAAGAATACAGCATTGTGATGACCGCACCACCTAAAGCAACAGTCAGTATGATATATGATTCCCAAGTAACAGGAGCAAAAATACTTCCGCACATGATAATCCCTAAAATCATAAATACTTTTCCGCTAAAACGGTGGGTTTTGCGCCATACTTCTTCATTGCTTAATGTCCATGGAGTACGAATGCCGATGAAATAGTTTGGTTTACATTGCGGCAGATAGTTACCTATCACTAAAAACAAAATACCAACAAGCAATCCTGAAAAACGATTTATCGATAAATTATAGCCCAATCCAGTTGCAATAATATCCATGTTCGCGATGAACAATACAACGAGGACACTGTAAGTGATCATCATAAAACTTTTCGAGAATTTTTTATAATTCTCTTTCTTTGGATCAATCTTTGGAACAACATTTAGTAATATATAAGTTCCAATCATAATTCCAACCATCAACAACATCCCAATTAATTTAGGGGAATAACCATCTGGAGTATCGCCGCTCCAATGCGTAGCGATTGTATCTGGAAGATGTGGCCAAGAAATAATCCAAGCTAATATTGTTATGCTAATAAATATAATGGCAAGAATGTGTTTCTTCATTTTGTTTCTTCTCCTCTACCATACTTTTATGATTTGCCTTCTAATCCTATTTCTTTTTTATAAATAGAGTAAGATTTTATCGTCGGGATAATAGCACCTAATAGCACGATACCTGCCCCAATAAATAAATTAATAGGGTCTTTCAAAAGAGCCGCAGCATATACAAAGAAGCCTGCGATTACCATTGATTTCGAAGCAAATCGATGGGTTTTGCGCCATACTTCTTTATTCTCTAATGTCCAAGATGTGCGAATCCCAATTAAGTAATTTGGTTTCGTTTGTTGCATATAGTTTCCTAATATAATCGATAGCGTACCAAGTGCAAAATTGACTATTACAGAACCTTTCACATCATAACCTACGGAATGAAGTATACCCAATATGTTAGAACCAAATATGGTGATAAGAATCATATAATTAATCTTTGAAAGGGCCTTAGCAAAGTATTTATACCCTCCTTTTGTTAAATCAATTCTTCTTATGAAAATCCAAACAATATAGAAAAATATCATACTTCCCATCGAAAAAGATATAATGCTTACTTTAGAAAAATATCCGTCTACCTCTCCTTCGATATTGTAATGCCTTGGAATTTGCTCTGGTAAATACGGCCAGGCTATATACCAGCCTATTGCGATTGTAAAAATTAATAGCCATGGAACAATATGCTTCCTCACTTTCCATCCCCCTCTATTCTCCTCTATTCGTAAACGTAAACACCCATGTTAACAAATCTTGAAACACAGTCGTATTTAATGAATACACAACAAACTGTCCTTTTTTCTCATCTTGAATAAGCTCTGCGTTTTTGAGCGCATTTAAGTGATGAGAAATACTCGGCTTTGTCATGTTGAAGTGATCGGCAATTTCTCCTGCTGTTAAGTTTCCTTCTTTTAATAAGTCTAAAATTTTGCGCCTTGTTGGATCTGCTAACGCTTTAAATGCTTGATTCAATGTCTTTCTTCCTTTCATTAATTAGACATTTAGATATTTATCTAAATATTAAATTCATTTCTTAAATTTGTCAATTTCATCACTACTGTACCTAACCGCGGGAGCATCAATACATAGCAAGCTAATATTTGTAAGGAAAATTTTCTCAATATCAATCCCAAAAATATTCCATAAAAAATATTCGAAATAATCAATCAATAATTTATAATAACTTTTGAACTCTTCATTTTAATTATAAGTTCTCTATATATCCATTTTAATTTTCCGACATATCAGTCGCCGTTATGCAGAATACAACATAACGCTACTTACTTTCTCCTTTTGTTTTAAACCTTGCATGTAGCAGAAATAAGCCCTGACCGCTTCTATGCATGGCCAGATGCTCTTTTCCATCGAAAAAGAAAGGGGTTTTATGTCAATTTTTTAATTTGGCTTTATAACAATAGCATTTCTTATCATTATCATTTGTAATTGTATTCTTATTAAATGAAATAGGGGAGAGACAAAGTATATGAAAAAAATGCTTATTTTTGCTATCACTATTCTTTCGATACTTGTAATCATTACTTTTATCACAAATAAGGAAACAAACAGCGAGAAAACAACAAGTGTAGAAACAATTAATTATTATGAAAATCAAATTACACCAGAACAATTACAACAAGATATTTCAAATCACAAAACAAAAATTGTTTATTTTTACAAGCCAGCATGTCCTCATTGCTCAAGAATTTCCCCAATTGTAGTTCCTTTGGCTAAAAATATGAATATTGATATGCAAGTTATGAATTTAGAAGATTATCCAAATGGTTGGAATATGTTTCAAATAAAAGGGACACCTACAATTATTTCTTATAAAGATGGAAAAGAAATGAATCGAATTTTAGGAGAACAATCTCGAGAAACGTTTAAAAACTGGTTTGAGAATAATAAGTAAAGACGAAAGTTGAGAAATAACGAAATCTTACTTTTATTGTTGTTTTTACCATTTTTTATATGTATTTTATAGTAGAGCAATATATTTTCAGGGGATACTCCCTCATGCTTACCAAGAAAAATTAAATATTTACCTATCTTAGTTTGATAGGCATGAGGGGGAAATCCCCTATTAAACTAAACAAAATATATTAGGAGGTAGGACATGTTTAAAAAGATTGCATTCTCAATAGCTTCAATAGCAGTGGCTGGTTCTGTTTTATTTGCAAATCAGGATATATCCCATGCTCAGGGGTTCTATCCAGTTCAAAAAACTGGTGGTGCAGGCTTGGATCTTCGTAACACTCCAACAATAAATGGTACGCGGACTGAAACAGATATTCCAGATGGGAACAGCCTCTTTTTATACTGCTATGTTAATGGTGAATCCTACTATGGAAGTAAAGTTTGGGATTTGGTACATGATAATTATTGGCGCGGCGATCTAGATTATGGTTATGCTCCTGATTATTTTATTAAAACGGGTTCATCTAGTCCAGTTGTTAGTTATTGTACATTTTAATTATAAAATAAAAAGGGATGAACCAAGCCATGTAGGCTTGGTTCATCCCTTTTTTATTCACATTTTAATCTCTACGGTTTTCAGAGCGCTTACCTCATTATTGGTCGTTTTATCTCGCACTACGTCTGTAGTCACTTTTACATCCTTTAAATCCCCTGGAACTTGTGATAGAAAACAGATTAACGTAAATTTAATTTTTTCTCTTGCTTTTAAGCTCCGCTCTTTCGGATCTGCACTCATTTTATACACATCTACTTGTTCTCCGTTACTTAAAACTAGTGTTTTTATGGGACCTTTCTCCAAATCAAGCGGTTGATCCGAAGTATTTTCTAAAGTGGTTGTTAGTTGAATTGCATTCATTTCCTCTGTATTCAATCCTCGTTCTTCTAAATTATACTTTCCGATATCACTTACTTCTGTGCTCCGTACGATTTTAATTCGCTCCACTTTGATATTGAGCGGTCCTAGTTCAATAGTCGTATTTGGTTCACTCAATTGGTTCAAGACAAACATTCCAAGTGGATGTTGTGCTTTATCCCCTACTTGAGTTAATGGTTCTTTATAAGGCTTAACTTTTACATTCGGTTGAGACGTTGTGGAATTTTTCTCACGATCAGATTTCATTTCTGTCTCTGATTTTGTTTGACTGGAACAAGCAGATACAAATATACACACCCATACAATCATCAAGAAGGAACATGCTTTTTTCATTTATAGACTCCTCTACTATAAAATATTGTTAAGGCATTTAAAGTTCATAAATAATTGTAAATTAATGGTTTGTAATTTTAAATAGATTCATTAGCAATATAGGTACTCTTTACGTTGAGAAAATTTATACATGGGGTACCCTCAACATAATGAAAACGAAGAAAACAAATGTTACACTATATATACACAAAGTTAGAGGAGGCATTTACGTATGTACAAGATTTTAATTATAGAAGATGATCCAAGTATTTCATCTTTACTGCAATCTCACATTCAAAAATACGGTTACGAAGCAGTTGTTGCAGATAACTTTGATGATATTATGGCTTCATTTCATCATACAAAACCACATCTTGTTTTATTAGATGTAAATTTACCAAAGTTTGATGGTTTCTACTGGTGCCGTCAAATTCGTCATGAATCCACTTGCCCAATTGTTTTCATTTCTGCTCGCGCTGGTGAAATGGAGCAAATTATGGCAATCGAAAGCGGTGCTGATGATTATATTACAAAGCCATTCCACTATGATGTAGTGATGGCAAAAATTAAAGGTCAATTACGCCGCATTTACGGTGACTATGCACCAAGTATGACAGAACGTATTGTTGAAGTAGAAGGATTAAAACTATATCCTGAACGACCAGAACTTCATTTTAAGAATGAGCAAGTATTACTAACGAAAAAAGAAGCAATTCTAGCAGAAATGCTTCTATCTAAACATCCTCGTACAGCAGGCCGAGAAGATTTGTTATCTGCACTTTGGGATGATGAAAGCTTTGTTGAAGAGAACACACTAAACGTAAATATTACACGTCTTCGTAAAAAGTTTACTGAGCTCGGAATTGAAAATGCGATCGAGACGGTACGTGGCTTAGGCTATCGGTTAAACGCAACTTGGAGTGAATAGAGAATGAAGTTATTTTTACGTGATCACATTGGCTTTTTACTTCTTTATATTTTAAACTTTGGGATCATCTTCATTTTGTATGATTCCGTTGATGGGTTTAAAAACAATAAATTTTATTTTATTGTACTAAGTTTGTATCTATTCATTTGTTTTCTTGCTTATCGATACGTTCGAAATCGTAGATTATATAAACGACTAAGTGAACTGCCTGACAAAATAGAAGATGCGTTCATTGAGCGAGCAACTGCTCCTATGCCGCATGGCGTAAATGAACTTGTTCGTACACAATATCGTCTATTCCAAAAAGAATTGCAAGCATATGAAGTAAAACAGCAAGAGCATCAAATGTTTATTAATCAATGGGTACATCAAATGAAAACGCCCGTTTCTGTTATGCAGCTAATGGTATTTGAAATGGAAGATGAACATCTTATTCCAAAATTTAAACAAGAGCTAGAAAAATTAAATCAAGGATTAGATATGGCATTATATATGGCACGGTTAAATAATTTCCATGAAGACTTTCATGTAGAAACCATTTCTTTAAAAGACGCGGTCACCAAAAATATAAATAGCTTAAAAGAGCTGTTTATTCGAAACGGTGTCTTTCCTGTTTTAGAAGTGCATTCTGATTTAATGGTTGCTTCTGATGCAAAGTGGCTGAAATTCATTATTTATCAGTTAATGACAAATGCGGTTCGATATTCAGGAGAAAGAGGAAAAAAAGTATTCTTATCTGCTGTTCAAGGCGGAAAAGATATTATTTTAGAAGTGCGTGATGAAGGTGTCGGTATTCCGCAGGAAGATATTCGCCGTGTATTTGAACCGTTTTATACAGGAAAGAATGGACGAATGTTTGGAGAGTCTACTGGTATGGGCTTATATATTGTGAGTAAAATTTGCTCCTATTTAGGTCATTCTGTCAAACTAGACTCTGAAGTTGGCAAAGGTACAAGTATCAAAATTATTTTCCATAATGCTATAAACAAAACAGATGAAGGTTAACTTATAGAAATATAAGTTAAAAAACCGACATAAAAACCTGTTCTTTTTAGACAGGCAAGAACATCTGGCCATGCATAGAAGCGGGGTCAGGGCCTTTCCCTGCCACATGCAAGGTTTAAACAAAGTGAGACAACAAGTAGCGGTCATTTTTTGACCTGCATAGCAGTGACATATATGTTAAAAGATCAAAATGAATTTATATAGCTTATAGAAATTCTATGACAAAGTGTATGAGGAATCCTTTCCTCATACACTTTTGCAACATATAAGAATGATTTTAAGACTGAGAGGATAAAAATATGACATTTTGGCAATTTGCATTTAAGAACGTAACACGTAACTCCCGTGCTTATTTTGCCTACTTTCTAAGCAGTTCCTTTTCCATTGCAATTTTCTTTTCATTTGCCGTGTACTTATTTCATCCTCGTTTGCAAAATGCTGACACAACTTCCGGTATCGACACCTTAATGGGGGTATCTGAGGCTGTTATTGTATTCTTTTCATTTTTCTTTTTACTATATTCTATCGGTACGTTTTTAAAAGTTCGAAAAAAACAATTTGGCGTTTTAACTGTTTTAGGTATATCAAAAAAGCAATTAAAACGACTCATTTTCATTGAGAATATGTTAATTGGGCTTCTTTCTATTTTTATCGGAATTCAAGTTGGGATTGTCTTTTCACAACTTTTCTTATTAGTTACAGCAAAAATTACACACATGCCCGGATTATACTTATATTTTCCAAAAGGTGCAATTCTGTTAACAACGTCAACCTTTCTTGGACTCTTTATCTTCGTATCAGCTTTTACCCCTGTGTTAATTCGAACGAGAAAAGCTGTACGTCTTTTAAAAGAAGGAAAAATAAATCAAAAAGAAAAGAAGCCATCCATTATCATTTCCTTGTTTGGCATTTCATGCTTGCTTTCTGGATACACACTAGCAATGTGTCCAAAGTACTTTATGTCACTAGGTGATATGATTGGTGTACTATACATTTTATCTAGTATTTTTTCCATTCCAACACTGGTGGCAGTCGGGACATATTTTTTCTTTTCACAATTTAGCTTTCTGCTCATTCATATGTTGAAAAGAAGACGGAAATTTTATATGAAACGAATTAATTTGCTGTGGATTTCTGATTTAGCAAGCCGTATTCGTACAAATATTAATATGCTCTTTGTAGTAACGATGTTGTCTACTCTCGCCTTTACCATGATGACCTTCATATATGGTTTTGGTAAATTTACAAAAACACAAATTGTGAAAGATAACCCATTTCCATTTACTTATCTTTCCTATGATGCTAATCCAATCGCTTCGCAGCATATCGATTGGTTAGAACAGCGATTAAAAGATGAGAAATTTGAATACAAAAAAATAAAAGTAGACTTATATGGTATATCGCTACAAAAAGGAACAACTTCCTCTTATGAAGATGAAGTGTATGTATTAAAACAAAGTGATTATAATCAGTTAGCTACTGCACTCCATCATAAAAAGATTTTCTTGAAAGATGATGAAACGTATGTACTCCCTGGGTACTCTTATGAAATTATAACTGGTAAGTGGGACTACCAAAAACAGTCAATTACTCTTTCTCCAAATTCCTTGAAATTACACGTGCAAGGTATTGGTGATAAAAATGTGATACCCTCTGGAATTATTCCAAATGTACTCGTCTTATCCGACAATACGGTACAATCGCTATCACATGCTATGAAACATATGACGTTATACAATTTCCAAGTACAAAATTGGGAAAATACACATACAATAGCCGCCGCATTCATCGAAAAGCTTTATGCAGATCGCAAACAAATTCATTCTGAAGAACGTTTATATGAAGCTTTTGAAGGAAGCAATCAACTATATGAAACGAAACTACAAAATGCTTCCTTTTTCTTTATTGGTACATTCCTTGGTGTTATCTTCTTTATCGGGGCTGGAAGCGTACTTTACTTCCGTATGTATACAGATTTAACGAATGAACAAGACAAGTATATTGCGATTACAAAAATTGGCTTAACAGAATCAGAAATGAAGCGGTCAGCTACCATTCAGCTTGCTATCTTATTTTTTGTGCCCTATATAATGGCTTCCATTCATACGATGTTTGCCGCAAAAATGTGGAAAGGCATAATCAAACTATCCTTGTTTACTGAGGTTAGTGTTGTCCTTATCATTTTTGGAACGGTTGAAATTCTCTTTTTCCTTTTAATTCGTTCATTATATATGCAAAAATTGTCCCAGCATATTAAACTATAAAAAATATAAGGCAAAAAATCGCTCCCCTTTTTTAGATGAACGAGAGCCTTTGTTCCTGCATAGCAATAGCTTATATGTTGAAAAATTAAAATGGATTTATAACGTTAGAAAGGTGATTGATATATGGAAGAAGTATTACATATTCGAAATGTATCGAAAGTGTATGAGGGGAAAGTCCCTCATACTGCTTTAAAAAATATTAATTTACATGTAGATAAAGGAGAATTTGTTGCGATTATGGGCCCGTCCGGAAGCGGGAAATCAACTTTATTAAATGTTATTTCGACTATCGATTCTCCTACAGCAGGAGAAGTCTTTATTAACGGAAAGCAGCCTCATACGTTTCGCAACGAAAAATTAGCTATCTTTCGCCGGCAAGAGTTAGGATTTGTATTTCAAAGCTTTAACTTATTAGACACATTAACAATTGGAGAAAACATCGTCTTGCCCTTGACGTTAGATAATGTTCCGCTTGCGGAAATGGATGAAAAGCTAGATACTATTTCAAACAAACTCGGTATCGATCATATTTTAAATAAACGAATTTTTGAAGTTTCCGGAGGACAAGCACAGCGTACCGCAGTGGCCCGTGCAGTCATCCATAAACCTTCATTACTGCTTGCTGATGAACCAACAGGAAACTTAGATTCGAAAGCTGCAACTGATGTAATGGAGCTATTTACGAAGTTAAATAAAGAAGAACAAGCGACAATTTTAATGGTGACACATGACCCATTTGCTGCTAGTTATTGCAACCGTATCATTTTTATTAAAGACGGTGAGCTTTATAATGAGCTGCACCGCGGCCTGCACCGCGAAAAGTTCTATCAAGAAATATTAGATGTATTAGCATTACTAGGAGGAAGACGCGGATGAAGTTTTGGCAATTCGCATTACGAAATGTTATCCGTAATGCCAGAGCTTATTTTGCCTATTTTTTAAGCAGCTCATTTTCTATTACGGTGTTCTTTTCATTTGCTGTGTATCGGTATCATCCACGTTTACAACATATACAAAACTATAAAGAAACAGGACCTCTTTTCACTTTAATTGGTTTTACACAATTTGTAATTGTACTGTTTTCTTTTTTCTTTTTGGTGTACTCAATTGGAACGTTTTTGAACGTACGCAAAAAGCAGTTTGGCGTTTTAACGATTTTAGGTATTTCACACAGGCAACTTAAACGACTTATTTTTTTAGAAAATATGATTATTGGGCTTCTTTCTATTTTTGTTGGCATTCAAGCTGGTCTTGTATTTTCTAACTTTTTCTTATTGATTACATCAAAAATTTCAGGTATTAACGGCCTTTATTTATATTGGCCATCAGAAGCAATTCAGACAACTGTAGCGACATTTCTCATACTTTTTACAATTGTATCTATCTTTACACCTGCTTTAATTCGAACACAAAAAATCGTTCATCTTCTAAGAGGAGGAATTCGCGGAAAGAAGGAGAGATCACCTTCCGTTATCATTTCAATTTTTAGTTTACTATGTCTATTTTCTGGTTATATTTTTGCAGCTTATCCACAAAGCTATATAACAGAAAAAAGTTTAACAAACGGGATTGGTCTACTCATTATTCTGGCCATTATTCCTCTCGTTACAATTGGGACGTATTTTCTATTCTCCCAGGCTAGTTTTCTTTTCATTTGGATATTAAAAAAGCGTCGACGCTTTTATATGAAAAAAACGAATATGCTATGGATCTCTGATTTAGCATCACGCGTTCGCATCAATATTAATATGCTTTTTGTAGTAACAATGCTATCTGTAATAACTTTTACGACTATCACAACATTATATGCTTTTAATAAATACACAAAGGCTTCTATACTAGAGGCATTTCCTTTTCCATTTACTTATGTATCTTACGAAGGAAATATTTTAGAAGCAAAGCATATTGCAGCATTAGAAACAGAATTACGTACAGATAAATTTACTTACCAAAAGCATAAAGCAATTATTTATAAAGATAAGGCTGCTAATGAAGAGATTTGGATTATAAAGCAAAGTGACTATAATATTCTTGCTAAATTTCTAAACCGTCCTCAAGTTCAATTAACGGGACATGAAACATATATAGTTCCAAGATATTCACCAATACCATTAGAGCTATTAACAAATCCTTTTCTTAAACAAACAAAGATTACGTTACAATCTAATAAAAAAGAATTTCATATAAAAGAAACAGCTACCAAACCGATTATACCGGAGGACGCTTATGCTTACTTGATCGTACTGCAAGATCATGCTGTCGACAACGAAATTCCACATCTCGAACCAATGACGTTTTATAATTTTCAAGTGGATGATTGGGAAAATACAATGCCGCTTACAAAGCGTATTTTGCATATGACCACAGAAGATATAAAAAGTGTTTCTCCACATACAGATCAGCAGGGAGAACAAGATAAGAAGGTTCCTTTTCAAATTTTTACATCAAGTGATGAATTATATGTTGATAAACGCTGGAACGTTGCCAACTTCTTTATCGGTACATTTCTTGGCATTATTTTCTTCATGGGAGCAGGAAGCGTTCTTTATTTCCGTATGTATACCGATTTAACTAGAGAAGCCGAAAAATATAAGACCATTACAAAGATTGGATTAACAAAAGCCGAAATGACATGTTCAGCAACCATTCAATTAGCAATTCTATTTTTCGTTCCTTATGTTATCGCTTCGATTCATACAATATTTGCAATTAAATTCATACAAAGTACACTTTCTTTTTCTTTATTAAAAGAAGAAATTTTAATATTAGGTCTCTTCGGCATTATTGAAATCATCTTCTTTTTCCTGATACGCTCGTTTTACATTCAAAAACTGTCACAACATATTAAGCTGTGAATAAAATAGCCCTGTGCTCTGCACAAGGCTATTTTCAATAGTTTTTAGCTTATTAGCAACAAAAGCCGCCGCCATAACCGTAGCCTGGATAACCACCACCATAACCACCGTAACCACCGCAGCCACCAAAGCAGCTAGCGCCGATAATGATTAACAAAATAAATAATACGATTAAAAGCGCAAAGCCATTGCCGTGACGATGCCCATGTCCATGTCCATGTTCGCAACTTTCACCCATTACTCTTTTCCTCCTTTAATAAAAATCCTTATTCTTTGTCGGATCCTTTCAGTGGATTCCATTTATCCTATGTTTAGGACAAAAATAAGAAGCTTGTTCTTTTTAAAAACAGGCTTGTTCTAACATAAGATCTTATAAGATTCCAAACAGATCCCGTAGTAAAAACTCCCATGAAGAATTTCGAAAAAAGATGAAAATGGAACAATCCATGGTAACGCTCCAAAAAGTGCAGTAGATTAAAAAGTAAGGGAAAGTATTTTCAGCTAATAATGCTATTTCACACAAAAAGAGCGGCGATATGAATGACGCCACTCTTTTTATATACGTTGTGCAAACAACCGGCCTTCCCGTAAAATATGACGCTTCAACTCGCTATCGGACAATGTATTCAAATGAACCACATCTACTTTTCCCACTCCGCTTAGCTCTTCCATTAATTGAAACAAAAGCCATTGAAACTCACCTACTGAAATATGCGTTGTCTCAATCGCTATATCATAATCCGAAGAAGGTGTTGCTTCTTTTCTGGCATGAGATCCGAAAATGTACGCCACTTTTACAAATGGTGTTTCTAATAAACGATTTTGTATATGACGCAGCACCTGTTCATGCTTTTGCATAGGTTCACCTCTCACATACAATGCATTGTTTCGTTATCTCTTCTAGTCTTGTCCGGTTTATGTTATATCCAAACCCAGCTTGCTTAGGAACAATAATTTTCCCATGTTGCAGCGTTACTTCCGGCGAGATAATATCTCGCTCCCAATGTCTTTTAGAAGCAGAAATATCACCGGGAATTGTAAAATTAGGCAGCGATGCGAGCGCAATATTTTGCGCCCGGGAAATTCCCATTTCTACCATGCCCCCGCACCAAACAGGAATACGATGCTGCTGACAATAATCATGAATACGAATAGATTCTGTTAATCCGCCAACTCGCCCAGGTTTTATGTTGATGATACGGCAGCTCCCAAGTCTTATGGCCACTCTTGCATCTTCTAAACAATGAATGCTTTCATCTAGGCAAATGGGCGTTTCAATTTGCTGCTGCAAACGGGCATGATCAAGAAAATCATGATCTGCTAACGGCTGTTCAATCATCATTAACTCAAATTCGTCCAACCTTTGTAACTGCTTCATATCCGCCAGCGTATAGGCAGAATTGGCATCTGCCATCAATGGAATAGTTGGAAACGCTCTGCGAATTTCGTGAAGCAAAGCATAGTCATTGTCTGGTTTAATTTTCACTTTAAAACGTTTATACCCTTCTTCAGCGTATGTTTCAATCCGTTTTAACATATTAGGAACTGTATCAAGGCCAATCACTACACCAACTTCAATCTCCTGTTTTACACCGCCAAGCAGCGCGGCAAGCGATTGATTCTTGCGCTTTGCATACAAATCCCATAATGCACCCTCGATTCCTGCTTTGGCCATATTGTTGCGTTTTATATGTTGAAAAAGAGACGTAACATCAGAAGGATGGGAAAGCTCCTGCTCAAATAACACCGGCAACAAAAAGTCTTGCAGCATATGAAACGCCGTTACGACTGTTTCTTCTGTATACCAAGGCTCCGAAAAAGCGACCACTTCGCCCCAACCGCTTCGTCCCTCTTCATCTATTAGTTCTATCACAATACTTTCACGCTTTTCATACGTCCCATAACTTGCAGCAAATGGAATAACGAGCGGCATTTCTGTTACATACAGCATTGCCTTTGTAATATGCATTTATATCTCCTCCGCCAGCTGCCGCAATTCACGGCGCAGTAATTTCTTAGAAGCATTGCGCGGCAGGTCAGAAAGAAAATGAACCTCTTTTGGCACTTTATATCGTGCAAGTTTATCTTCACAAAAAGCAATGAGTTCCTCTGCCGTTATCTCTTTTGATTTCACAACGAATGCGACAGGAACTTGTCCCCATCTCTCATCACTTACTCCAACAACTCCCGCTTCCAAAACAGCAGGATGCATAAGTAAGACTTCCTCAATTTGCGCCGGGTATATGTTCTCTCCGCCGGAAATAATTAAATCACTGCGGCGATCTAGCACATAGAGAAAACCATCTTCATCTAAGTAGCCAATGTCTCCCGTATGTAACCAACCATCGTGAATACTCGCTCTCGTCGCCTCTTCACGATTGAAATAACCACCCGTTACATTCGGCCCCTTCACAACAATTTCCCCGGCAGTTCCTACACTAGCTTCCCTTCCACCTTGTTCAATGCGAAGCTGACATGGGAATAGTGGTTTTCCGGCTGAACCAACTTTCGTTAACATATAATCAGCGGCCAATGTACAAATTTGCGAAGACGTTTCTGTCATACCATACGTTTGATACACCGGAATCCCTTTTGCGACGCACGTTTCCAAAAGAGGTCTTGGAGCTGGCCCTCCGCCAAGCAATACGCAGCGAAGAGACGGTGAATATGTATCTTCTTGCAGCCGTTCTAATAAATCCGTCAGCATTTTAGATACAACGGAAATCATCGTTACACCTCTTGTTTGCAGCGCTTCATGAATAAAATCCGGGTCATACTTCGGAACAAGTAACACCCTCATACCATACATAATATTCTTCATTAAAAGCGATAATCCGCCCACATGGAAAAACGGTAAACATGCTAACCAACAGTCATCATCACGAAGCCCTAAATTCAGCGAAGAGCCAACTGCACTCCACCAATGGTTCCCGTATGTAAGCATCACACCTTTCGGTTTTCCTGTCGTGCCTGACGTATAAATAATCGTCATCGTTTCTTCTAAAACAAACTCATTTTGCACGGTTCCCTTTTCTTTCGGCAATGCTGCAAGCTCTGTAAACAAGTAGACAGGTACTTGCTCTCCCTCAAACTCTTCATCTGTAAGCAAACAAGACACCTCTGCGTCCTCCATTTGCCAAAGTAGCTCTTCTCTTGAAAGACGTGTATTCAGCAAAACAGCGACTGCCCCTATATAAGAAAGAGCATGAATCGCAATCACCATCTCCATACTATTTTTCATCAGAACAGCCACTTTTGTTCCCTTTTTCACTTGTAAATAAGCAAGATGTTCACAACATAAAAGCACCTTCTCATGAAGCTGCAAAAACGTATACGTACTTTCTCTCGTTTCAATCGCGGTGCGCTCCGGTGTTAAAAAAGCACGTTGCATAAGCCAATTAGGCATTCTCTCCATATTATGTTCTCCTTTCAAAGAATAGAAAGCTAACATATAGCTCTAACTCTGTTCCTTCACGTATAACTATATATACAAGTTAAAAAACGACATAAAAACCCATTTCTTGTTAGAGGAGGGCCGAGAGCCTCTGGCCGTACATAGAAGCGGTCAGGGCCTTTTCCTGCCCCATGCAAAGTTTAAAACAAAGGGAGAAAGCAAGTAGCGATTATGTTATATTCGCATAACCGTGACTTATATGTCGAAAAATTAAAATGGATTTATATAACGTTACTTCCATATTATCTATCTCTTACTCCTATAGCAAATGTTAGCTCTTTGCCTAATTATGTTCCATTCTTCTGAAGTATCTTTATTAATTCAACTATATCATCCATAAAAATATCTATATTTTTTACACAATGATGATTACATTAAGTTCATCTATAAAATTTTATTCTTTTAAAATTTCATTTTGCATTTCAATACTATTTTATTTCCCGCTAAACAATCTCAAACTTTCAAAAAAATGACAATTTTTACCCCCAAAAAGGACTATTCTTTTTCTACAATAGAATCTATAATAGAACACAGTATTATATATATTCATATTTTTCTATTTATTCATAAAGATACTTTTATGTACGAACAGCTCTATGTATAACCAAATACACAAAGTTTAACGTTGTTCAAAAGGATGCAACTAATAATACTACTTTCATTTTTACTAAATACTTGCATCTAAAACTTTCAAAAAAAGACTATTATTTTTCTACAATAGCATTTATAATAGAGCACAGGATTCTATATTTTTATATTTATTCATAAAGATTTTCTTTTATACACGAACATTTCTCTGTATAACCCAATACACAGGATGTAACGTTGTTCAAAAGGATGCAACTAATAATACTATTTTTATTTTTACTAAATACTTGCATCTAAAAATTTTTTAAAAAAGACTATTCTTTTTCTACAATAGCATTTATAATAGGACACAGTATTATATATATTCATTTTCATATTTTTATATTCATTCATAAGGATTTTTCTTTATGTACGAATAATTCTCTGTATAACCAAAAACACAGAGTTTAACGTTGTTCGAAAGAATAGAACTTATAGTATTATTTTAATTTTTATTAAATAACTATACCTTGAATTTTCAAAAAAATGACAAAATTTCATTAAAAAACACCTATTCTTTTTCTACAATAGAATCTATAATAAAAATAAGATTTTAGAAATACATATATTAGCATTAATTGAAATGTTTTACTTCTTATGTACCAGTAATTCTCTGTATAACCAAATATACAAAGTTTAACATTATTCAAACAGATGCAACTTATTAATACTATTTTCATTTTTATTAAATACTTATATCTGTAATTTTCGGAAAACTGACAAAATTCAACAAAAAATACCTATTCCCTTTTCTGAAATAACATTTATAATAGAGTTAAAATATTACAAATTTTCTAATTATTTAATCTTTTTTTGCGAAACTTTTATAGATATTCCAAGTAGTACTCTTTTACCAACAACAAGTGTAATAAAAACATAAGATTTTCTATACTAAATTTGATAAATGGCGGTGGATGAAGAAATGAAACAAAAAATGTTAGCAAAATGGTTTTCTATATTAAGTGTGCTTATTATATTGTTAGGAGTTTCTGTTCCACAAGCAAAAGCCGAGATTGTACATAAGGAAAAATATCAAATGAAGTGGAGTTATAGTAAATCAAAAAATCGAGAAATTAAAGCAGGAACTCTTAAAGGAGCATCAGGAAGTATCGAATATTGTTTATCATTAAACCTACCTTCTCCTAATGGACAGGATTTACCTGAAATGGGGAGAGCAACAGACGAGGTATATCGTGTACTACTAAACGGATATCCGCAAAAAAGTCCAGTGGAATTAGGTGTATCTACACCAGCGGAAGCACATTACGCAACTCAATTAGCTGTATGGATTGTTCTTGGACAATTACAAGTAGATGATTTAGTACCACAAAATCAACAGGTACATACTCTTATGAAACAGTTAGTTGAAAAATCTAAGCATGGGGCAGAATCTCAAAAAGTATTTTTCAATGTAACTTCTCCTGATTCACAAAACGTAAAACAAAATGGAGACTATTTAGAAACAGGTTTATATACAATTCAAACAAATGCAGTTTCTGGAACATATACAATTGAAGGTGAAAATGCACCTGCAGGAATTCAACTTTTAAATGAAAATGGGGAAAAGAAAACTACATTTTCTATTAATGAAAAATTTAAGATTCTAATTCCTAAAAATACAGCTAGCGGAGATTTCAAGTTCAAAATAAAATCAAACCTAACAAATTTACAGGCAATTACGTTTGATGGAAAACGAACTGTTCAAAATACAGCTACATTATCTCAAAGAAGTAAGGAAGAAGTGAGCACAGAGTTAGTAGTAAAATGGGAAACACTAGGATCTTTAAAAGTTATGAAATCCGATGAAAATAAACAGCCTTTAAAAGGTGCTATATTTGAAGTTTCCAATGAAAAAGGTGATATCAAACAAAATATTACTTCCGATGATACAGGTGTTGCTGAATTACATCAACTTCCTATCGGCACTTACATCGTAAAAGAAGTTCAAGCTCCTGAAGGATATGTGCTTGATCCTACAATTAAGAAAGTAGAAGTACAAACAAATGAAAATTCTTTATTAGAAGTGGAAAATAAACATATACAAGGTGAATTAGAAATCTCAAAAGTTGACTTTGCAGATCACAATAAGAAGCTTCCAAATGCTGAATTTACTATATACAATCAACAAGGTCAAGAAGTTGCCAAAGGTAGAACAGATGCAAACGGTCTTGTAACATTCAAACTACCTTATGGAACATATACATATAAAGAAACATTTGCTCCAGAAGGATACATACTTAGTGAAAATACTTTCTCTTTTGAAATAAAAGAAGATGGTCAAATTGTTAAACACGTAGTAGAAAATAAAGAGAATCCAACACCTGAGATACCAACACCTGAGGTACCAGAAGAAACGCTTGGATCTTTAAAAATTATGAAGTTCGATGAAAATAAAAAGCCTTTAAAAGGTGCTGTATTTGAAGTTTCCAATGAAAATGGTGATATTAAACAAAATATTACTTCTGATGATACCGGCGTTGCTGAATTACATCAACTTCCTATCGGCACTTACATCGTAAAAGAAGTTCAAGCTCCTGAAGGATATGTGCTTGATCCTACAATTAAAAAAGTGGAAGTACAAACAAATGAAACTGCTTTATTAGAAGTGGAAAATAAACATATACAAGGTGAACTACAAATCTCAAAAGTTGACTTTGCAGATCAAAATAAGAAACTCTCAAATACTGAGTTTACTATATATAACCAACAAAGTCAAGAAGTTTCCAAAGGTAAAACAGATGCAAATGGCATGATCACATTCAAACTACCTTACGGAACATATACATATAAAGAAACATTAGCTCCAGAGGGATACATACTTAGCGACAATACTTTCTCTTTTGAAATAAAAGAAGATGGTCAAATCGTTAAACATATTGTGAAAAATCAGAAGAAACCTATACTTGAGCAACCAAAAGAAACGCTAGGATCTTTAAAAATTATGAAGTTTGATGAAAACAAAAAACCTTTAAAAGGTGCTATATTTGAAGTTTCCAATGAAAAAGGTGATATCCAAAAACATATCGCATCCGATGATGCAGGTATTGCTGAATTACATCAACTTCCTATCGGTATTTACATTGTAAAAGAAGTTCAAGCTCCTGAAGGATATGTGCTTGATCCTACAATTAAAAAGGTTAACGTACAAACAAATGAAAACGCTTTATTAGAAGTGGAAAATAAACGTATACAAGGCGAACTACAAATCTCAAAAGTTGACTCTGCAGATGACAATAAAAAGCTGTCAAATGCTGAATTTACTATATACAATAAGCAAGGACAAGAAGTTGCCAAAGGTAAAACAGATGCAAATGGTGTTATCACATTTAAACTACCTTACGGAACATATACATATAAGGAAACATTAGCTCCAGAGGGATACATACTTAGTGAAAATACTTTCTCTTTTGAAATAAAAGAAGATGGTCAAATGATTAAACATACAGTGAAAAATCAGAAGAAACCAATATCCGAAGTACCAAATCAACCAAAAACTCCGGATAAAGAAATGACAACAAACGTACAACATGTAGAGAAAACAGTTCATGTAAAAAAACTAAATCAATCAGAAACTCTAAATAAAGAAATTAAACCAGACCCACAGCATGTAGAGAAAACAGTTGATACAAAAACACCGGACATGCAGCATATAGAAAAAACAGTTAGTAAGAATACAAAATCTTTACCATCTACAGGATCAGAATTTCCAATCTTACCTCTTTTAGGAATTGGATTTATCATGGCAGGAATTTACGTATTCAAAATGAGATACTAGAAAAATTACTTTTTTTAAGAAGAATTTTCTGAATCTTTCAAAGAATTCGATTTAAAAAATAAAAAGCAAATTCTATAATGATTTCTACTTATAAACAGAAATTTATCCCGCTATTTTGGGGCAGTAATACTGCCCGTAAAAGCCCAATTGGGAGGGCTAATAATCAGTGGGGGATGAAGAAAACCCCCATTGATTAAAGTTTTACTTTATAAGATCACATTACAATGCTTACATATTTCTTGCAGTACTAGTTACGAAATACAAAGTAAAGCCTCCCTCTTTCTCTATATAGGAAGGGGGAGGTCTGCTTAATTGTTATATTGTTTTTCATACTCTAAGTACTTTGTTTTCGCATTTTCAGTATTGTATTCTTTATTTCTAAAACTTACCGATATTTGTTGCCCATGTGATAACACCTTCCCCTCTTCATTTTTTTTGTCATAATCAATTACTATGTCTATGTTATCTATTTCCATAGGATTTTCTTTATAATCTTTAGCTTGAGTAAAATCCAAACTAATTATTGCACTTCCAAATTTATCATATTGCAATTGCAGTTTATTATTAATTATTTCCTGAAATTGTGATTCTGTTAAGCTATAGTAAACCCCTTTCGGCTCATCAAATCCGGCTCTATCATCTTTAGGTTTTAGTTTTCCAATTCCTTGTAAACGATCTATAATGAATTTCACAGTTGAAACATCTAGATTTTGGTTCGAACTTATCCCTTGTCCCTTTTTATACATAATATTTGTACTATAAACAGTTTCTTTTTTATAATTTTTATTTGTCCATACTTCCTTTTCATTCTCTATATCAGTAACAATGCTTTGCGTTGTGTCCCCATATAAACTTTTATCTTTCGTATTATATACACCTTCCGTAGTCTGATATATTATTCTACTGTGTGTTTCCTCTCCTTTTTTCTCATACGTACTATATATACCTCGTTCTTGCACATACGCATACCCATCATCACTCGGGGTCATGATTGTTTTCATATCCCCTTCATCTAACGCCTTTACTAATCTTTCATACTCAATTTTCGTTCCCCCTAAACTACATCCACCTAATAAAGTTGCTACTATTGTCATAACAAGCAGCACTTTAACTTTCTTTTTCATATAGCCACCTCTTTTGTTACTCTCTTGGCATTTTAAAATTGAAGATTTAATACTATTTTTAATTAGAATCTTTATCCTTCCTCCTCGTCCTAAATTTTTATCCCCCTTTCCTTCTTTATATATTTAATTTCGAATTCTGTAGGCCCTTGTTTTTCCCTTATTAAGTTCCCTTCTGCATCCCACTCATTTAATTTTTTTAATACCCATAATAAATACAATCGTTATTAATTTCCTGAATTCAATGAACAAGAAAATAGATACTCACCTGAGTACCTATTTTCTTGGCTATTTACCTTACATATAAAAAATAACAGCTAATTATAACAATCTATTTACTAGGAACCTGCGACAAACGTTTCTCATAATTTTTAGATAATAAAATATTGAGAAGGCCTAGCATATTATTTGTCTCTTGTCGCGCCTCCTCGTATGCTTGGGAAAAGGCTACTTTATTCTCTTTTGGGTTTTCTATGTTTGCTAACTTACTCCAACTTTTTTTCAGTTTATCATTCTTTTGAAATAGCCCTTGGTCTACTTCGCCTTGCGCAACAGGAGCCATATAATCAAATTCTCCACCTTTTCGCAAGTATGAAAGTGCCGCTGTAATCTCAGCAGTATTTGAAAAATCTCCCTTTCTTGCAGGAGCTTCTAGCACACGAAGTGCAGGAACTGATGCATATACTGCTTTTACAAGTGCCCTTTCTAAATTTGTTATTTCATCCCATGATTTATATTGAAAAGAAGGATTTTCTTTTACTGTCATAAACGCATATCCTTCTTTCACCAAATCCGGTGATAAATTTTCAAGTGGTTCTTCTGTACGAATGTTAACAACTGAATCACCATAATTAGATATATCAGTCACTCGACTATTTTCACTTGTAACACGGCGAATCGGATGATCCGTGTAAAGTATGTAGCCGCGTTTATCAATATGTTGCTGAAGTTCTTCTACTGTTGTTTGTATACCAATTTGTCCTTCTTCCTTCTTTTGTCCATCTTTCTTTTCTTTTTCTGTAGTGACTTTCTCTGTTTTATCAGATGTTACATGTTCTTTTTGAGACTCCGCTTTCTTCTCTACTGGCTTTACTACTTCTTTTTCCTCGCAAGCAGATAATGTTAATAATGCACCCGCTAACATTGTGTTTACTAATATTTTTTTATATTTCATACGAGCACCCCCCTCCATTATTATACATACTTGTCAAAAAAGAGGGGAGGCTTCTTTTTAGTAAAACTTCACATGATCTTCACGACATTTTTCTTTTTCAGAAAATTACAAAACTTTACAAAAAAACCACCTATTCTCTTTTTCGAACAACAAGTACAATGAAAATATAAGATTTTCTATCCATAAAATTTGATAAATGGTGGTGGAGAATGAAATGAAACAAAAGATGTTAGCACAATGGGTTTGCATGTTAAGTGTACTTATTATGTTGCTAGGAGTTTCTGTTCCACAAGTTAAAGCCGAAGTTATTCATCGTGAAAACTATCAAATGAATTGGAGTTATAGTAAATCAAAAGACAAAGAAATTAAAGCAGCATTATTCAAAACTGGATCAGGGAATGTCGCATATTGTTTAATACTAGGCCTACGTACCCCTAACGGTGAGGATTTACCAGAAATGGGGAAAGCAAGTGATCCAGTATATCGTATACTATTACATGGATATCCACAAAAAAGTCCTGCTGAATTAGGTGTATCTACCAAAGAAGAAGCACATTATGCCACCCAATTAGCGATATGGATTGCTATGGGACAATTACAAGTAGATGATTTAGTGCCCAAGAATCAAAACGTACACACTCTTATGAAACAATTAGTCGAAAAATCTAAAGATGAGTCAGAATCACAAAAGATTGTTTTCAATGTAACCCCTGCTGATCCCCAAACCGCAAAACAAAAGGGAGACTATTTAGAAACAGGTCTATATACAATTCAAACAAACGCAATTTCTGGAACATATACAGTTCAAACTGAAAATGCACCTCAAGGAACCCAAATCTTAAATGAAAATGGGGAAAAGAAAACTACATTTTCTATCAAGGAAAAATTTAAAATTTTAATTCCTAAAAATACACCTAGTGGAGATTTCAAATTCAGATTAAAATCAACATTAACAAATTTACAAGCCATTGCTTTTGATGGAGGAAAAATCGTTCAAAATGTAGGCGTATTATTACAAAGAAATAGCGAAAACATTAGTACAGATTTAGTCGTAAATTGGAAAACACTAGGATCTTTACAAATTATGAAATTAGGAGAAAAGAAACAACCTTTAAAAGGTGCTGTATTTGAAGTTTCAAGTGAAAAAGGTGATATCAAAAAAAATATCACTACAAATGATAAAGGCATTGCTAAATTGCATCAACTTCCTATTGGAACTTACATAGTAAAGGAAGTTCAGGCGCCTGATGGCTATATATTAGATGATACGGCTAAAAAAATTGAAGTAAAAACAGGTGAAACTGCTTTACTAGAAGTTAAAAATGAAAATATACTAGGACAACTAGAAGTATCAAAAGTTGACAGTGAAGATAACAACAAGAAACTTCCGAATGCTGAATTTACTATCTATGATACGCAAGGAAAAGAAGTTGCAAAAGGGAAAACCGATAAAAACGGCACTGCCACATTTAAACTTCCTTACGGCAAATACACCTATAAAGAAACTTTAGCTCCTGATGGCTATGCTCTTAACAAAGAAACTTTCTCTTTTGAAATTAAAGAAAGTGGGCAAATTATTAAACATACAGTGAACAATAAAAAGATTTCTGGAGAATTCATTATCTCAAAAGTTGACAGTGCAAATAACGACACGAAACTTCCGAATGCTGAGTTCACTATCTATGATATGCAAGGAAAAGAAGTTACAAAAGGGAAAACCGATAAAAACGGTACTGCCACATTTAAACTTCCTTACGGCAAATACACCTATAAAGAGACTTTAGCTCCTGATGGCTATGTTATTAACGAAGAAACCTTCTCTTTTGAAATTAAAGAAGATGGGCAAATTATTAAACATACAGTGAAGAATGAGAAAAAGCAACCATCAGGAACACCCACACCAAATCAACCACAAACTCCGAATAATGAAATTTCAACAAATACGAAGCTTATAGATAAGCCTATAAGTAAGAATAGAAGGTACCTTCCATCTACTGGAATGAAATTTCCGTCCTTACTTCTTTTCGGAATCGGATCTATTATTGCAGGAGGCTATCTGTTAAAAATGGGACGAAAAGTGTAAGGGAAACTATGATACTATATAAAAAAACAAAAGAAGATAATCAACTATATAGTAGGTGATTATCTTCTTTTCTCTTTCAATGAACTTTTTAATGCTCTAATATTTATTATACCTGCCTCCTAATTAACCATAACCCATCCAAGTTTTTTATTAAATTCAAGTTTTGTTGCTACATTGCCAATTTTTGAATCAATATAACTCTCCTCTAACAATTGCATATTCTTCTCATTTATTATTTCCTCCAATACACCACACTACTAGGTATTACTTTGTCGCAACCATTTATCAAATATCCTTGCCATCCATCTGGAATATACTCTCCATATGAACCCGGTTCTGTATAAAATGAATAAAATATATTTTTATCAAAATCAATATAAAATGTAGGTAAAATTTCACGAACATCATCTTCAGGTTGTTGTGCTAATCGAAATAGCTCATAATAACCTTTCAATTCATCATAACTCACCTTATATTTCTCTATTTTATTTTTATATATACCGTACTGTTCTTTTGTCAAAACATCAAATCCAGTTCTTTCGCCTTCAAATGAGCTTGTGTTTGTGTTATATCCACTTATTTCAAATGCTTCTTTCAATTTTCTTAAATCAAGAATCCATAATTCCTTATCTGAAACATAATATTCATATTCTTCATTATCTTTAACCAAAACAACTATATTCTCATAACCTTCAGGTTGTAGATACATATAAATACTCTCCTATTTCAATACTTTAGAATTCCATGCTAGTTATTTATTTTAAATTGGTGGAAATTCAAATGAAATGCTAGTAACCTCTGGTCTTGTTTTGAACAACTATTTTAGAAGTTGTAAAATCTTGATTTAATGGTGATTTCCTATCCCCATAACCATTTTCATGAAAACAATTATCTACTTCAAACCCATCTCCATTTCTAATGTTATTGAGGAAACATTGTGAATACTTATCTGTCATCACACTTAAAATCAAATTAGAATCCTTAATTAATCCATGTAGCATTCTATCATCACTAATTTGTATTAAATCAGCCCCTAAAAAAACTGCGCTGGTTTTTTCTCAAACACAGGTGAATTTTTTACAGGTGTTTTCTTCTCAATATTTAGTGAAAGGATTTCACTTCCCCCTCCTACTCACTGCTTGATTATAGTTATGCAGTAGGTTAAGACATAATTTCGCATTAAAAAATATTATTACCCTTTAAATTCCCCCCAAATCATTGTTCCTTTTTCAAGAATAATATTATCAAATGCCTCTAAAGCATTATCTCCCGCCCAACCTGTTGATTCAAATATTCTTCCTGATTCTGATATGTATAAATTTAATCCGAAATCACATAATGAACCTACAGGCATAACTTTTTCATCAATATAATCCTCTAAATCAAAAAACGAACTATTTAACACACCTATCACTTCCTTAATGCAAGTGCTATGTTCAGGTATTTGCTTAGACCCATCTGACCAAATCTTTTCAACATTGATTTGTAATTCTCCAAACTCCTCCATAAATTTTTTTGCACTTTCAAAAACCTCAAATCCTCTCTCTTCAAGAAACTTTACATTTTCTGATATGTCTATTTTTCTCCCCTCGTACCATCCCGCTTTTTTTAATTCTCCTATTGTCTTATTTGATATTTCCATTTTCATTCCTCCTAGTAATCGATGTTATAGAAATCCAAAAACGTTCTACTACAATTAGTATGAATTTCAGCAAAACCACCTGGCAAGTTTTCCGTTAATCATAAAATTATGATAGTGGTTGTAAACACATTGTTGGAAATGAAGATATTAGCAATATTTAATCATGTTTCTCTTTAACCTCTCATACTCTATGTCTACCTTTTCCATTTAATTTATTTTCCTATACTTGTCTGGACATTTTCCTTTCTTCTTTTAATTTTTGACATACAAAAAGCTCATCCCTTCTCCTCTTCAAGTTGGAACGAGCCTTTGAAATTTCATTAAGTATGTTTATCAGTTTTCTAACGTTTTGGTTGTTGGTTGTATTGTATAATCCCGCTTTCACGATGTGAACCTTTTATATCTTTAGAAGATATTTATTAGATCAGTTTAAACAAAATTCTTTAAAGACTCGACTGATGCATTCTTTAATTAATAGGAAAATTGTATCTTTCCAGAAACTTATCTAGTAATGTATCCTTATTAGATATAACATTTTTGATTTTTTTATAAGGTGTATCACCATACTCTTCTATAATTTGCTCATTCACGTCAAGCAAAACTTGTTTAACTTCTTGGTGTATGCTTTCTCGGCACCTTATCACAATTGCGTAGTACCAATCTTTTTTATTAAATTTAATCAAAATAAAACTTTTTGGTTCTTTAAGACTCTTTATTAAACGAATAATCTCTGTTTCAGATTCATAATCTTGTATGTGCTCCATCTTATTTTCTCTTGTTAAATCAACGGGAATTACCATTATTCCACCTATCTGCTCTACTAGTTCATCAGTATATTCGTTAGGAAACTCATATTCGTATTGCACTAAAAAATCTTGTCCCATATATCCTCTATCCTCAATAAAACTAATTTGTAATGATCCTACCATTTTTCAATTTATATATTCCCTAGAACATTAGTTTATTTATGTTTGTGCAGCAAGTTTTAATTAATAACTCCTATTATATATTATTATTAAAATATTTTAGGTACCTTAGGAAGGCATAAACACTCAAGCATCTCTTCTGTATTATCACCAAATTTAACTAAACATCCATCAGTATATCCATAGTATTTTTCGCTCGGTGTAATTAATAAAATTAAATTGCCTCTATCTGTTTCTCCAACTGGAATTACTTTTTCTCTAATTTCATCATTATGTTCTTCTGCTAAATCTTGAAAATATTTAACATCTAAACAATCTCCAACGGACCATTTAGGATTAAAGTGAATGTATTCTTCCATATCAAATGCTGGATTAGGGTATTGAAAAGTAATTTCTAGCATTGCAAATTCAGTTAGAAATTTTCCTGCCGTTTCAAATAAATCAATTCCTCTTTCCTTAAATAAATCTTTTATATCTTGTATATCAATCTTCCTACCTTCATACCATCCCGCATTTGTTAATCTTTCCATTATAATACCCGATAATTTCATAAAATCACTCTTCTTATTCCTTAGACTTCATAAATTCTTTAACTTCTTGCTTCTATATTTCCTCTAATAGATCAATTTCATTTTCAATCCAGTACCAACTAATTAATTATTATCTACCATTTTCATTATCTCTTCTTTAGTAATGGCCCCACTTTCCAAAGCACTATCAACAAGATAATTTTCTAATAAATAGTTTCTTAACGTTTCGATAGATTCAACATGAAAGAAACTAGTATCAGTTGCATTTTTAATTAAGCCTTCAATTAATTCATCCTTAATTATCTCAATTGCTTGAGGTACATACTTTGAATTTTCATTTTTATATGCTTGCCAAATAGTATAGGAAACAGCACCTACAAGAGCATACCAAATTTCAGCTCTATTCATATCATTTTCGTCTTCTGCAAATTCAGTTATATCATAACAATCCCTGCTATCAATTAATTCATATAAATCATCTGCTAATATACCTTTACACTCAATCCATTGCCAACACTTATCTAGTGCTTCTCTACCATACGTGTATTTTTCATCATTTTTATTTATTTTTTGAAACATCTTTTCTGCTATTATCAAATAAATTGTTGTTCTTGCTTCAATTGTAATTTGTTTCATAAACTTTATCATGTATATTCTTCACCACCCTGAATGGAGTCAATAAGAATACCTGCTACAAAATATTCTGCATTTGAGTCAATATAATTTAGCTATTATTACTGATAACTTCAATATTTTGAATCCATTTTATTTATTAAGCTTTGAATTTACATAATCTACATCCTCTTTTAATGCTTCAACTTCGTCCTCATTTATATTATGTAAAATATCATTTTGAATAAATAAATTATTCATTTGCTGTATCTCTTTTTCCAATGAATTTAACACACTTTTTTCATGCTTTGCTACTCTTGCAAGCACTGTACTGGATACTATTAAAGATTCAATATTATTTAACTTTAACTCACTATAAAACTCAATAAAACATCTTCCAGCTGATTGCCCAGCAGTATATTTTTCTTCTAAAATATTTTCATAAAATGTTTCTGTAACCAAGTATTTTAATTCATAATAATTCATCATTTTTAACAATCCTTAATTTAATTTATATATAATAACAACTTTAATATTGTAATTTAAACTAAAAACCATCCAATTAAATTCCTTGCTTTTTCAAGTTCTTTTAAGATTTCTTCTTTTTCTGACTCCTTAATTCTAGAAATCTTCTCTTCTAAACCATACTCTATTAATAAAAAAAACTCTTTATATTTTAAACATGATATCTCTTCTGGATAACCGGGAAATTCCATACTTAATACAACTTCATCCATCTCACATCTTTCAGAATCACCGTCGTCATAGGTACTGTAAGTAGCTATCATACAAACATCATCAAAAATAACTTCTTCTTTTGTTAAAATTACATTTATACATTTTATTATTCTTGATTTATTAATAAAAATCCCTCTAATAAAATTCTTATTCCATTCATCATCCATAATCTTTTTCTCGCTCATAAACATTCTCCTAACTACATACCTTAATCAAAACTTGTTACTTGGTAAAAATTTGTGAGTTTCCCATTCCTAAAATCCCCCATAAACTTCATTCCATTTGATGCTTTACCACAAATTAAGTATCCATCTAAATATCGATATTCAGCAAAAGGTTTTGGGGTTTCTCCTCTAACAATCTTTCCACATTTTACATCCGTTCTGTCAGCAAATCCTACGCCTTTTTCAAACTACCACCAAACAAATAATATTTTTTAGGAAGTAATTTATCAATCCTTCGATACATATACTACAAAATTATCCAAATTCAAGGACAAGTGTAGCATAGACCTTTTTACAATCTTTAAATTATCATTATCAATGGCTTCTAAAGACAATAAACCTAAAACAAATACCAGAGCACTAAAAAAAATCACTCATATAGAAAAAGAACCATTCCCATCTTCAATTATGTATGTGTTGAATTGCTCTACTATTATTATATTTATTCCTCTCTTTATTGCTTTTAAGTATTAAAAAAGACTAACAAAGAAATCATCATCCAATGTTAGTCCATATTTTCCGTATTTTAGGTTGTATCTAGATCGCAGTTTGATTACATGTAAAAAAGTTCATTCCTTCTTATCGTTCAAGTTAGAATAAGCCTTTGAAAATTTATCAAGTAATTAGCAAATTGTTGAACGTTTGGTTTGTTGGT
This sequence comes from Bacillus sp. NPDC077411, assembly GCF_044543425.1. Taxonomy (NCBI): domain Bacteria; kingdom Bacillati; phylum Bacillota; class Bacilli; order Caryophanales; family Bacillaceae; genus Bacillus; species Bacillus sp. NPDC077411. The sequence goes on along the minus strand of NZ_JBITWA010000010.1, from coordinate 42,946 downwards.
TGTATTTTACAATCTTATCACCAAGGCTGTAAACGTAAATTATAGTCAGTTCAATTATTCTCAATATCAATATTGTCTAAATTTTCATCTGAAATATCAGCAGCTTGTAACTTTACATATCGTTCCCACCAATTGTCTATAGGAAATGCTCCAAATCCATAGTCTAAATAGATACCCTTATCAATTCTAAGAGTGCCTCCCCTTTCAAAGTACTTTATTAATGGCTCATAAACGTCTTGAAAATCACCGTTAAGTATCTTTCCATTCTCAACTAGGGCAACCCATTCTAAGTAACGCAGACAAATTGTTTTACATAATAAATTTGGTTTACCTGGCTCAGTAAAAATACTTGTAATAACATCCTCGAAATCCAGATTAATATCTAACACTTTTGCGGGGCTAAAAAATGGTCCACATTCAAATGGATAAACTTCTAAAAACAACGAGCCCCTTCTCAAATACTCAGCGATTAAAAGTTCACTAGATTTCTTTTTCACTTCAGAAGCTTCCCATGTAATCTGGGAAATACGAGTTATTGCCTGTTTCATTACATCATTCATATCATTCACTCCATTTAAGATTATTAAATTGAGCGACACTTTCCTTCTATTCACTCTGCCTTTTTTTCTGTCACTGTATCAATCTTTAATTTTACCTCAACAGAAGGATCCCTATATCATTTCGGAGCTTTCTCCACCCCCTTTATAGGTACGTTCTGTCCACTCTTCAAATTCTAGTTCTCAAAAAACTGCATCGTTTTCTCCTCAAGCCACTAGTTATTCTCTACAGATACGCCCCAAGCTGCTAGTGGTCGTAGCTTTGAATCTAGATTTTCTGCAGTTATTTTTTATGTTTGTGTATATCGTATCTATTTTTCTTGCTACATCCAAATACATTGTTATTACTCCTTTCAATTTCTTTGTATAAAAGTAGAACCAACGCTTCCTCCATTAGAAACATTGGTTCTATTCTTAGTTATAATATAAATTTATCTTTTCATTACATCTTTCATTTAGAGCAAAAGATGATTAAGTGACAAGGTATTTTAAAACTATTTTTTAGTTTCATCAACTTAAAACTCCTTTTTAATTTTACCTACCACTCTGCTCCCTTTCCCCTACTCACTGCTTAATTACAGTTACGCAGTAGGTTAGGACAGAATTTTGCATTGAAAAATATTATTATCCTTCAAATTTATCCCAAATCACTGTTCCTTTTGCAAGAATAATATTATCAAATGCCTCCATAATATCATCTCCTACCCATCCTATTGATTTAAATAATCTTCCTGATTCTGATATATATAAATTTAGCCCGAAATCATTTAGTGAACCTACAGGAATAACTTTCTCATCAATATAATCCTCTAAACCAAAAAACGAACTATTTAACACACCTATCACCTCCTTAATGCAAGTGGTATGTTCAGATATTTTCTTAGATCCATTTGGTCGAATCTTTTCAACATTGATTCGTAGTTCCCCAAACTCCTCCATAAACTTTTTTGCACTTTCAAAAACTTCAAATTCTCTTTCTTCAAGAAACTTTACATTTTCTGATATGTCTATTTTTCTACCCTCATACCATCCCGCTTTTTTTAATTCTTCTATTGTCTTATTTGATATTTCCATTTTCATTCCTCCTAGTAATCAATATTATAGAAATCCAAAAACGTTCTACTACAATTTCTACAAGGTTCAGCAAAACCACCTCGCAAGTTTTCTGTTCTAACGATAAAATTATCATATCTTGCGCCTTTTAATATTGCATCTCTTACGCTCCAAACTTCTGCATAATTATTGAATAATTACGTAGAAGCTTTATAGATTATTATTGAAATCAATTCCTTTAGTCGCTAAAAATTCTACGGAAGCTTTAGCGTCACCAACATAGCTTTCAATTGTTTTAGGGCACTTATCATCCTCAATTAGACTTATCTTAAAATCTTCAATTATTTAATAGATTGTTATTACTCCTTTCAATTTCTTTGTATAAAAATAGAACCAACGCTTCTTTCATTAGAAACATTGGTCCTATTCTTAGTTATAATATAAATTTATTTTTTCTTTTCATTACATCTTTCATTTGGAGCAAAAGGTGATTAAATGGCAGAGTATTTTAAAACTATTTTTTAGTTTCATCAACTTTAAATTACTTTTTAATTTTATCTACCACTCTGCTCCCTTTCCCCTACTCACTGTTTAATTACAGTTATGCAGTAGGTTAGGGCATAATTTTGCATAAAAAAATATTATTACCCTTTAAATTTACTCCAAATCACTGTTTCTTTTTCAAGAATAACATTTTCAAGTGCCTCCAAAACATTATCTCCTACCCATCCTATTGATTTAAACATTCTTCCTGATTCTGATATGTATAAATTTATCTCAAAGTTATAGAGTGAACCTATAGGAATAACTTTTTCATCAATATAATCCTCTAAACCAAAAAACGAACTATTTAACACACCTATTATTTCCTTAATGCAAGTGGTATGTTTAGATATTTTCTTAGACCCATCTGAACGAATCTTTTCAACATTGATTCGTAATTCTCCAAACTCCTCCATAAATTTTTTTGCACTTTCAAAAACCTCAAATCCTCTTTCTTCAAGAAACTTTACAGTTTCTGATATGTCTATTTTTCTCCCCTCATACCATCCCGCTTTTTTTAATTCTTCTATTGTCTTATTTGATATTTCCATTTTCATTCCTCCTAGTAATCAATGTTATAGAAATCCAAAAACGTTCTACTACAATTATCACAAGGTTCAGCAAAACCACCTTGCAAGTTTTCCGTTCTAACGATAAAATTATCATATCTTGCGCCTTTTAATATCGCATCTCTTGCGCTCCAAATTTCTGCACAATTATCAACATTCCAATCATATTCAAAACTCGGTTCGTCATATCGGTTAAGTTCTGTTGCCTCATCCTTAACCCTATCAATACTGGCTCTTAATTTAGCCATATCTTCTCTTATAAACTCTTTATTTTTTCCAATAAAAAAGCTATCAGGTAAACTATCTATATACTCTTCCGATAATAGACTTCTATAATACTTAGTGTAATCTTCGGGTATTTTACAAAATTCTCTAGGATCAATCCCTCTATGATCAATTACAGTTGGATTATACTGCCAATTTCCACTACCTGCGATGCCTTTCAAAGATGGATTTTCCGTATCCATAATAACACAAATTTTGCTCATATTCTTTACATCTTTCCTTTTTAATAAATCTTTTCTAAGGTTACTTAAGTCAGTTATCATTGTTTCTCTAGAATTTTGCAAATTGAGTTGCTTTAGCCAATCAACTCCAGTAACCTCCCCTGTAGGAAGCTTCTGCCCACCCTTCAAATTCAACCCATCAAAAAACTCCGCCGATTTCTTCTCAGACACTGGCGCATTTTCCACAGGTGTTTTCTTCTCTATATTAAGAGAAAGATTGTCGAATTTCTCTCCAGATAATCTGTCCACATTTTGCGCTCGTTCTGTAATAAGATTATCAGCTTGCTTCAAACGAGATCCGCCTTCTTCTAACCCGACTTTGGAAGCACCTTTAATCGTTGTCGTACTAACACCTGATTTTAAGCCTGTTGTGACATTTCCAAAAGCATGCAATCCTTTTGCAATAGGTGCTACATCTACGAATCCCAACACACCTCGTAACCAGCGTTCGTTTGTGTCAAGTTTCCTTCCTGTCAACCAATCTTTTCCCGTTACTGCACTGGAGACTTCCATTACACCAACACTCGCTGTAAAGGCAAATAATGCTGCACCAGCTGGTGGAAAGAACACTGTGGCACCAGCTAAGAATAGCGTCGTGCCCAGTATCCCCACATCTCGCCAAAATTCCTTATGTTCTTGTTTATCTTCGATTGATTCATAGTTAAATGCGCGGCTGTTTAATCTTCTCTGTTGATAGGTCTCATAGGACATATTTTCTTTCGGATTCTCTTTCTTATATGCGTCAAACTCTGCCTTTAAACTGGTCATAAAAAAGTTATTGGAAGAGAAAATATCACTTACTTTGATCTTGTCTTTTATGTGCTCCGCTGTTTGCCCATATGAGCCTGTTATAATTGTTTCTTTGGCACCAATGGTGTTACTAGTTTCATATTTATCAATCGTTAAATCTCGCATCGCTACTGCGAAGGCATCCATATCTTCATAAAACGGCTGGTCGATTTCAGTATCGATAAGCTCGCCTACTTTGCCGCTAAAATTATGGAGCACCTCGTAATCTTTTTGTAATTCCTGATATTTTCCTTTTTGACTCTTATACGGAAGGTGGACGACCTTGTCCTCATCGTTCCTCATAATAGAACCTGTTGCTTTTTCTATTATAGTATCTAGTTTTTTTAGATTTTCAATAGCACCTTTGCTCAACCAACCTGAACCGACTAATTCACCTATTCCCTCTTTTGTTTTCTCCCAGTCCTCAGGGATATACTTCACATCCATGGCCTATCCCCCAATTTTCCTGATAATTTCTTGTGCCAATTGTTCATCTGTTGCCATCATTGATTGTAACGTATAGGCAACTAGCGACATGATGCGCTCATAATGATCTCCGATTTCCATCGTTTTATTCAAGATATGCTCGTATTCCTTTACAACTGGTGTTGCCTTTCCATCTTTATAATATTTAAGTTGCTGGATGTTATGACTGTTAGCCTGAATCTCGCTTCTAAATGTGCCAAGTATTTCTTCTAAATACTTATAAATCGTCGTCATTTCATCCACATTCATTTGAATGCTTTGATCACCAGGTGCAACATTAGCCATGTACTGCTTCCTCCTTTGCATAAGGAATTTCCAATTCATCAAACAGAAGTTTCAACAACCAAAATTGACTTACATATAAATATTGTTCTTTTACTAGATCAATAGCCGCTACTCTTTGATTAGATTCTAAGCAAAGCCATTGTTGGTAGTAGCGCGGGTTAGACTGTAATCGTGGTTCTTCTGTTAGGTGAAACAGCTCTATATTGATACCGGTATCTGATAATGAACGTTCCTCTAGCTGTTTTCTTTCCTGGTCAGACGCTTTGCGCGTGAGTTCTTTGTATTCCTCTTCTTCCGGTTCCCGTAATAGTATAGGGAAATGTTCAAGTAACATGTTTAGTACAATTACTTTTGATAAAACATGTAATTGGTATTGCCTGTGAGGCACAACTTCAACTAACACAACCAATTCGTTTGCATTCTCTTCCAAGAATGCAAACATAAATTGATTTAGTCGTACATATTTGCGGCTGTTATAATAAGCCTGCAATGCTTGAACAACAACGGCTCCACCGTCTGTTATTTTCCCGTCTATAGTTAATATTTCTTTTTCGATTAATTTTTGTTTTGCTTGTTCCATTACATCTTGACCCTTCATGATCAGTACTTCTTTTGGATCTAGACCGAACACGACGTTAGCTTCAAATGCACTTGCTAGTAAGTATAATTCTTCTGTACTGAAGGTATCCTTAATTATTTGTGAATCTATCATGAGTTATAAACTCCTCACTTTCCTCACATCTGCTGTCTCTTCAAAATTCTGCATGTACTTGTTTAAGTTTTCTAGGGCCTTCGTATGCTTTTCTATAACTTTATTCATATCTTTGTGATATTGCGTAATTAAATCTAAATAAGCTTCAAATGATTTTCGCGAGCTGCCGCTCCATTTTGCTGATTTCACATAACTTTTCAAATCATTACTTTTATCATAGGATGTATGTAACGCCTCTTGAATTACTTTGGAATATTGAATGGCTTGCTGCAGGTCGCTATCAATAATCTCAACTTTTCCCATCTTTATCACTTTCCTTCTGCTGCTTTTGCATTTGCCTTATCTCTGTAATATACGTACCGATCATAAGCCGCTTGTCTAGCTGTCGTTAAACTAGACTTTTTCTCTTCTGCATCCGAAATATACTTCATCAGCTTATCATCTAATTGCTCACGCTTCGGTTCAAAATCATTTACTGGGATGCTGCTACTTGATACATGAGGCATCTTTCCTCTATAACTGCTTAGCGCACTATTAACCTCAGCTATACAATTGGAGTATTCGGAAATTCTTTCTTGTAACTCTTCGGATAACTTCTGATAATGATCCCGCTTTCTCTCTTCTTCATTTTTAAAAAAATCGAATAGACTCATTAAGCTATTTCACATCCTTTTAACGTAAAACTTCTACTGGTGCTAGGTAAGCAGCCAGCTTAATTTTCCCAGCCATATTCTGTTGTACGAAGTAGCCTTCGTAAGGTTGTAAGTTCTTTTCTTTATAAGGTCGATTTGAAATGTCAAACAACATTTGATCTGATACTTTCGTTAATACGATACCTGTTTTTTGTTTTTTCACAGCTTGGTTTACTTTGTCATATGATTTTCCTAATAGACCGTTTGGACCAGAAATAATAAAGTGAATACCCATCCGGTGACCATTTTCAATAAGTTCTCCTAAGCTGTCTTCTACTGTTGCACTCATCGTGTTCGTAATAAATGGAACATCTGTTATTACCACTACAATCGAACGCAGCTGTTTCTTAAATTTATGGATAGATAATTGACCATTACTTTCTTTTTGCATTTCAATAAACGCTTCTTCTCGTCTTTTCCATACATTTCTTAGCTGGGCAGTTACTTCGTCCATCTCTTCTCGGCTTGAAACATACTGGGCCACAGCATCTTTGCTTCCGCTGAACCCCATTGTGCTGTTATCAAATAAAACGATGTCATACATATTACTACGTTGCAGAAGCTGAAGAATCATTCCCACAGAATTCTCGATTACTTCTAATTGATCCCCTACTACAACAACGTTTTGGTCTTTTTCTAGGTCAAACGCGACAGGTTGTACATCTTCCATATCGACTGCAAATGGGATTTGTCTACCTTCAAGAAGCTGCTTCGTTTTCGGCCAAGCAATAAATTCTTTATAATGCAACACTTCTGGTACCATCGGAATTGGAAGTGGTCTTTCACCTTTCCATGCGTCATCCATTGCTTTAGCCTCTGCTTGAATCGCTTCAACATTTGCTAAAGCATCCTGTCCCATCGTTGGTAATGCTGTTTGGAAAACTGCAGGATTTTCAAGTTTCACAAGTCCTCGGCCTGATAACTCTTCAATTGTTAAACTTGTACGGCCAACAATATTACGAGCTTCATTTTGTTCAATATTGTAAAGTGCAATTTGCATTTTAATATTCGATAAAAGTGACATAAGCATTGCGCCTTGGCGGCCAGCACTAATCAATAAGTGAATTCCGATGCTAGCACCCTCACGAGCAATTTGTGTAATCGTCTTTTCAAACTCATCACCAAATCCCCCTTCACGTACAGTTTCGTAATTATCCAGAGCAATTAGGATATTTGGCACCGTCTCACCACTTGCTTTTTCATACATGACTATATTAGCAACGCCGTATTTGCTTAGTCTTTGTTTCCGATCCTTAATTTCTTTAGATATACGTCTAATGAATTTACTTATTTTTTCTAAATCATCCACCATAAATGTATCGGCAACATGTGGTAATCCTTTTAGTGCTAACAAACCATTTGTACCAAAGTCTAATAAATAAACATTTAAATGTTCAGGGCTATGCTTCCGTGCTAATCCCATTACAACAGTTTGTAAGAACGTCGATTTACCGTATCCTGGACTCGCAAAAACAGCTAAGTGTCCTTCTCTTGTTAGGTTAAGCTGCAATGGCTCTTGTGCCTGCATTTCTGGAATATCGACAATACCAATCATTGGTTCTAAATCACCTTTTGGTTCTTTCCATGCATGTTGGAACTCAGTAAATTGCAGTTCCGGCAAGTAAATACGTTCTTCTAAAGGCGGTAACCACGGTCTTGGTAAAGCTTCAATTTGTTCTTCTTCTGTGTATTTATGAATATGATCAATAACTGCATCCAATTCGGTTGGTACTTTTGCGATGCTCTCTTGTTTCCCAAAACCACTCAAGTCCTCACTCAAAATCTCATACTGCCCAAGCTCATTGATTGCATAAACAGTGGTATCTAGCTGTTCTTGATCATCTTTGTTTTCAATATAATCCGCCCCGCTCCATGCACTTTGGAACAGTTCATAAATTTCGTTATTTCCGACTTGTAAATACGACCGCCCTGGCAGTGTAATTTCTGCAGCGTCTGGTGTTTTTAAGATTTCATTACTGTCAGATGCATTTTGTACTTTTAATGCTAATTTGAATTTAGAGTTACTCCAAATTTGGTCATCTACGACCCCGCTCGGTTTTTGCGTCGCTAAGATTAAGTGAATTCCTAGAGAACGACCGATACGTGCTGTTGATACTAATTCTTTCATAAATTCAGGTTGCTCTGCTTTTAATTCCGCGAATTCATCCGAAATTAAGAATAAGTGCGGCATTGCTTCTGTCACTTTTCCTTGTTTGTATAGCTTTTGATATTGGTTAATATGGTTTACATCGTGTTCGCCAAATAAGCGTTGACGTTTTTGTAGTTCTGCTTTAATCGATGCAAGGGCACGCATACTTTGGGCGCCGTCTAAGTTCGTAATTGTTCCTAATAAATGCGGTAAATCCTTAAATAAATTCGCCATTCCTCCGCCCTTATAGTCGATAAGTAGGAATGCTACTTCATATGGATGGAAGTTCACCGCAAGAGATAGAATGTACGATTGAATAATTTCCGATTTACCAGATCCTGTTGTACCTGCGACTAATCCGTGCGGTCCGTGCGCTTTTTCGTGTAAGTTCAAGTTTACGATGTCATCTTTACCGCGTAAGCCAAGTGGTACAGCTAAGCTCTTAAATGTTTCATTTTTCGCCCAGCGACCCTTAATGTTTAGTTCGTGAACTTTTTCAACACCGTACATTTCAAGGAATGTAACACTTTCTGGAATACTGTTTCTTAAGTTTTGCAAGTGATTCAGCGGTGCTAATGCACGAGAGATATCTTCTTTGTTGAAGCCACCTGGGAAGTGATCGAGCGTAAAGTGGCGATTCACTAGTTCCCCTTTTTCTAAGATGATGTTCCCGTTTTTCGCATCGCGAATATCTATAACTGTTTTCACATGTTCTGGTAAACTTTGCATAACATCTTCTACAAAGATAAGAGATACACCAAGTTCGCTTGGGTCTTCATTAAAGAATTCCATTACACTATGATCTAAAATTAGTTTTTCATCTGTAATCAATACAACGTAATGAGGTGCAAAATACACTTTTTCTTTGGAGTTGCCTTTCTCTTCCACAGCTAACTTACGTTCTTTCAAAATTTGATACAAACTGTTCAATACTTGATCTCGGCTTCGGTCATGATAAACGAACCCGCGAACATTAATATCTCGCAAACTCGCATGCGGTAACCAACGCATCCAATCCCAATTTGCTTTTTCTTCTTCCGGGAAAATTGTAATGAATTGTAGATCATAATAACTATGAAACAGAGCTGTCTGCATAACGAGCATTTGCAGCTGTTCAATTACTAACTTTCGTTGTCCGATATAACCTACTGGACCATTTACTAAGTCTGTCACAACTGGTACATTCTTTAAGCCTACATATTGCGAACGTAATTCTTTTGCGGCTTCTACTAATTCATCTTTGTTTTGCGTAAACTCTTCTTCGCTAAACTTAATCTCAAAACTAGAATCAACACGACCTAATCCAACGCGATATGTTAAGAAGTCATGGTGTAACATTGTTTTTTCATAGACTTGAGAATCTACTTTTACTGCCATATCACGAATTTGTTCAATGTTTGGATAGTGATAATCCAGAGCGTGCCTTTGTTCTTCACTTGCAGCATATAATTCTTGCGTTTTCTGCTTCAAATAATTTTGATAACTTTCGTTCCGCTCTTTCATGTCAATTTTGTATTTCTTTAAATTCTTTATATACGTGGTTAATGAAATAATTACCGTTACCACTGTCATCCCTAGTGATGCGAGAATAAAAATTCCACGCGGCTGAAAGAGTGCCACTACTACGGTCAACACAATCATCACAATCGGCGGTACGATCATCTGCGCCAGTTGTTCACTTGGTTTTGACGGTAGGTGAGATGGCTTTCCAATCGTTATCTGTTCCTCTGGCTCACGATAAATAATACGCGGGGAACGATGATAATTCGGATATTCTTCTCCAAAATCATTATCAGCTTCCATTAAACGTGTTAATTTTGATATAACGCGATTAGATGAAGCTAATATTTGAATATCTTCTTTCCCAATTTTGATTGTTATACCGTCAAAATAAAGTTGATCGCCCGGTTCAAGCACTTCCTCACCAGTAATACGGAAAAGGTTGTGATATACATAGCCGTCATTGACAACAACCTTAAAACGATCTCCTAATGTTTCACGGATAAACAGCAAGTTAGCTTTCATATTCTTAATCATCACATCATCGCGATCTGTTGCGCCAAACGAAATACTATATTTGGACGCTGTATCATACACATACTCTTCTCCTGATTCCGTCAAGTAAAAGTGCATTTGTTTCTCTTTCGTGATATCTATTGTCACATGTTCATTTACACGTAAGGCTTCATTCTCAATGTTCCATACTTCGCCATCCCACTTCACCACTACACGCGTTTCTAAGTCCGCGTATGTAACAGTATCAGACCACTCATTACCGATTGTGACTGAATCGCGCTTTTCCGGATTAAGATGACATTTATGCAGTTGATTGCCGTAACTAATTGTTAGTAGTTGTACCATCTCTATCTCCCGTTTCTTGTATTTTTATTTCGTATAATGCTTAGTTCGCTTTATTTCCTGATGGATTTTTATTTGATAAGTCACCTGAGGAATCTGTATTGTATTTCTTCTGGTATTCTTCCAATTCTTTCTGATATTTCTGTACTTTTTCTTCACGCGCCGAGCCAGTTAATTTTGGATTGTTTTTCACTTGTTCGATTTGTTTAATTAATCCGTACATAATCAATTGCGGGTCATCAATATATTTCGCGAGATCTAAAGACTTTGAGAAATCCCCGCGCCCGTTGTAAATCCAATATAGTAAATAATTTTTATCACTTTTTAGACTCACATTCTTCATAATTGCTGCTTTTTGATCATCTGTTAATTTTTCTGCTTTCACGTATGAAGAAGCTAAAACATACTTAGAGGCATCTGGCAGTTTCTCAGGATCTTGCTCCTTTAAAGTGTTAATTACTTTATCGTAGTCTGTCGCTAAGAAATTCTTATCTGCTTCTAACAATTTATTTTGATACGGCATTTTCACAAAGCTGAAATAGCCAAGCGGCACAGCAAGAACAATCGAAGCAACAATCATCGAAATGGATAATCGTTTAAATAAACGGAATCGTTTTTTCGGCACAAGCTGCATATTTTTCTCTGTTGTCGTTTGTTCTCTTCTGTAATGATCATTTAACAACTTTACAAGATCATTAAACGTACTAGCATCAACAACACTACGATCAAACGCTGTATCCTTCGCATTTTCCAATGAACCAGAATATAACTCATCAAAACTATATTTCTTCGAGAATAGCGCAACAACTAAACATTTATACTGGCGTAAAAATTTCGCATCATCTAAGCGATACGGTGGTACGATATCACGAATACCACGATAAACAAGATATGGCATATAATTGTCATCGAATACGATATTGTCTGGATGAAGGAAGAAAGTTTTTCGAGTTTGTAAACACTCTTGAAAACGAGCAACATTAAGTAATAGTCGTAATTTATCGTTTTTACCTAGTTTTTGTACATCTTGCCATTCCCTTGTTTGTTCCTTAACGTCGAATTCGAATGTAAACATATCTTCATGATCTTCTACTGTAGCTGGTACAAAGAAATTAGATTTTTCCGTGATTAACTCCAGTTGCCGTATGTCCTTAACACGCGTCTGTGATTTCGATAACTTCAATTTCCGTACATGTTCAGTCGTTTCAAATAGATACTGCATCGAATCTAGCTGAATCGTTCTTTCTGTCATAGTCCTTTACTCCTCTTTGTCATGTTCTTTTCTATATGAGTCCATTTTGTTTTTTCAACATATAAGTCGCTGCTATGTAGAAGTGACCTGCTTTTTCTTTCTATCTTTGTTTTGACCTTTGCACGTGGTAAGAACAGGCCCTGACCGCTTCTACGCACGGTCAGTTGCTCTTGTCCATCCAAACGAAAGGATTTTATATCAGTTTTTCAATTTACATTCCTATATAAATCTATTTTGTTTTTTCAACACATAAGTCAATGTTATGCAAAAGAAACCTGACCTGCTCTCGCCTTCTACCTTTGTTTTAAACCGCGCACGTGGCAGAAACAGGAACTGACCGCTTCTACACACGGCCAGTTGCTCTCACCCACCTATAAAGAAAGGGGTTTTTATGGTTTTACAAAACTTTTAATATATCCCCGTCTGTTATCTGATAATCAATTAATCGATCATCATCAGTTAGTAACAGTTCTTTATTAACAACCTTAACAGCGCAGCGAGAAACTTCCATCACATCAAGCTTTAGCGCCTCAGCAATGTTCATAAGCAGTTGCTTGATAGGCTGATGGGTAGGGATGCGCAGATCATATAATCTGCCATCCCCTTTATTAAAGTCAATTGTGACATTAATATGTGTTTGTCCTGCCATACGTTCTTCTCCCTTACCGCCAAATTTTCCGTATTACAACATAAATGCCGCAGCAAATTGCTAATACCACAGCAGCTAGGATTCCTATCATTTGCTTACTAATAGGATCCGTTTCTTGTTGATTCTTGTTTTGGCTAGCGTTAACAGCGGTGCTAACCGAATAATCTTGAGCAAACAAGCTGTTCTGTTTATCCTTCACAGTTGTATCCTTCTTGTTTGATGTCACAAATAATGATTTATTTAAGTATTTCGTGTCGCCCTCTATTTGTTTTTGCTTCTCTTTAATTGCATCTTTTGTTTGTTCTTTAAACAAGCCTGGTGCATATTTATCGAGTTCAGTTTCTTGGTTTTCCTTTTGTTCCTTTTCAATTTTTTCCTGGTTCGTCTGTTCAACACGATCAGTTTTCAAATCCATCTTCCCGTTATGTTCAAGATAGCTATCCGTCTCAGCGTGAATGGACACCGGTGTAAGAATAAGCAACAAAAAAGCAGTAATGAAACTAGCTCGTATGAGAATCAGCTTCATGTTCATCCCCTTCTTCTTCCCGGTATTTGTGTATGACAAACAAGTTTGCCACGAGGCCAATAACGGCAACTGCAATTAAACCATACATAATAGTCAGCCAATCTGCTCGGTCATTTGTAAAACCAGTGATCATACTCTCAATATATTGAAGTGGCGAAAATTCACGTATTTTAGCAGCAGTCGACATTTTATCAAGGTTCAATCCAACTGCATCTGTCAGGAACAGGTACAGGCTAAATGTAGCTAGTAGAATGAACATTCCAATCATCTTCATTTGGCGTAGTAAGTAGCCTGAAATGAGAACCAGCACTAACATAGTGATGGTAAAAATGCTGATCCATACTAAAAACTTCGCATGACCAATTTTCAATAAATAGCCTGAAATACCGCCAATTAGAATCCCTTCTACAATTCCAATACCAACTTGAACAGTCGTAGTTGGTACGTTTTTCAGTACCAATGACAACTCTTCCTCAAAAGCACTTTCTTCTATGCGCTTTCTTTCTTGGTTTGAAATGACATAAGCTGTAAATAGAGAAACAATAAAGCAAATGAGCACTAATAAATATGGCGTAAACGCATCTGCTGCTACAACAACACCATCATTTTTCGTTTGCACTGGATTTGCAAGGAAGCTATATAAGTTTTCATTTTGTCTTTCGCCAACACGGCTATTTGCTAAAACTTTTGTAAAGTTTTTCGAGAAATCTTTATCGTCAAGCACTTTCTTACTAAGATCGATCGAAAGCGATGTTGCCTGATTCACTAATCTATTTCCACTATCTTGAATCGTTTTCGCTTGGTTATCGATATTATCAAACGTTTTATACACATCGTCAGCTGATATTAAGTTACCCTTCGATTGATCAGCCAGTGTTTGACTTTGTGCAAAAATAGACTTGAATGCCCCGTCTAACGCAAGCGTTGCCGTTTGCTCACCATCGCTATTTGTCACAACTTTTCCTTGCTGTTCAATTAGCTTACGGCTTATTTCACGCCATGTTACTAAATCTTTTAGGGTCTGTGTAAGATCCGTATTCATTACACTCGCTTGCTTAGTTGTCTGCTCAATTGCATTTGTTAAGTCTTGAGATTTTTTACCTGCTTCCTCAACCAATTGACTGTAAGCATCTACTTTGGTTTTCAAATCTGTTTTTTGTTCACCTATTTTTTCTGTCGTTTGCTTAGCAACATATTCTGCTAGTAAGTCAAGTGCATTGCTTCTGTTGAACAGGTAGTATAATGGATATTTTTTATCTTCACGGTCTTCACCAGCTATATCCGTAAGTGATTTTTCACTAAAATCTGGTAAATCAACTGACGCATCAATACCGTAATACAAGTTATACAAGCTGGATAATTTTTGATAATTTTTAATCGTCTCTTCAACTGCTTGTATAAGTTTATTAGTCACATTTTGATCCTCATTCTTATCTAACGGTGACATAACTTGGTGGGTAATGTAATTGTTATTTACAGGTTTCCATTCATCTTCTGTACCTGTTTTTTTATCTTGTGTAGGAGGCGGTTCTATTTGTGTCTCGCCGTTATTTTTTCCTGGCTGACTAGTACCATTTTGCGTTTGACTGTCATTTCCCCCTGTCTGGCTATCACTTTTCTCTACCTTATTCAAAGACTTCGGATTAGCGATTGCACGTGATTGACTTAATATAGGCGGTTCAGATGGTCTTGGTTTTATGACAGGTGGTGGTTGATTTAGGACATTATCCGTGTCCTCTTGTATCAAATTCCAACTCCAAGTTACAGGTTCAAAAATAGAAATATCACTGTTAACGTCTTTTAAACGTAATGTCACTTTGATTTCGAAATCGCTTTTGTCTGTAGCTGGTAAAACAATTTTTTTATTTTCAAGGTACTCCTGAGTATAACCTTTTTCTTCTCCGATAGTCAGTTTCACACTTGTCACTTCATAAGTTTCTGGTACATTTAATGTGATATATTGCCCTGCTTTTTTCGTAGCAGGTAGTACTGCTTTATCTGTTACTTCAACACCTGAATCTGCTAGCTTCTTCTTCACATCTTGTACCATATTCGCAAGCGGAATGCCATTTTGCTTGGGTATATAAGGTTTTTCCTCTTCCTTTTCCTCTTCCTTTTCCTCTTCCTTTTCCTCTTCCTTGATATATTCATTTGTGATGGCAATAACATTTTCCAGTTCTTTCTTAGTCCCATCTGATAAACCAATATTTTGAATATCATGTTGATCTCGCGAAGGCAACTGATCAATAAGCTCTTGGATTTTTTTATTCATATGCTCATCGGGTTTACTAAAGAAATTACCTTCAGAGTAATCTGGAATGTCCTTCTTCAACTTGTCGGTTATTGCTGTCTCTAGGTCTGTCCCCAATTTATTGTCCAACTCTGTGCTATAATCACGAACTTTTTTACCGTTATCCTCAAAATAATTTTTAATAGCATCTGAATTCGATAAAATAGTAGGCTTATCTTCCTTCAACTGAAATTGATCATAGATTAATTTATTTGCTGATTCTAAATTAACAAATCGCTGCGAGATATCTGTCGTATTCATACCTTGGTCAAACTGAGTCAGCTGCGTCGTGAAGTCTTTTACAACAAGGCCATTCGCTTCCTTCATTTTATTGAAATCACCAAAGGTTGTCTGATATGTTTGATTGGATTTCATACCCTCATTTAAATTGTTGCCAAACCCGTTTAAAATCTCTTGTAAGCCCTTAAAACTGGACTTCGACACGCCTGTTTGATCTTGCACACTTTTAAACTGCTGTGTGTAACCAGCTAGTGGGCTATGAACCTCATCATTGTACATATTGCTGTAAGTTTGTTCTTTTTTTACAAGAGTTGTAATGTTATCCTGTGCGTTTTGCAAGTTTCCAATAATACTAGCAAAATAAACATCGATAATTCGGCGGTTAAAATCTTCAAGAATCGAACTTGCTGTTTTTTCCGCTTCTGCTTTCACATCATTATTACCAGTTGCATTTACTTTGTAGTTAAGCGTCACTTTTTCCGGTGCATTCGACTCAATTGATAATGCTTTTTGTGAAAAATCGTTCGGAATAACGATCATCATATTATAAACGTTACGCGCTAGTCCGCTTTCCGCTACCCCGCGGCTAACTACATACCAATCGTGTGTAGTATCTTTTTCAACACTCGTAATAAACTCATTACCAAATTCAATCTTTTTGCCACCCAGGCTTGCACCTTGGTCTTCGTTAACAAGTGCAACCGTCATTTTTTGCGTGTCTTTATCGCTCTTTCCTTTCTTCACTTGATTCAGCGCTAGAAAGGAGGTTCCAGTAGACAGCGCAAGCGTCAGTATAATAAAAAATACTACGCTCCACTTTATTTTCTTCACACATCACCACTCCTGCTAGTAAACACTATTTGTCTATGTCCTGTTATTCGTTTGCTTTTGGTGGTTGCGAAAACGGATACTCCTTTTAATGCCCAAGGTAAAGTGAAACTTCCATTAATAGGAGCCTTACTGTCCGTTAATGCGGGATAAATGCAAACAAACTTCAAGCTACCTTCTATCTTTTTTTACTGAGCATTTATATTTATTTTTTTATATACTCTCAAGAAAAATCGTAGTATCTCTTCCATGCTTTACAAATAAAACCAATAAGTAAGCCACGCAGCATTGCTGCGTGGCTCACTACTAAGAGAATTTACTCGCGCCCGTTAATATGTAAAGCATGAAAAATCCCCTCAACTAATAACATCACCGTAATTAGCTAAGTCCAAAATTACGAGATAATTCTTCATCATGACGAGCCACAGCATCTGCTGTATCCTTCAATTGTCTTTCGATGTCATGTAGTAATTGGGCAAAGTTTTTTACCTTTGGTGCTAAATCGATAAATTGTCGGTCAAATCCTTCAAATGCACGACCTTCCCATTCTCCGCGTAAGTCGCTTTGTAAGTTTGTTAAATCGCGTAGAATATCCTCAATAGTGCTACCACCGTTACCATAACGAGCTGCTTTTGATTTCAGCTCCTCTGGGCTCATACGAATTTGTCCAGCCATTAAATATTCCTCCTATCAATCTGCGAAAATTGTAAAATCAACTATAATTTTACTAATTCTATTATAGCAATAGTTACAAAATTAGAAAACCTTTTTGTATATAAAATATCCAATATTGGTAAAATTTATTTGTATTTTTCTGCCGATTTTTTCTGCTTTGCACACGTTTTTGATACATAAGAAGTTGATTTTCATTCATAACTTCTATATATACTTGTAATGTATGGAGAATTTCTTGTTGAAGTGGTTGCAATAGCTTTTAAGCACGCATAACTGTATATAACTAGCAAATATAGAAGTTTATTGTATTGTAGAGATTTTTTGCGTTTTAACCTATTTCTAGGAAGTAAGAGTATAACTTATAATCTTTCTTGACCTTAATTCGGCAGGTTACATATTCCTTTTTTAGATTTCATTTCCACCCCCTCCTTTCCTTTATTATACCATAAAACACCAAAAACAGAACATATATTCGTGATTTATTTAAAAATATTTTTACGGATATAACGGCAATTTATCTCCACCTTGTCCTAGTAAGGGTTTCTACATGTTTGACAAAAATGAGGTTCACCGCAAAAATACGGAAGTACCGCATGATTTCTAAATTTACTATATGGGATCAAGAAAAAACCTTTCTTTGTGCAGAAAGGTTTTTTTCCATTTATTTCTACAAATTTATTGAATCTTAATTTTTGAATAAATTATAATAATTCTATATTAATATTAAAGATTTTCAGTACAAAGGATACAAACTACTAAACGGAGTAGGGGAGAGACAAATGAGTAAAGAAAACAAGTTCACAAAATCAAGTAAAACGGTCATTGCAGGTGCATTAGGGGTAAGTGTTCTGTTATCGACTCCATCATTATTAAGTGCGGAAACACATAACCAAAACGAAGGTAACCTACAAACGAATGTAGAGGTAAAAGGGATAGAATCAAAGGAAAACTCTCCTAAAACTGACATTCAAAAGCAAGAAGATCAAAAAGAGAAAGTTCAAAAGGATCAAGTAGAGACAGAGTCAAAGAAAAACCCTCCTAAAACTGACATTCAAAAGCAAGAAGGTCAAAAAGAGAAAGTTCAAAAGGATCAAGTAGAGACAGCTAACAGTAAAGAGGGTAACCAAATTAAACAAGAGGAAAAAGAAAAACAAGGTGTTCAAAAAGAAAGCAAAACGAAAGCTGACAACTTAAAAGTAGTCGAGGAAGAAAAAGCGAAACAAGATGTAACAAATGAAAAAATGTTATCTTCACAAATGACAGAAGTTACTCGCATAAGCAAAGATAATATTCTTATAAACACTGACGGTGAGAACGGTATTTGGACGAAACCAAAAGGTTTAGAGGGTTCTTAATATATAGGTCCTGCAAACGCATATACAGGTATCATCGTGCATTTGTCTCAAAAGATGGTTGTAGAGAATACAACATGGTATCAGTTTACTGTAGATGGAAAAGAAATTGGTTGAGTAGAAAGTAAATTGTTTGATAATGGTCTAACAGAAGTTGAATCTCGGCGTTATCCGAATGCCTCAATTAATGACAAAATTGTCGGTCAAGATACAAACGATGGAGTATGGTCTTTACCTTACGGTGTGAGCGGTGCAAAATATATTGCAAGTTCAAATGTATACTCTTTTGATACGATCAAAATAACAGCACAAGCAAAGATGAATGGTCAAATGTGGTATGCATTTAGTGTAGATGGAAAACATATCGGTTGGATTCACGATAAAGCATTAGATAATGGCCGCACTGTAAAGTCTGTATCCTTCAAGGTGGTAAAAATCAGAAACTCAAATCATCATGCAATTTGGACAAAGCCATATGGACTTGCATATAGCAAATATGTGGCTCCAACTCGCCAATATGCATATGAAAAGGTATTAGTAAATAAAACTGTAACAATTGAAGGTACAGAGTGGGGGCAAGTGGAGAACGAAAATGGTGTGATTAGATGGATTGACCTGAAAAAGGCAACAGAGAATTATGCATACCCCAAACCTGTCGGTAATGGCGCGGCGTCAGTGAAAGGAAACTTAAAATCAAGTCACAGCATATGGACTCAACCTTACTGAGAAGAGGATGCACAGTGGGTTGGTTCTGTAAGTGATTATAGCTTGAAACCTGTAAAAATAGTTCAAAAAGTGAAGATATTCTCCGCAAAAGTAGGTTACATAACTTGGTGTAAAATCCAAGTTGGAGACCGCGTACTTGGTTGGGTAGACTCTCAAACACTAGTGGATCGGTCTATCTATGAAGAAGACACGTTTGCTGTGATCCCCCAAATAGAAAAGGGTCATGCCATTTGGTCGATTCCTTACGGGATAGAGGGGGCTAGAAACCTAGGTAATGCGAGTGATTATGCGAACAACTTCGCGCATGTAGACAAAAGAATGAGAGTCGACCGTACTTTATGGTGTCACATAAACATAGATGGTCATGATATTGGTTGGGTAGATTTTCAGGCAATCCCAAACCAAGCAGCTGAACAAAGCGGGGAATATCATGTAACAACGAACGATACGAGTCATAGTGTATGGTCTAAACCATACGGTGTGAAAAACGCTTCTTGGATTGATTCAGCAGTAGCGTACAAGAATAAAAAGCTAGAGTCAAAAATGTCAATCTACATGGGGAAAACACGTTGGCTTGCTTTCGATAACGGTCGTGGCGGTGTATTTTGGCTGGATAGTGATGTAGTGAGTGAGGGTAAAGTGAACTAAAACGGATTTACTCAACTTGTAGGCTCATCAAATACAGCTAAACGTACAAACCAAATTGTAACCGTAGTTGCTCAATGTAGCAGTACAGGAGTACGATATGTGGAGACTAACGAAGACAATTGATAAAGGTGCATATATTATAAATGTAAATAAAGAAGAAAGGTTCATCACCACAAGTTATGGTGATGAACCATATTTTTATCACATATTGTTGTTGTTTCCACATTAGCATATGAATAAAGGAATAGGGCAAAACCTCTAATTTGAGCGCTTGAAATGTAAAGTTTACCGCCCACGAATAGCGGGATAAAATAAACAATTTTGAGAACTGTAGCTACTATGCAAAAAAGAGACTTAATGAATTCTCATTAAGTCTCTTCTCATTTTCATTACTATCCAGCTACAGCGGCTAGAATCTCCAGTCGTTTCGCACCCTCGGACGAGGCAAAAAGCGCCTCTCTGTCGGGTACTCCAACGCCCTGCGATTCTGAGCGAGCCGCTTTCGCTTTTATCTTATCCAGCTACGCCTCCTAAACCCTTCCGTCTAAGAACCTCCCCCGCGAGAAGACAAAAAGCGCCTTCTGCGGGAGAGAACCTTAGCCGACGGGTCTAAACAGTCGGCTTCGCTTTTATCACGGAAAACGAGGGAATTGTCCAAAATCCGGACGGCGTTTTTCTTTAAACGCATCGCGGCCTTCTTTCGCTTCGTCTGTTGTGTAATATAGTAGCGTTGCATCGCCAGCTAGTTGCTGAATACCTGCAAGGCCATCTGTGTCTGCATTAAATGCAGCTTTTAAGAAGCGAAGTGCCATTGGGCTGTTTGCTAAAATTTCTTCTGCCCATTTCACAGTTTCTTCTTCTAGTTGTTCTAATGGTACAACTGTGTTAATTAAGCCCATATCAAGCGCTTCTTGTGCGTTGTATTGACGGCATAGGTACCAAATTTCGCGCGCTTTCTTATGACCAACCATACGAGCTAAATAACCAGCGCCGTATCCGCCGTCAAAGCTTCCTACTTTTGGACCTGTTTGGCCAAATACTGCGTTCTCTGCTGCGATTGTTAAATCACATACGATGTGAAGTACATGTCCGCCGCCGATTGCATAACCTGCTACCATTGCGATAACTGGTTTTGGAATTGCGCGAATTAAGCGTTGTAAATCTAATACGTTTAGACGTGGAATTTGATCGTCGCCAACGTATCCGCCATGACCGCGAACTTTTTGGTCACCGCCAGAACAGAATGCACGGCCACCTTCACCTGTTAAAATGATAACACCAACATTTTGATCATCGCGTGCATGTGCAAACGCATCGATTAACTCCATTACCGTTTTTGGCCGGAATGCATTATGTACTTCAGGACGGTTAATCGAAATCTTTGCGATTCCATTGTATGTGGAATAAATAATATCTTCATAATTTCCTTCTTTTACCCATTCAATCGTCATTTATTTCTACCTCCTTTTATGTTTTGTAAAAAGCCCCTTACTATTGTATCAAACTTTTGCGGTTGTTCCACATGAATTGCATGACCCGATCCAATAATTTGTACAAATTCAGCATGAGGGATCTGTTTTTTCATCTTTGTTAAGATGTGAAAGAACTTTTCATCATATTCTCCGCTCATAAGTAAGACAGGCATTTGCAAGTGTTCTAGTTCATTCCACCAAGATGGCTGCGCTCCTGTTCCCATGCCCCGTAAGCTATTTGCAAGGCCCCTGGGATGATTCGCTAATCTTTCTTCACGTACACGAGCTTGTACATGGAGAGGCAGCTTTTTTTGCATAGCAAAAAGCGGAATGTTTTCCCACTTTTCAACAAAAGCAGCAACGCCTTCTCGTTCAATCTTGTCAGCAAGCTGTTCATCCTTCTGTCTGCGCTCTTTACGTTCTTCTTCTGCTGTGAGTCCTGCTGTACAGTTTTCTAATAAAAGAGACGAGACACGCTTTGGATATAAACAAGCAAGTGTAAGCGCCAGGCGCCCTCCCATAGAATACCCTAATAGATGCGCTTTCTCGATTTGCAAATGATCAAGCACAGCAATGAGGTGCGCAGCTACCGTTTCTATGTGATAGTGCTGGATTTCTTCTGGACTTTCTGTATTACCATGTCCGATCAGATCAACTAAAATGACTTGAAACTGCTCGCTCCACACCGGAACAAACGAACGCCACGTTTCCATACTGCCGGTGAAGCCATGAAGGACAAGAAGCGGCTCACCGCTTCCAATCACTTCATATTCGTACGAAATACCATGTACGTTTACTTTCATTTCTCTTCACCTTGCAATGCTCGTGAAACAGTTGCTGCTGCCCTTTTCATAACGTCGCGGTGAAGCTGCAAGTTTTCTTCGCGATCTGTTTTTATTTCAATAACATGCAGTCCATCTTCTCTCGTTCCTTGCTCTACTTCATGACGAAACGCTTCCCACGTATGTACGCGCTGGAATGAACCGTTATACATCTTCACGACATGTTCATAATCAAGTCCGAGCGGCGTGCCAAATAGCGCTTCAAAATGTTCTTTTTGTCCATACTGTGGTAAAAATGAGAAAATACCGCCACCATCATTGTTTACAACAACAATCGTCGCATGTAAATCATGTAGTTTTGCCGCTAACAATCCGTTTAAATCATGGTAAAACGCTAAATCTCCCACGACTAATACGAGCGGCTTGCGAGCTACACTTACTCCAAGCGCCGTCGAAATAATGCCGTCAATACCGTTTACACCGCGATTGGCTACTACTTCAATGTTCTTCTCATTTGTGAAGAAAAACGTATCTGTGTCGCGAATCGGCATACTATTACTTACAAATAAAGTTGCATCTTCCGGCAAAACATCTACAAGTTCTGTAATTACCTTTCCTTCAAATGCGTGCTCATACCATTCCATTTCTGTAAGCTTCTCTTTTACTGCGGCATTCATATGTTGCCACATATGAAGCCACTCTCGTTCGCTTCGCTGCTTCGCATCATTTGCAAGCTGCTCACAAAATGTAGCGTCATTTGCATACACAACTTCTGTGGACATAAGCACCGGATCTCGCCAATTTCCAGATTCATCAACGACAATATGCAATGCTTCCGTTTGCTTTTTTAAATATTGCGTAAGTGCTTTAGAAACCGGCATACCACCGAAGCGAATAATCACATCTGGTTTCCAGTTATCACGAAGTTGTTCGTTACGTAAAAAAGTGTCATAGCAATCGATAATTGTCTCTTTATCGTGAAGACCGCTGCGCAGCCCAGAAAGCGGATCTGCAACAATCGGATAACCGTATGCTTTAGAAAAAGCCACGACAGCTTCTGCAATATTCGGATGACTATCATCTCCACATACAATAAGCCCCTTTTCCATATGCGAAAGGCGCTCTCGTAAAGATGCTGCATATTCGTCCGTCACTGCTATTTTCCCTTGATGAATGGTTGCGCCATATTCTCCGCGTCCTTTTTCCCATAATTCTTCTAAAGAAAAGTCCGGAATTAACGGCTCACGAAGCGGAAAGTTTAGATGAACAGGTCCTTTTGGCGTTTGCAACGCCCCAGCTACTGCTCGTCCGGCTGTCATCCGCGCATACCGATACATTGGTTCTACTGCTTCTGGAAGTGCCATTTCTATAAATTGTTTCACAAACGAACCGAACAAATGAAATTGATTCATCGCTTGCGGTGCACCAATATCTCGTAATTCATGCGGACGATCCGCTGTCAACACGAGAAGTGGGACGCGCGAATGAAATGCTTCGCATACAGCCGGATAATAGTTTGCTGCCGCTGTTCCTGACGTACATAACAAGGCGACAGGGCGTTTTTTTGCCTTCGCAATGCCAAGCGCAAAAAAGGCCGCTGATCTTTCATCTACGTGTAAATATGTGCGAATTTGTTCATGCTGCGCCATTAATAAGGCAAGCGGCGTTGACCGCGAACCCGGGCTAATGACAACATCCTCTACACTTAGGCGCGCCAATTCATCAACAAACGCGCCTAAGTAATATGATAGTGCTTCTATATGATCGCTCATCTAGATAGTCCCTCCAAAGCAGAAAGCATCGGCTTAAATTTCAATCTTGTTTCTTCATACTCCAAATGCGGCTTCGAATCTATGACAATACCGCAACCGGAAAATAATGAAGCATGTTTGCCAGACAATAACCCGCAGCGAAGTGCCACCGCAAACTCACCGTTTCCCTGCTCATCCATCCAGCCAATTGGCGCTCCGTATAAACCACGGTCTAATAGTTCTACTTCACGAATGAGTTTTAGTGCTTCTTCTCGCGGCGTCCCGCCAAGAGCTGGTGTTGGGTGAAGCTCTTCAATAATCGTTAACAAATCACCATTTCCGTTTGCCTCTACTGATGTATATAAATGAAGTAAATTTTTCGTCTTCAATACACTCGGTTCATATGGAATATCAACTGTTTCACAATGCTTTGTTAACACACTGCGAATCATGTTTACAACATAAGCATGCTCTGCTAAATTTTTCTTATCATGCAAAAGCTCGTATCCATTCTCTTTCGTTTCCTCTTCTGAAGCACCTCGTCCAATCGAACCGGCAAGACACATAGATGTATATGTTTCTCCCTCTTTGCGAAGAAGCCTCTCTGGCGTTGCTCCTAAGAAACATGTTCCTTTATAATCAAACGCAAATACGTAACAATCCGGTTGTCCAATACGAAGTGCTGCCAAAACAGAAGTCGAATCTACATCTTTATCCATAACAAGTTGCATTTCACGAGCTAACACAACTTTTTGAACAGCGCCTCGCTTCATTTCTTCCTGCACTTGTTTAATTGCTTGCAACCATTTCTCCGGTTCTACCTCTACTTTTGAAAGAATGGTTACATGTTCTTCTGCAAAGGGATGCTTACTTTGCTGCAACAATTGCTTCTCAGCACTTTGCAATTCCTCGTAAATCTTTTCCGCACAATCATTTCCAGATACGAAACGGTTTACCGTTAACCAAGCTTTTTCATTTTTTACCGTTAACAAAAAGGCTGGTAATTGCAACGTCGTATCGTCAAATGTCTTCCACAAGTCTGTTCTTTCTTTTCGCGGATCGAAGGAAAAACCACCAAACAAAAGCGGTCCTGTCCCAAATTTATAAGCACCGCGGTGAATTACCGCTTCTTCTCTCACCTTTGCCCACTCCCTGCGAGCATTTTGAAAGCGCTTTTTAGAAGAATTTGCTATAGTAAAAGCAGAACCTATTCCAGCGAAAATAACGTGCTGTGCTGGGTCTGCAAAGTAACATCTATCTCTATATCCAAATTGTGTTCCTGCTGCATAAAAAAGGAGTGGATCGACCCATTCCACTTGCTTTACAAAACTAACGAGTACTTGTCTCTCAGCTGCGCGCTGAATTGCAGTCAGAATCACATCTTTTACATCATGTTGTTTCGTTTGAATCACAAAATCTCCCCCCTATGGGCGAAAAATAGTCATAAATACGCTTGATTTTAAGATACACCTCAAATGAAAGGTGTGTCAATGTTTAGCATTTCTGAGAAAATCCGAGTACATTCCTAGAAAATAAACGTTGACACTATATGACGCTTTTCCTACACTTAATTGTGGGCTTTGCCCCGTGTTAGGACTCATTTTATTTTATACGATAGACAGATAGGAGGATTCCATATGGATGCAAAAGTTGAAATAAATCCCTCTTCCATGCAGCCAAAGCCAAGTAAACAAACAGGCTGGCGTATTTGGTGGAGCTTATTACGTCCTCATACATTAACTGCAGCCTTTGTGCCTGTTTTTATTGGAACAGCTTATGCGATGGAAGTTGAAGGTATTAACAAAATAAATGTGCCTCTTTTCCTTATCATGCTTCTTGCTTGCCTTCTCATACAAGCAGCAACAAACATGTTTAATGAATACTTTGATTACAAAAGAGGGCTCGATCATGAAGGATCTGTTGGAATTGGCGGTGCAATCGTTCGCGATGGGATTCAGCCAAAAACAGTATTGAGTTTAGCGTTCGGATTCTTTGGCATTGCAATTCTATTAGGAGTTTACATTTGTATGAACTCCAGTTGGTGGCTCGCAGCACTTGGTCTTGTATGTATGGCTGTTGCCTATTTATATACAGGCGGTCCAATTCCAATTGCTTATACACCTTTTGGTGAATTAACAGCGGGGCTATTTATGGGTGTTATTATTATTGGAATTTCATTCTTTATTCAAACCGGAATGGTAACATCAGAAGTTGTATTACTCTCCATTCCAAATGCAATTTTAATCGGAGCCATTCTACTTGCGAATAATATTCGCGATTTAGATGGCGACAAAGAAAACGGCAGAAGAACATTAGCTATTTTAGTTGGAAGAAACAATGCAATTAGCATATTGGCATCTATGTTTATCATTTCTTATATATGGACGATTGCCCTTATTCTTGTCGGTATTGCCTCGCCATGGATGCTTGTAGTCTTTTTAAGTGTTCCAAAGGCATTTAAAGCAACGAAAGGTTTTATCGGAAAGAGCATTCCAATGGAAATGGCACCTGCGATGATTGCCACAGCAAAAACAAATACAATTTTTGGATTTTTAATGGGAATTGGGTTATTACTTGGATATTTCCTATAAAAAAGGCGCAAGTGTAGAAGCACTTGCGTTTTTTAGGTGCATTTATGTTGTATGTTGTCAAATCGTCTTTATCCCGCATGAACGAGCAGTAAGTGTTGAATTGGATTAAAGTTTAATAAAATCAAGGGGTTATCCCAAGATTTTGTGTTATTTTCATCAAACTTTATTTTAAATCCACACATGATTGTTTTCATTAACTATCTTCCTTTAAATAATGGTTGGGTCTTTTCTAGAAATGATTTAGTTCCTTCCCTGAAGTCCTCGGTGGACGCTATCAAACCAAAATAATCTGCACCGAGAAGTGCGGATTCTTCTAAAGTTAAATTACCTCCCCGATGAATTGCCTCCCAAGTCATTTTCACTGCGATAGGAGCCTGAGACAAAATTTCTAAAATAAGCGTTTCTACTTCTGATAGTAATTTATCGGGTTCAACAATCTTATTAACCAGTCCTATTCTATAAGCTTCGTCTGCGCTTATCACGTTTCCGGTGAGCAATAGTTCTGTAGCACGCCCCTTACCTATAAGTCTGGGCAGTCTCGTAGTTCCTCCAAAACCAGCAACTGCTCCAATACGGACTTCAGGATGTCCTAATCTAGCATGATTAGCACAAACACGGAGCGTACAGGATTCAGCTAATTCCAGTCCGCCTCCTAGTGCGAAGCCGTTAATGGCAGCAACAACTACTTTTCCCAATGACTCAATTTTATTAGTAACTGTAACAGCTAACTGAGCTAAATCTCGTACTTCTAACGGAGTGGCTTTATTGAGAAACTGAATGTCAGCACCTGCGGAAAATGCCTTTTCTCCGGCACCGATGATTATCACTGCCTTTACACCTGAATCAGTTTTAACCCTGTCTAAGACGGACGAAAGTTGTTCAAGAACATCTCGGTTTAACGCATTTAGTGCTTCCGGTCTGTTTAGTGTAATTCTTGCGATACCATTTTCTTCAGTGTAGAGGACGACATTTTCATTTAACATTTTAATCCCTCCAATAGTTTAGTGTACCGACAAAAAAGGTTGCTTATTGTTGTCACTCTTTTTATAGCATTAAGAGCGGGCTTTTACTGAGATGCCATCACTTATCCTTCCTTGAAACACTTTTCAATATTAGATGTTCTTACATAAAAATCCTCTTCAGACAAAACATTTAAAGGAGAAAAACTTCGCAATTTTTTTATCCCGCATTAACGGGCAGTAATACTCCCCCCTCAAAATTCAGCAAAAGCAAAGAAGTTAGGCGAGAGATAAACTGCCCGTAAAAGCCCGATTGGTTCAACTAATAATCAGTGGGGGATAAAGAAAACCCCCACTGATTAAAGTTTCACTTTATGTCACGACTTTATTTTAAACCCACAGTAAGTCTCCTACTGATGGGAGTTTCACTCTATATTACGTTGAACCACCGATATATTAACGGATTATTTTTCATAATTCCTGCAATTGAGCTCATACTACTTAAAGAAACCGAATTGTAGGAAGGTGGATTTTATGCTAACTCCACAACAAATGGATCATTTTCAATCTGTACTACAAAAGCAAAAACAAGAGCTGGAACATACGCTGCAAAATCATGAGCATTCAGGGCAAGCTTCTGAACGCGATGCAGTTGGCGAACTCTCTGCATATGATAATCATCCTGGGGATATGGGAACAGAATTGTATGAACGCGAGAAGGACTTAGGATTAGTAGAATTTTGGCATAAACAACTTACAGATGTAAAACACGCCCTAGAAAAAATAGAAGCTGGAACATATGGGGTTTGTGAAGTATCAGGTGAACCAATTCCTCTTGAACGTTTAGAAGCCATGCCAACCGCCACCACTTGTATCGAACACACACATAATAAGCTAATCCTTGGCGCACGTCCGATTGAGGAAGAACTTATCGAGCCGCCTTTTGGTAAATATGATATGGATAGTGCCGTTGGATATGACGCTGAAGATGCTTGGCAAGACGTTGCTTTATATGGAACATCCGAAACACCTTCTGATTTAGAGCGCCGCGACTCTAAAAATTTTGATGAGATGTATGTAGATGCCGAGGAACCTCGCGGATATGTTGAGGATTTTGAAAACTTTATCGGAACAGATATGTACGGAAAAAACGTGCAAGTATACGCTACAGAAGAACACGAAGAATATGAACAAATGCTAGATGACTACGAAGCAAGAACATTTAAAGGCGAACTTTCCTCAGACGAGTCCAGTTCAAGGCCATAAAAAAAGAAACATTCCTTATTTAGGAATGTTTCTTTTTGCCATCATTACTTTTTAGTAACGTTAGCAGCTTGAGGTCCACGGTTACCTTCAACGATTTCGAAAGAAACTTCTTGACCTTCTTCTAAAGTTTTGAAGCCTTCGCCTTGAATTGCAGAGAAATGTACGAATACATCTTCGCCACCTTCAACTTCGATGAAACCGAAACCTTTTTCGCCGTTAAACCATTTTACTTTTCCTGTTTGCATTGCATGTACCTCCTAAAATAAAAAAGAAATCTATCTATTGGAAACTACATACAAAGGTAGAGATAAACATCATGATTTTCTCACAAGCTAATGCTTTGAAACGAACACGCTTTATTTCCGTACCACATTATGCAGCTCAATAGTTCTTTTACTATATCATGCCCGAAATAAAACGTCAAACAAAACAGAAATATCTTGTTTGAAAATTTACAAAACTTGTATTTTCTATTTGAAGATATTCCGGTACAATATAAATATATTCATACATATTTATTACTTGAGGTGAAACGATGAAAGCACATGAAATCGAATACAAATTATATGGCGATGACATGCAATTTGTTGAAATTGAATTAGATCCAGAGGAGAGCGTAGTTGCTGAAGCTGGTGCTATGATGATGATGGAAGACAATATTGAAATGGAAACGGTATTTGGTGACGGTTCCGCCCAAACAGGTGGATTTTTCGGCAAACTTGTTGGTGCTGGAAAACGCCTTGTGACAGGTGAGAGCATGTTTATGACTGTATTTACAAATACAGGGTATGAAAAACGTCACGTCTCATTTGCAGCTCCGTACCCTGGGAAAATTATTCCTGTTGATTTAACGAAATATCAAGGAAAGGTAATCTGTCAAAAAGATTCTTTCCTATGTGCTGCAAAAGGTGTTTCTGTCGGTATTGAATTTACGAAAAAAATAGGCAGTGGTTTCTTCGGCGGCGAAGGATTTATTATGCAAAAGCTTGAAGGTGACGGCCTTGCGTTCATGCATGCTGGTGGAACAGTTTATCAGCGTGATTTAAAGCCAGGAGAAAAACTCAAAATTGATACAGGCTGCCTTGTTGCTATGACGAAAGATGTTGATTATGATATTCAATTTGTTGGCAATGTAAAAAGCGCAATCTTCGGCGGCGAAGGCCTATTCTTCGCAACATTACAAGGACCTGGAACAGTTTGGGTTCAATCCTTAACATTAAGCCGCTTAGCGGAGCGCATCATAGGACCAGGGGCAAAAAACTCTGGAGAAGGTAGTATTCTTGGCGGGATCGGCCGCATTCTTGATGGAAGCGAATAATCTTGTAAAAGAATGAAACATATATCCTCCTCATATATTGAATTATACTTCATCATGAGGAGGATTTTTCTATGCCAACTTCTGTATCCTTTCATAAGGATACCGCTATATTGTTAGCTACATGCTGCGAACTAACATATGAGCAATATAACCAAAATGGCATTTTTACTATTCCGAAAGGTTTCCGGTATGTACAAGGCTTTCAAGCAACAGCTATTCAAGAAACAGAATGGTTTGGATTCATTTTAGAGTCGGACGATCAAATTATTGTAGCCTTTCGCGGGACACAATCAGACCGTGATTGGATTGCTGATTCTATCGTCCAACAAAAACCGTACCCATTTACTGCAAACAGTGGGCATGTTCATAGCGGTTTTCTTTCTATTTATGAATCATGCCGAGATACAATTATGGATACCCTCGTTTCCTTGTCTTCCTCTAAAGCTCTTTTCGTTACTGGACATAGTTTAGGAGGAGCCCTTGCTACTTTGCACATACTAGATGCTCGTGTAAACACTTCATTCTCTCATTACGCACTCTACAGTTTCGGCTCTCCAAAAGTCGGTGATATCGCCTTTCGAAATTATTATAAAATACAAGTTGCCAATAGCTTTCGTTTCGTAAATCTATTTGATGTTGTTCCGCTTCTTCCTCCACGTAAAGTACAATTTGAAGAAAATGAATGGGAATATTCCCATACCCATCGTAGTATGACATTTACAAAAAATATGCATTCCTTTATAAAAAACCATCACATTACAACATATAAAATGGCAATTTCTACTCATTTTCAAAGGGATACATTTGAAGAATTGTAGTAATCTTTTATACTTATTTACGATGGACACGGTATATATAAATACAAATTAAAAAAACGACATAAACCCTCCTTTTTTAGGTGGGGAGAGCAACTGGCCATGTATAGAAGCGGTCAGGGCCTTTTTCTGCTACGTGCGATGTTTAAAACAAAAAGAGCAGGCCAGTAGCGGGCATGTTGTATTTTGCATAGCAGCGGTTTATATGTTGGAAAATCAAAGTGAATCTATATATTATATACAACGTTCTATTCTATTTCTGTAGTAAAGTAAAACGACTTGGAATTTTCCAAGTCGTTTTTCATGTCGAACAACGTCGAAGGGTCTTTAGCTTGTGTCGAATCGCCGATAAATGCTCTGATTCCGCCGATATATTGTTAGGCAGTAAGCCCCCCACTTTATCTCACCCACATACCTTCTGTGATTCTCCAAATATCATGACTGTACTGCAAAATTGTTCGATCACTTGCAAAATGACCAGATTTCGCAATATTCATCGTACTCATTTCTAACCATTTTTTTCGATTTTCGTATGTTTCTCCAACTTTTTCTTGCATATCTGCATATGGTGCGAAATCCCGAAGAACAAAATATTCATCATTTTGAATAAGGAGAGAATCAAAAATGGCTTCAAACTCATCACCCGCATCTTCAAAAAAACCATTTGTCAGCTGATTAACAACTTTTTGAATGCGTGTATCATGATGATAATAATCGCTTGCACGGTATCCGCCATTTTGATAATAATGCAGCACTTCTTCAGCCGTTAAACCAAAAATAAAAATAGCATCATTCCCAACAGCTTCTTTAATTTCAACATTTGCACCATCTAGCGTACCTAGCGTTATCGCACCGTTCATCATAAATTTCATATTTCCGGTTCCCGATGCTTCTTTACTTGCAGTTGAAATTTGTTCACTTACATCTGCTGCTGGAAAAATATCTTCAGCAAGTGAAACGCGATAGTTTTCTAGAAAAATAACTTTCATATATTGATTGACATACGGATCATCATTTACTTTTCGCGCCAATTCATTTATGAGTTTAATAATCTTTTTTGCATAATAATAACCAGGCGATGCCTTTGCACCAAAAATAAATGTACGCGGATAAAAGGAAAAACTAGAATCTTCTTTTAAACGATTATACAAATATAAAATATGCAATACATTTAACAATTGCCGCTTATAAGCATGCAGACGCTTTACTTGTACATCAAAAATGGAATACGGATCCACAACAATACCAGTTTGTTTTTCAATCCGTTTCATTAGCAATTCTTTTCGCACTTGTTTTACATTATGAAGCGAATCCTGAAACGCTGCATCGTATTTATAATTTTCTAAAGCTTGCAGCTGATCCGGCTCTTTCATCCAATCTGTTCCAATTGTGTCACAAATTAATTTCGATAGCTGTGGATTTGCTTTTAATAACCAGCGCCGATGCGTAATTCCATTTGTCTTATTATTAAACTTCTCTGGATAAAACTCATAAAACAACCGCATTTCTCGCTGTTTTAATATTTCCGTATGAATTTTCGCAACGCCGTTTACACTATGACTGCCCACAATTGCCAAATGCGCCATCTTCACAAGCCCATGAGCGATAATTGCCATGTTTTCGATACGATTCCAATCATACGAATAGCGGTCCCATAATTCATGACAAAAACGCTCATTAATTTCTTGTACAATCATATAAATGCGTGGTAATAGCGGTTCGAAAATATGAATCGGCCATTTTTCTAACGCTTCCGATAAAGTTGTGTGATTTGTATAAGAAATCGTATGTGTTGTAACGTACCACGCATCTTCCCAACTCATCTTTTCCTCATCAAGCAAAATGCGCATTAATTCTGGAATTGCTAAAACCGGATGCGTATCATTAATATGAATGGCAATTTTCTCATGCAAATTACGAAGCGTACCATTTCGTTCCCGGTGCAACCGTACAATTTTTTGTAAGCTGGCCGACACAAGAAAATATTGCTGTTTCAAACGAAGTATTTTCCCTTCATCATGCGTATCATCTGGATATAAGAACTCCGACACCGCTTCTGTTTCTCGCTTATATTTTAATACGTCCTTGCAGTTCGGCGGAAATGGAACCGGCTCTGCACTCCAAAGGCACAGCGTATTGACAGTACTTGTCTCATACCCAACAACAGGTACATCATACGGTACAGCCATAATCGTTTCCGCATTAATGTGCCGAAACTCCAAACGCCCACCAGACTGAAATGTATCAACTTGTCCCCAAAAACTAACTTCCACCGCTTGGTCATGCCTTCGTACCTCCCAAACATTTCCGTGCCGCAGCCATTGCTCTGGCAGTTCAATTTGATAACCATCCACAATTTTTTGATCAAACAAACCGTGCTTATAGCGAATCCCACACCCGTGTCCTGGTAAATTTAACGAAGCAAGCGAATCAAGAAAACAGGCAGCTAAACGACCGAGACCGCCATTTCCAAGGCCAGCATCCGCTTCAATTTCCTCAAGATCTTGCAAATAAATCCCAAGCTCTTCTAATCCTCGTTCACATACATCGCGTATTCCTAAATTTAATATATTACTTCCTAACAAACGTCCTAATAAAAACTCAATAGATAAATAATACATTTGCTTCTGATTATCTGTCCGGTACCGTTCATTCGTCCCAATCCAGCGCTGACTAATATATTCACGTACCATATGACCAAGCGTATTATATTGATCTTGCACAGTCGAATCTTTAAAACTTTTCCCATACATTGTTTCGAGCTTTTCTAAAAAAGCAGCTTTAAAATTCTCTGTATTTGAGAACAACTTTCTCACCTCTTTCAAAGTGAAACTTCCAGCAATGGTTTTTCCACTGGTGGTTCGCTCTATCCTACTACTTGTTAACAGAAAAAATCGGTTGCTTATGATTACTCTTCTTTTCTTCCTTATTAGACTGCGATTCTTGATGTGAGCCGGACAAGCTTTCATATAGCTCCTTATATTGCTGTGCAGACTGCTTCCAGCTATAATCCTCTGTCATCGCACGTTTCATAAGAGACTGCCATACCTTTTTGTCGTGATAATAATGCAGAGCACGCTGCACTGTATGCAGCATATCGTGCGCATTAAAGTTCGTAAAACTAAAGCCATTTCCTTCATTTGTAGCTTCATTATACGATTGAACAGTATCATTTAAACCGCCTGTTTCCCGTACAATTGGAATCGCCCCGTACATAAGAGCAATGAGCTGACCAAGACCACATGGCTCAAATAAAGATGGCATTAAAAATAAATCGGCCCCGGCATATACTTGATGTGCCAGTTCTTCATGAAACCCAATATACACTTTCACTTTATCTGAGTATTCATATGCCATGTGTTCAAAAAACTGTTCATATTCTTTATCGCCTGACCCAAGCACAATAAATTGCACATCTTCTTGCATGATTTCATGAAAAACATGACGCACTAAATCTAATCCTTTTTGCTTCGTTAAACGAGTAACCATTGCAATAATTGGTGCATCTTCTTTTTCTGGTAATCCAAAATAACGCTGCAGAGCACGTTTATTCTCTCTTTTTTTATAGAGTGAATTTGCATCATACATTGTCGCTATCGTTTTATCATTCTTTGGGTTGTACAACACATCATCAATTCCATTTACAATCCCAACAAGTTTATCGTTATATTTACGCAGTAAACCATCTAACTTCTCTCCGAAAAACGAATATTGAATTTCTTCTTTATATGTCGGACTTACCGCTGTAATGATATCAGAGGCAATAATTCCGCCTTTCATAAAGTTAATGTTTCCGTAAAATTCAAGTTGTTCACTATGAAAATACTCATCACCAAGCTCTAATAAGTCATTCATAACAATGCGCGGGAACACCCCTTGAAACTGCAAATTATGAATCGTAAAAACCGTCTTTATCTTTTCATATAATGGCTGCTCACGATATTTTTCTCGCAATAAAAAATTTGCCATCGCTGTATGCCAATCGTGGCAATGCAGAACATCCACTTCAAAATCTAAATATGGAATGCACTCTAATACTGCCTTTGAGAAAAATGAAAAACGTTCGCCATCATCATAATGACCATATAGTGAATCACGTTTAAAATAATACTCATTGTCGATAAAGTAATACGTAATTTCTTTATGTTCCATTTTCAAAATACCGCAATATTGATTACGCCAGCCAAGCTGAACCGTAATCACTTTATGAAGCACACATTTTTTTCTTATATGCTCCGGAATTAAACTATAATATGGAAGCATAACGCGCACGTTCATCCCAAGCTTTTGTAACGCCTTCGGAAGTGCCCCAGCCACATCTGCTAATCCACCCGATTTAATAAATGGTACGCACTCTGATACTGCAAAT
This sequence comes from Bacillus sp. NPDC077411, assembly GCF_044543425.1. Lineage (NCBI taxonomy): Bacteria > Bacillati > Bacillota > Bacilli > Caryophanales > Bacillaceae > Bacillus > Bacillus sp. NPDC077411. The sequence goes on along the minus strand of NZ_JBITWA010000010.1, from coordinate 7,738 downwards.
AAAATATTCACTGTAGTCGTCTCTCCGCAATAGTCAAGCATAGGTAAACTACATTTACCTATGCCGCGCATGCAGATTCCTCCTCTCAATTCTTATCTTAATGAATTGTTACATCACTACTTTGAATCTTTCCTTTCTCTACAACAAATGGATAACTTGAACCTGTTAATATTGTTCCATCTTCAATCTTTACATCTTTATCAAGGATTACACCATCTAGTATACAATTCTCTCCAATTTGGCTCTTTTGCATAATAATGCTATTACGAACGATAGAGCCTTTTCCAATCTTTACAGAACGAAAGACAACGCTATTTTCTACTTCCCCTTCAATAATGCTGCCATTAGCAATCATCGTATTATGTACACTTGCCTCTTTTCCGTACCTTGTTGGTGGTTCATCCTTTACTTTCGTAAAAATTGGCGCCTCTTTTTTAAAGAGTTGCTTCCAAATGCACGGCTGCAGTATCTCCAAACTATGTTTATAGTAACTTTCAATTGAATCTATGACTGCCACATAACCAGTATGCTCATATCTTTCCATACGCAGCGAAGCATTTCGTTTTTCTTTGACAACATCAAGTAAGCTATAGTAGCCCAGTTCTTGATACGTCTCAAACAAATGTAATAATAACTCCTTCTTTAGTACATACGTCTGAAGCGACTTACCACGGTGACATACTTCCGTAATATGTGCGTTTGTATATAAATGACGCTCTAATACAGCTTGGAAATCAAGCGCTGTTACAACATGACTATTTGTAATCACAACATATTCTTGCTTACTACGTAAAAAGTAGTCAATATGTCTACTAAAATGAGCAAACGATCCAAACTCATCTTGCATACATTGGCAATTTGGAGGAAATAAAAATAAGCCGTCGCGTTTTCGATCTAGATCCCACTGTTTCCCAGAACCGAGATGATCCATGAGAGAACGATTTTTATGACTTGTGAAAATAGCTACACTATGAATATGAGAATTTACCATATTGGAAAGCATAAAATCTATTAAACGGTAACGTCCGCCAAACGGCAATACCGCCAATGATCGATGATTTGTTACTTGCTGCAATGATGGAAAATTCTCTGTCGCATTAATAATTCCTAACATTGATTCTCTCACTCATCTCATCCCCTTTTCGTCGCGCTCTAACAGACAGTAAAATAGTCATTCATAAAAACCACTTATAGAAATTCATTTTGACCTTTCGACATAAAGATTGCTGCTATGCAGAACAAAAGATTCTTCTCTCGCTTTCTCCCTTTGTTTTAAACCATTGCATGTGGCAGGGATAAGGCACTGACCGCTTCTACGCATGGCCAGAGGCTCTCGTCCCCCTTAAGAAAAGAGATTTATGATGTTTTTTAACTTCTATACATATAAATCGCTGCTATGCAGAACAAAAAAAGACTTGCTCTCACTTTCTCCCTTTGTTTTAAACCATTGCATGTGGCAGGATAAGGCACTGACCGCTTCTACGCATGGCCAGAGGCTCTCGTCCCCCTTAAGAAAAGAGATTTATGATGTTTTTTAACTTCTATACATATAAAT
>NZ_JBITWA010000010.1:0-6085 GCF_044543425.1 Bacillus sp. NPDC077411 | reverse complement strand
ATTGCTGCTATGCAGAACAAAAAAAGACTTGCTCTCGCTTTCTCCCTTTGTTTTAAACCATTGCATGTGGCAGAATAAGGAACTGACCGCTTCTACACATGTCCAGAGGCTCTCGCCCACCTAAAAAGAAAAGGATTTTTCTGTCATTTTTTAACTTGGATTTATATATACCTTCCCTTACAAATCATTCATCACACTTTACATTTCCTCTGCAATTAACAAAACGTCTTCTATATTTTTTTCTGGACGAATAATTGTTCCATCTTCAATAACCATTCCTGGCGCAACAATAGCACGCTCAATCACAGCATTCTTTCCAATCTTAGCATCTGGCATAATAACTGAATCGACAATTCTGCTTCCTTCCTCTACAATTACCCCTTGAAACAATACAGAATGCTGCACATTCCCTTCAACAACACAGCCTTCATTAATTAACGATTCTTCCACTTCTGCTGATGGTGCAATATATTGCGGCGGCTGATTCGGATTTACAGAACAAATTCTCCAATCAAAGTCATATAAATTAAGCGATGAATCTTCCTGAAGTAGATCCATATTTGCCTCCCATAAGCTCTTCACTGTTCCAACATCTTTCCAATACCCACTAAATGGGTACGCAACAAGTTTTTTACCTTCGTCTAGTAAAAGCGGAATCACATCTTTCCCGAAGTCATTACTAGATTCTGGATTTCTTGCATCCATTTCTAAATACTCTTTTAAAATAGCCCAGTTAAAAATATAAATTCCCATTGAAGCTAGATTACTCTTTGGAAATTGCGGCTTTTCTTCAAATTCAATAATTTCCATCGCTTCATTTGTATTCATAATGCCAAAGCGGTTCGCTTCATCCCAAGGTACTTCAATAACAGAAATAGAGACATCCGCTTCTCGTTCCATATGATAATCAAGCATTTTTGCATAATCCATCTTATAAATATGATCTCCAGATAAAATGAGAACATGTTCTGGATCATACTGCTTTAAATAGTTTAAATTTTGATAAATGGCACTTGCCGTTCCTGTATACCATTTCACACCTGAAGACTCGGCATAAGGAGGAAGTACAGTAACCCCTCCATTTACACGGTCTAAATCCCATGCATCTCCAATACCGATATAACTATGCAACTCTAACGGCTGGTATTGTGTTAAAATCCCGACTGTTTCAATACCAGAATTCGCACAGTTACTTAATGCAAAATCAATAATGCGATATTTCCCCCCAAATGGAACAGCTGGCTTAGCTAGATTTTTTGTTAATGCACTTAGACGACTACCTTTTCCCCCTGCTAATAACATTGCTACGCACTTCTGTTTTTGAACCATCTTGTTTACTACTCCCCTTTCGTGTTTTCACTGGTCGTAAAATTGAAATTCCAAATGGTGGTATTGTCATTTCGACATGTGCAGGCTGATTATGATAAGGTTCCATAATCGTCTTTAATCGCTTTTTATTAATTTGTCCCGAACCGCCATATGCAGAACTATCGCTATTTAAAATTTCGTTATAATAGCGAAATGCCGGTACACCAACTTTATAATTTTCATACACCGCGCTTGTAAAATTGCAAACGATAACGAGAACATCCTCTTCTCTTTCTCCTTGGCGAATAAACGAAAAAACACTTTGTTCACGGTTATCCGCATCGATCCACTGAAAGCCTTTCGGTGTATGGTCAAGCTGCCAAAGCGGCTTAGAACGCTTATACAATGCTATGAGCTCCTTGAAATAATCATGCATACAATTATGCATCTCAAAATCATGTAAACTCCAATCTAAGTCTTCAAGGTCTTTCCATTCATCAAATTGTCCAAACTCACCACCCATAAAGAGCAGTTTCTTCCCTGGATGTGCAAATAAATAGCCGTACAATAAACGAAGCTGAGCAAACTTGGCCCAATAGTCACCTGGCATTTTATTTAACAGCGACTTCTTCCCATGTACAACCTCATCATGTGATAAAGGTAAAATAAAATTCTCAGAATACGCGTACAGCAGCGAAAATGTTACTTTATCATGAATATATTTCCGATACTCCGGCGCACATTCCATATATTTTAAAATGTCATTCATCCAGCCCATATTCCACTTATAATTAAAGCCAAGTCCACCTTCATAAGTCGGTGCTGTTACGAGTGGCCATGCCGTTGAATCTTCCGCAGTCATTAAAAAAGTGGGATCTTCTGCAAATACAGCTTCATTCAACTGTTGCAGGAATGATACTGCATGCTCATTGCTTTCCTGCCCTCCATTTCGCTCCCAATACAACATATTCGCAACCGCATCTACCCGAAAACCGTCAATATGATAAAACTTCATCCAAAATAGCGCATTTGAAATAAGGAAATTTCGCACTTCTTGTTTTCCTAAATCAAAATTCACCGTCCCCCATACACGGTTTTCTTGCACATCAAGATCTTTATATTCATATGCCGGTTCCCCGTCAAATAAATAAAGTCCATGAGCATCTTTACAAAAATGTCCTGGCACCCAATCTAAGATGACACCGATCCCATATTTATGACATTCATCGACAAAATACATAAAATCTTGTGGCGTTCCGTATCTACTTGTCGGTGTATAATAGCCCGTTCCTTGATATCCCCAAGAACGATCATACGGGTGTTCAATGAGCGGCATAATTTCGATATGAGTAAATTGGTGCTCTGTTACATACGGAATAAGTTCATCTGCCATTTCTTTATAAGAATAAAAAGACCCATCTTCTTTCTTTTTCCAAGAGCCAAAGTGAAGCTCATAAATGGCTAACGGTTCATTATAGATCGGCTTTCGTTTCTTTTTTTGAAACCATTTCTGATCTTTCCACTTGTATCCTTTTATATCATAAACAACGGATGCCGTACTTGGCCGTACTTCAGCATACATTGCATACGGATCTGCTTTTAAAATAGTATGCCCTTCTCGTGTTTGAATTGCATACTTGTATAATTCCTGCTGAGGAACATGCGGTATAAATAAAGACCAAATCCCTTTCTCTGTCACTCGTATCATTTCATGCATCTCGCTATTCCACTCATTAAAATCTCCTACAATACTCACAACTTGTGCATGAGGTGCCCATACGGAAAAACGTGTACCTTCCATCCCATTTTCCATCGTCAAATGAGCACCAAGTATCTCATAGCTATCATAAAACTTTTCTTCATGGAACAATAACATGTCTTCCACATTACACTTTGTCTCAATCACTATGTTCACCTCACAAGATGACAGAATTTTAAATATGTTATTACTATTCTTCAGTAAATTGAAATATCCTTGCGAATTTCTAAAAAAACATACGTTTTTTTATAGAAATTCGCGGTAATTTTATGAAATTTAACCGAAAAATATCGAATTTTGACGAATATTTATTGAAAGCGTTTTATTTTAAAATAATTTTTTTAGTGAAAAAAAAGGGGAATTTAACGCTATTCTGTTATTGTTTTCCATTAAATTAAAACATAAAAAAACCCTTTCCGGTAAAGGGGTGAAATAAAGGGATATACAGGGGAGGCCGGAAAGGGATTTATACAATTGGGATTATAGTACTGGTGCCATAGTCTCTTTTAGCACTTTTACGGAATGATCAAATTTCAATTCTTCTTCTGCATTTAATTCAAGCTCTACAACTTCTCGAATACCTTGACGGTTGATAACTGCTGGAACACCTACGTAAACATCTTGTTGTCCGTATTGTCCTTCAAGATATGCAGATACTGTCAATACGCTGTTCTCGTTGTTTAAGATCGCTTTCGTTACACGTAATAGTGACATACCGATACCGTAGTAAGTTGCACCTTTACGTTGAATAATATGATAAGCAGCATCGCGTACATTTACAAAGATTTCGTCTAATTCGCTTTGATTGTACTTTTCATTGTTCGCTAAAATTGTTTCTAGCTTTTGTACACCAATAGTAGTATGGCTCCATACAGGAAGCTCTGTATCACCATGTTCACCAATAATATACGCATGCACGTTACGTGGATCTACCTCTAAGTACTCACCTAGCATATAACGGAAACGAGCAGAGTCTAAAGTTGTACCAGAACCAAGTACGCGCTCTTTTGGTAATCCAGATTCTTTCCAAGTTACATAAGTTAAAATGTCCACTGGGTTAGTTGCGATTAAGAAGATACCATCAAATCCGCTATCCATAATACCACGAACGATTTGTTTAAAGATTTTTGTATTCTTCTCAACTAAATCTAAGCGAGTTTCACCTGGCTTTTGTGGTAATCCAGCAGTGATAACAACAAGATCTGCATCTTTACAATCCGCATAGCTACCTTTCCAAACTTTTGTTGGAGATGGAGCAAATGGAACCGCATGGCTCAAATCCATTGCTTCACCTTCTGCTTTTGCTTCGTTTACGTCAACAAGAACAAACTCTTCAGCTACACCTTGGTTAATCATAGAATATGCATAGCTGCAACCTACAGCTCCTGTTCCTACTAATACTACGCGGTTAATACCTTTTTTCATGGTAAAATCCCCTCTCTATTTTTCAATATCATCATTAGCATTGTCATTTAAGTAAATAATTAAAATACTGTTTTTATATTGTTTAACTTCCTTACACACATATTGTAGCACGTTTTTTTGTGAGTGTATTCACATTTTATGACCCATTTGTGAAATTTATCACATATAGGGGAAAGTTATAATATTAAGTATGGAATCGATTTTAATGGAAGCGTTCTCTTTAGATTGTGAACAAAAATAATACAGTATTTCATTTTACCAATATATTATATTATATAGTGAAAATCCCAGTATTTACAAATAAACTACTCTCGTTATAAGATTAGACTGAACAGTCGGTTTATAATTTATTATGGGAGTGAATAATATGAAAGATCACATCATAACTTTACAAGACGGACGTAAGTTAGCCTATATTGAATATGGTAAAACAAATGGATTACGAGTCATGCTGTTTCATGGTACACCCGGTTCAAGAATTTGGGCATTAACAGATGATATGGTAGCGAAACAATTAGGCATACGACTTATTTCAATAGATAGACCTGGCTACGGGCTCTCTGATCCAAAACAGAATCGAACAGTTCTGAATTGGGCAGAAGATGTAAATGAAATAGCAGATCAACTAAAACTCCAAACTTTTTCTATTATAGGTGTCTCAGGCGGAGGCGCTTATGCAGCAGCCTGTGCTTACAAAATCCCTGAGCGCTTACAATCCGTACAAATGGTTTCTAGTGCAACTCCGTTTGAAAATGAAGAGCCGCCAGCCAGTATGTGCCGCGAAAATCGAATTGCCTTCTTTATCTCCAAACGCTTACCTTTGCTATTAAAATGGGCATATCGTGCTCAAAAAAAGCAAATGGAAAAGAACCCTGAAAAATATATGCAAGGGATGAAAAAAGGAAATAGACATTTATGCAAATGGGATCAACAATTTATTCAAACAGATGAAGATATTAAATTAACTATGATCCACATGAAAGAAGCGTTAAGAAATAGTGTAGATGAAGCAGTAGCAGAACCTGCTCTCTTAGCAAAACACTGGGGATTTAATTTTCAAAACATTTCTATTCCTATCCATATTTGGCATGGTACAGCCGACACTTTATCTTCAATAGAAGAAATAAAAAAAGTAGCCTCAGCTACTCCTCATGTAACAACACATTATATAAAAGATGCAGGACATTTCTTACCTGATGATCCCCACATATGGGAATCTATTTTACAAACAATTATTCATGATGCAGATGAGACAAACAAATCCAGTATATCATTTCATACTTCTATTTGATCCATTATGAGGTGGGAGTATTACTGCCCACGAATAGCGGGATAAAAATCAAGGAAAACCAGCTAAAATAGAGAAGTAACTATTCATTATACACAAAAAGAGATAGCAAATTATGCTATCTCTTTAATATGACCCGTACGGGATTCGAACCCGTGTTACCGCCGTGAAAGGGCGGTGTCTTAACCACTTGACCAACGGGCCAATTTCTGGCAGAGAAGAAGGGATTCGAACCCTCGCACCGCGTAAGCGATCTACTCCCTTAGCAGGGGAGCCCCTTGAGCCACTTGGGTACTTCTCTATAT
>NZ_JBITWA010000009.1:0-177569 GCF_044543425.1 Bacillus sp. NPDC077411 | reverse complement strand
CATCTTTAATGGAAAACTCTTGGAGATAGATATCTCCGCAATCTATTCTAAATAATCTTTCTGATGTTTTATGCTTCATAACTCTTCCCCTTGTAGTCATATTTTCATTACTTCTTTTATTAAGCAATCTTATTCCATTTAACTCCCTTCTCCTTAATTATGTAATGATAATAAAGTTGTTTAATTTCTACGCTATAAACACGCATAACAGCGTCCGAACAATCGAACGATGTTTAGAATAATTGTTTAATTTTATTTATCCTTCTCTAATTTTAAAAAAATCAGCAACAATAAAGTTTTTTAATAAGTTAAGTATTCTTCTGCAATAGTGGAACAATTGGATGAAATTTTATTTTTTAAAATTAATTTAAAAAAGTAGTTCTCCATGATAATTCTAAGTATAAATAATATTGTAAGTAGGTTTGATAACTCCATTAGAATACTGTTTCATGTCCACTAACTTTAATTTAAGACGTGGTTTTACGCTACCAAATAGAGAAATACCTTCACCGACTATAATTGGATTAACCTTTAATACTAATTGATCAATAAGTTTATGTTTAAACAACGACCCAGCCAATTCTCCGCCTCCACACAACCAAATTTTACCGTTATATTGTTTTTTGAGGTTCTTAATAAACCCTATAGCATCTCCTTTAATAAGTTCAACTTCCTCGTTTGCCTCAAACTGTATGGAGTTTGAAAATATGTAATGTTTTATGCCCTTATATCCAGGTTCACCAGGTTTAGCACCGAATTGAAACCCAAACTCATATGTTTTCCCCCCCATCAACACGGCATCGTATTCCTGAATATCTGCTAAAAAGTCTGGGACATGATCCCCCTCAAATAAAAAGAGAGAATTATTAATATTTCCTTCTATCATACCTTGATCCGCAATAAAATTGTCCAGTGAAACCGCAACATGATAAATCAATTCAGCCATTCAGTCATTCCTCCAAGATAATGAATTGCCTAATTAATTCTATGAAACCAGCTTAATTTCCTTTATGTATTAATCAAACTGCTCAGTTAACTGAATAAACTTTATTTCGTTAATTGAATACCATCACTGACATTTTTAAATAACTCTATTGTAAATGTAACTACTCCTTTGGAAATTCAACAATTTTATTGTCATTTTACACTCACTACGCCTCCCGCTATGGGTTACGTCCTCCGCCTAAGTATGCGATATTTTCTGAATATTATATGCATATTAAACTGTATTTTCAATATCTGTATAACTAATCTAATATGTATAAGAAAAGAGGATATATGCTCATATATTGAACATAATATCCTCTTCTTAGTTTAGTCTATTTAAGTACAGAGAGGCGTTTCTTCTTTTTTCTGAATTTACTAATATTTTTGTGGTATAATATGGATAATGATGGTTTTTTTAGGGGGCGAATGCATTGCGTGAGGCTTTACAACAACGTTGGAGTTTGGAGGGAATTTTCCCTGGAGGAAGTGAGTCTTCTGAATTTAAACAATTTCTCATAGAACTAGAGGAAGATATTTCTAAAGAAACAGCGACAACAATAGAAACGAAGGAACTGGAAGCAATAAGTGGATTCGAACGGTGGATCGAACAAATGAATCGAATCCAAGAGCTATCTACTCGCTTACTTGAGGCAACCCACTTTGTGGAATGTTTGAAATCAGAAAATGTTGAAGATGAGAAGGCTATTATATTAAGTGAAAAAGTAAGGGATATTTCATCACAATTTGAGATTGTCATAAACGATTTTGAACAAGCGTTGGTACATATACCGGATGAGATTTGGGAGCGGCTATTGCAACTGGAAAAAATAAACCAGCTTGCTTATCCACTGCAAGAAAAAAGAGAAAAGGCGAGAGGGAAATTACCAGTAGCACAGGAAAAGTTAATTCAGGATCTTTCTATTAATGGATATCATGCATGGGTCAATTTATATAACTCTGTCACTGGAAAAACGAAGATTGTTTTAGAGGAAGAAGGACAAAGGCAATACCTTAGTTTTGGACAAGTCTATAATCTATTACATTCATCTATCAATCACCATAGTAGAAGAAATCGCGTAAATGCCTTACATCATGCAGGGGAAAAAGTGGCTGAGACATGCGCAGCAGCTTTAAATAACATTGCTGGTTTTCGATTGCAAGTATATAAACACCGGGGAGTAGATTCCATTTTAACAGAACCGCTTCGCTACAATAGAATGTCACAAACAACGCTTGATTCTATGTGGGAAGCTGTCAATCAAAGTAAGCCAATAATAAATTCATATTTAAAAAGAAAGGCACGTTTACTAGGATTAGAAAAAATGGATTGGTTCGACATCTATACGCCTATAGGAAAAGTAGCCAAGACTTATACATATGAAGAGGCTGCTGAAATAATCCTTACTGGTTTTCACTCTTTTAGCCCTAAATTAGCGGATTACACAGAAAGAGCATTTCAGGAAGGCTGGATTGACTCTGAAAACAGAGATACAAAAGCAAGTAGGGGATTCTCAGCTAGATTTCCACTAACAAAGCAAGCGCGCATCTTCATGAATTTCCAAGGAACACATAATAATCTCGCTATACTTGCCCATGAATTAGGACATTCCTTTCATCAAGGCATTATTTCAAGTGATGTTCCTCCATTTGCCCAGCAGTATACGATGGCTGTTAGTGAAACAGCTTCTACTTTTGCTGAAACGATTATTTTAAATAAGGTCATGCAAGATATTTCAAATGAACATGAAAAACTGCTCCTTCTAGAGGCAAAGATACAAACTGCGCTTAGTTATTTAATAGGAGTACAGGGAAATTTTATATTCGAAAAAGATTTTTATGAAATCCGAAAAAAGCGGGTTGTAGGAGTAGATGAATTGAGCCAGTTGATGGAGAAGGCTCAACAGTATGCGTTCAATGATTATCTTGCTTCTTATCATGATCTTTCATGGATTTGGAATCGTCATTTCTATTTCACAGATAAACCTTTTTATAATTTCCCGTACACATTTGGTTTTCTATTTAGCCAAGGGATCTACGCAAATGCTCTTCAAGAAGGACATTCCTTTGAAGAAAAGTATATAGATTTGCTTCGAGATACTGGGAGAATGACTGCTGAGCAATTAGCTTTTCAACATCTTGGTTTTGATTTAACAAAACAAGAATTTTGGGAGAAAGCAATGCAAATTGTTTTACAAGATATAAAAGATTTTCTTGCTTTAACAGAGAAGTCTCTGAGTGTGGAGGGAATGAAATGCCGAATGTAGCATCAAAAACAGAAGAGTTAAGAACGAAACTACAAAACATATTAACTAGCGAATATAAAGAGTTGGGAATTAAAAGTTTGGAAGTAGCAGGAAGCGGTGTACAAAATGTTGTGTTTCGAGGAGATTCAGAAACAGGTTCTTTCGCTTTTCGTGTACCATGGGAACGTGAAGTCGCTAATATAAATGAAAATTTATTTAGCAGTCGCCTTTCATTACAAAAGGAAGCAAAGCTTTCAGAGTTTTGTCATTCTCAAGGAATTCCTGTGCCAGCTGCTCATGGACTGCATCTTTCTGAGGAACTTGATTTTCTAATTTCAGACTATATAGTTACTGACTCCACTCCGATTTCTTCTTACAAAATTGGAGAATTAGCCAATAAGCTTCATCATATGCCGATTGAAGATTTACATTATGAAAATGAAAATGGACAGTCGACAGAAAAGCATATAGCAGAGCGCCTTGTTAGAAGGCTACAATCATTTAACGAAATTACTTCTTTACGTATTCCATTTCCAAAAGCAGAAGAAATTGAAGCAATTTTAAAGGAGGGGGAACAGATAAAGAGGCTGCTTCATATGGATATTCGACCTGCCAATATAATTGGTCATGGCGGAGAAATTCAGGCAATCGTTGACTGGGATAATGCTCTTATTGGTCATCCGCTTCTCGAACTGATGAGAATAGCGGAAGTGAATGAAGTGAATTGGAGTGAATTTAAAGCTGGGTATAAAGATGAGCATATTTTTGATTCTCTTCCTCAAAGTGTTTGTCTGTTTTACAGGCTTGATACGGCGTTGATGCTTGCGAACCTTTTTATCGCTCAGCTTAAAATAAAAGAGAAAGGGCTGTATTATAAGGAACGCGTTGAAGTAATTAATAACGAAATACATAAAGTTTTATAGAGTGAAACTTTATATTAATACAAATTAAAAAAACGACATAAAAACCTTATTTTTTTAGGTGGGCGAGAGCGTCTGGCCATGCGTAGAAGCGGTCAGGGCCTTTTTCTGCCACGTGCAATGGTTAAAACAAAGGGAGAAAGCAAGTGCAGGTCTCTACTCCTGAAGGTATAAAAAAGGTTGAAGTGCCCTTATGTTCAGCCGGGAAAACATTATCAATACAAGGATATGTAACCGAATTAGAGGCGGTTGGATTCTCTATCGTATTTACAGAACAAGGTAGCGGAGCAAATATGCCTTTTGCAGCTATTATTATAGCGAGAACTTAGATTAAGACATTTTATATGAATATATACTATAAGTAGGAGAAAAGAACATGGATATCAATTTTAAAATTGAAAAAGTAAAACTAGAGAACAAAACAGTTTTAAAGAATTTGACGGAACTATATAAATACGATTTCAGCGAATTTGATCCTGAAGATGTGAATGAGCACGGTTTGTATGAATATATGTACGTAGATCATTATTTTACAGAGGAAGGTCGCTTTCCATTTTTTATAAAAGTGAACGAAAAATATGCAGGTTTCGCATTGATCAGAGAGATCGAGGAAAATGGTCGTACATACTATTCGATGTCAGAATTTTTTGTAATGAAAAAGTATCGGAAAAATGGTGTAGGAAAACAAGCAGCTATCCAATTGTTTTGTAAATTCCCTGGGGAATGGGAAGTTGCAGAGATGGAAGAAAATACTCCAGCTCAAGCGTTTTGGAGAAAAGTCATTTCTTTATACACAAATAATGAGTATCGAGAGATTAGGAAAGCAGATTGGGATGGTCCAATTCAAGTGTTTCATTCGAGCGGGAGTATGTAAGTGTTGTAAAGTGATAATAAAGTTATTTAATTTCGATATAAAAATATAAGAGCCCTACTACATTTTCTTGTAGTAAGACTCTTTAAAGTTGTTTAATTTTTATTGAACTATAAAGCCCCCGTTATACTCTATTTAGTTAGGGGAGTTATTTATTAGAAAAGTTGTCAATCACTTGAATAGCTAGTTTCAACGCTTTTATTCTTCTTTCTAAAAGCGTTCTTTGGGGACTACTAGCCTTTGACTTATCATAAATGGTCTCAATTGATGGAAGCAAACCAGTAAGAACATTGCGAGCCTCTGCTAAATCTTCCTGGGTGTAATGATGGGGTCTTTGATTCCAAACGTTTTCTAGCATTGCTAAGCCGATGCAAACAGCTTTGAGTCGTTTCTTTACTAAGGTAGTATTTGCACCTTTCTGAGTCATCTATGACAAGGCATTTTCGAGTTTACTAATTGTCGATTGTAAAGATTTTATTGATTCCAATTTATCTACATTTGATACGTTTTCCATATTAGTACTGTCCCTTCTTCGTTTCTGAATTATTTTGCTTGATACTTGATAAAATCGTTAAGAGCCCTTATTTCACTCGCAATATTTTAACATAAATAACTAACTCTCTTTGAGAGGGATTCTCAACAATATGGCCCAATTGTTGAACACAAGTTAACTAACACTCTTCAACTAACCTGCCTGTTAGTCCAATAAGAATTAAAGAAATTTATTATTTTTTAACCGACTTTATTGTAAATTAAACAACTTTTTGTCACTTAACAAGTGTTTCTATATATTATGGGGGGAATATCATGGTACTACAAAGAGTAAGCTTAATAACAATTGGTGCGTTTAACTTGCCGGTTCTTCGGGCATTTTACAAAAGTTTAGGGTGGGAAGAAACGGAAATAAGTTCAGATAATTACGCTGCTTTTAAAACGGCAGGTGTTATTCTTTCTATCTTTCCTATTGAGGAATTAGCAAAGGATGCTGGCGTTTCAATTACTCAAGATGTAGAAACGTTTCGCGGTGTCACTTTTGCGATTAACGTAGATCATCCTGAACAAGTTGATACAACAATTGAAGAGATTCGCAAAGTAGGCGGAAGAATTTTAAGAGAGCCAAGCGATGCGTTCTGGGGAGGGAGAACAGCATATTTTGCTGACCCTGAAAACAATCTTTGGGAGGTTGCTTGGAACCCGGATTCTGTATTTGATGAAAGAGGGGCTATGATTGCTTTCTAATTTATTTAGTACATCTACTATCGGGTGCGTTCAAGAAGAAATTAACAGAGTCTTATATATAAATCCAATTTGTTTTTTAACATATAGATTGGTGTTATGAAAAAAAGGAACCTGCACTTGTTTGCTCTTTTTGGTTTTCGCTGCGCATGTGGCAGAAATAGGCCCTGACCGATTCTATGCATGGCTAGATGCTCTCGCCCACCGAAAAAGAAAAGGGTTTTTTATATTAGTTTTTCAATTTGTATTTATATAATAAAAAGGTGAGCACAACAACCTGTGCTCACCTTTTGTTTTTTATTTTAAGTTCTCTGGATTTAACGCTTCTAATTCAGGTACAACGAAGCGGCCGTCTTTACGGATTAATACGTCGTCGAAGTAAATTTCTCCGCCGCCGTATTCAGGGCGTTGGATGCATACTAAATCCCAGTGGATGTTAGAGTTGTTGCCATTCCACGCATCGTCGTATGCTTGTCCAGGAGTGAAGTGGAAGCTACCGTCGATTTTCTCGTCGAATAGAATATCACCCATTGGATGTAAAATGTATGGATTTACGCCGATTGCGAATTCACCAACGTAGCGTGCCCCTTCGTCTGTGTCGAAAATTTTGTTAATGCGTTCTGTATCGTTTGCAGTTGCTTCAACAATTTTACCGTCTTTAAATGTAAGTTTTACATTTTCGAACATGTAACCGTTGTATGGAGATGGTGTGTTGTAAGAAACTGTACCGTTAACAGAATCGCGAACAGGTGCAGAGTATACTTCGCCATCAGGAATATTTAAATGACCAGCACACTTAACTGCCGGGATGTCTTTAATAGAGAATGTTAAGTCAGTGCCAGGTCCAACAAGACGTACTTTATCTGTTTTGTTCATTAACTCAACAAGATTATCCATCGCTTTATCCATTTTCGCGTAGTCTAAGTTACATACGTCAAAGTAGAAGTCTTCAAATCCTTCTGTGCTCATTTTTGCAAGCTGTGCCATAGAAGCGTTTGGATAACGAAGGACAACCCATCTTGTTTTTGGAACACGAATGTCTCTATGTACTTTTTTACCTACTGTGTTTCCATAAATTTTCATACGCTCACTCGGAACGTCAGCTTGTTCATTTACGTTATCACCAGAGCGAAGGCCGATATAAGCATCCATATCTTTCATTACGCTTGCTTCATACGCAGCGATTTGCTCGAAATGTTCTTCTGTTGCGCCCATCATTAAAGAGCGGTCTACTTGATGATCTTTTAATAGTACGAATGGATAGCCACCAGCTTCATATGCAGCTTTTACAAGTGCTGTTACTAGCTCTTTTTGTAAACCGAAGTTTTCAATTAATACTTTTTCGCCCTTTTGTAAACGAATAGAGTAATTAATTAAATTTTTTGCTAATGTTTCAATACGTGGGTCTTTCATATGTAAAGCCTCCCTTATATATGTATCCTTCCTTATTGTAACCTACTTATCTGAATTTGTTTAATAATTTATCAAAATATTGGCAAGAAAATTATAAATGTAAAATGTGAAAAGGATAAGTTGTAGATAAGGGTTATTTCCTGCCGTGAACTACATCTCCATTAAAATGGAGAGCTTCGGATTCCCAACAAAAGTCGGTACATCACGGGCGTGCTCAACACCACTACTGGTTGTCACAAGACTTTCAGATACTTGATAGGTAGTAAATACCTACCGCATCTGACCAAACTTTTATCTCCTCAATAAATTGAGGAGATGAAAGTTCGGGTTTCCTAAAACGAAAAAGAGTAACCAGTATGTATTTCTGGTTACTCTTTTTTTATACATGCTATTTATCAATAAATAGTTTATACTTTATTTCATTTGATCAAACATTGTTTTAACATCTTTAGAGTTAGGGGTTGCATATAAAGTTGGTGTGCCAGAAGTTGAACGCCGAGATGTCACTGCAAAAACATAACCAAGATCTTGATTAATTCTTTCTCTCAACCAAGGCCCTCCACTAGCTCCTCCATTCATACCACAACTCATGGCGGCATCGCTGCTAAACAATCCTCTACTAGTTGTAGGTCCGTCGCAATAATAAGCTATCTGTCCATCATATGGTTTTTCGGCGGGCCAACCAAAAATACGAACGTCTGGTTGCTTCGTACCATATCCAGTCGAAAGTCCGTTCCCTCCAATCGTATTTACTAAGTCTTTTCCATTCCTCGGGAAAACAGTAAAAAATGCTTGGTCGTAGCTAAAATTACTATCATTTATCCAGGAGTTGAATGTCCGAGCGTCTTTCCAGTTCCAAATACCATAAGGTGTTGAACCATTACGATATGCCGGAGCAAATGCAATATTTGAGTGCCATCCTTTCCCTTTCCCTCCATGGACACAATGGCCTGCTGTTATAACAAGATTTTTATAATTATTATTAATTGAAGAAGCAGAACAAACATAATCTTTTCCGCCATATGAAAAAAATACTTTTCCTGCTGTAGATGGAACAACTACATTTGCTTCGTTTATGTTATTGTTAGTTTCGGGTAGAACGGGATCAGAAATATTAGTAGGCTCTCCTATTAAAGAAGATTCAAATTGCTCTGGATTCGTTTCTTTTTTTCCATCATTTTTAATTTTGTCTGCTGGAATTGCATTTTTCATCTTTTCTTTTGTCCAATAGCCGGCAGGATCTTCTGTATTTTTTGGATCTTGAATAGTAGGTGGGATTGTTGGAGCAGTTTTAGATTGGGTAAGAGAATCGTTATTTCTTAAAGTAGTATTTTCATCATTAGATGTTGCAAATGCTAAATTAGTACTTAAACATAATGTGAAAATTATACTAAATATAGTTCCAAAAACCAAAAAATGTAGTCTTTTCATAAATGCCCCCTTGGATATATTTGGTAATTGCAGCCACAATCATATCATATTTCAATTCGTTATTCACTATGAAAACAAATTGAAACATTCGCATAAAATTTTTTGTTTGTATGTAGTCCCTTTCATGACCACATATAAAGAAAAAACGAGTGAAGACCACTTTTTGTTTTACATAGCAGTGACTTATAGGTTCAAAAATTAAAATGGATTCATCTTGCATTCCCATTTCAAGATATTTAGGAAACAAAGAAAATATGTGGGGGACTGGCATGTACTTAATTGGGCGGAAGGTTCACTTTATTTCAATAAAAGGTAAAATTCATAGCCAAATATGGAACAATTAGAATGAAACAGAAAATGATTGTATAATAGAAAAAAGAATAAAAAATATAAAGGAGTGGTTCGTATGCAAATTCTTTTATACGTCGGTGTAGCCATTATCGCAATTGCGTTTGCCGTATTAGTTGTATATGTATGTAGAACATTAGTATCTGTTCAAAAAACGTTAGAAAATGTCGCAAGTACGATGGAAGGCCTGGAAAAACAAATGCAGGGCATTACAGTGGAAACAGAGCAACTTCTTCATAAAACAAATGCATTAGCAGATGATATTCAAAAGAAATCACAGTCGCTAAATAAAGTGATGGAAGGTGTAGAGGGAATCGGAACAACGATTCATTCTCTAAATACACGATTACGCGGCGTTTCTGATTCTGTTGCACATCAAGTAGAAAATAATGCTGATAAAGTAGCGCAAGTAGTACAATGGAGTAATGCGGTCATTGATGTGTA
The DNA here is from genome assembly GCF_044543425.1 of Bacillus sp. NPDC077411. Taxonomy (NCBI): domain Bacteria; kingdom Bacillati; phylum Bacillota; class Bacilli; order Caryophanales; family Bacillaceae; genus Bacillus; species Bacillus sp. NPDC077411. Next base: position 167,676 of record NZ_JBITWA010000009.1, on the reverse strand, counting down.
CAATCGCTTCCGGACAAAAAAGAAAGAAGATGAAGTAGAGAAGTTTGAAAGAACAGAGAAAAAGCCGAAAAAAGAAAAGAAATTGCCACGGCTTCCGATTCGAATGAGAGGTGAATAATATGAATATGACAAAGATTGAAACAATGGAACAATTCGAAGGAATAACAGCAAGTAAAGAGCCATATATCTTGTTTAAACATAGTACAACATGTCCAATTAGCCACGGTGCTTTCACAGCGTTTCAAGAATATCGCAGTGAAGAGCAAGCTGTGCCAGCATATTATTTATATGTACAGGATGCACGTCCTGTTTCCAATAAGATTGCTGAGCACTTTGGAATTAGACATGAATCGCCGCAAGTATTATACATAAAAGATGGTAAAGTTTTCTGGCATGCATCACATTGGAACATTACAAAGCAAGCATTAAAAGAAAATATGAAATAAGGAAAAGCAAGCAAACACGCTTGCTTTTCTTTATTTTCTGAAAATAATATTGACGGGCTATATATTTTACGATTAAATGAAGGGGAAATAACGATTCCATATGCATTCTCGTGCGATGTGTATGAAGTGACATCTGCATATGTATCATATATAATAAATTATCTTATGAATGATATTTATATTTACTTATTAGTATACATATAAAACTTGAAAGAGGTGGCTTTATTATGGCATCACAGGAGTTAGATCGATTACGTTCTCAAATTGACGAAACGAACTTACAAATTTTAAAGTTATTAAATGAACGCGGTCGGCTTGTACAAGAAGTCGGCAAGTTAAAAGAAGTACAAGGTGTGAAACGTTTTGATCCAGTACGTGAACGCAAAATGCTCGATTTAATTGCGGAAAATAATGATGGGCCATTTGAAACATCAACGCTTCAACATTTATTTAAACAAATTTTTAAAACAGGGTTAGAGTTGCAAGAAGATGATCATCGTAAGGCCCTTCTTGTATCCCGTAAGAAAAAGTCAGATGATACGATTGTTAACATTAAAGGTGAAAAAATTGGTGATGGCAATGCGCATTTTATTATGGGACCATGTGCAGTTGAAAGCTATGAACAAGTTCGCCAAGTAGCTGAGGTAATGAAAGAACAAGGCTTAAAACTTATGCGCGGCGGAGCATTTAAACCACGTACATCACCATATGATTTCCAAGGTCTTGGTATTGAAGGGTTGAAAATTTTACGCCAAGTAGCAGATGAGTATGATTTAGCTGTTATTAGTGAAATTCTAAATCCAAATGATATTGAAATGGCGCTTGATTACGTAGATGTCATTCAAATTGGTGCACGTAATATGCAAAACTTCGAGCTGTTAAAAGCAGCTGGTTCTGTGAATAAGCCGGTATTATTAAAACGAGGATTATCCGCAACAATTGAAGAATTTATGTATGCGGCAGAATATATTATTGCACAAGGAAATGGCGATATTATTTTATGTGAGCGCGGTATTCGTACGTATGAGAAAGCAACGCGAAATACGTTAGATATTTCTGCTGTACCAATTTTAAAGAAAGAAACGCACTTGCCAGTTGTTGTTGATGTAACACATTCAACAGGGCGCCGTGATTTATTATTGCCAACTGCAAAAGCGGCAATGGCAATCGGTGCAGATGCAATTATGGCAGAAGTACATCCTGATCCAGCTGTAGCACTTTCTGATTCGGCGCAGCAAATGGATATTCCAGAGTTCAATGCATTTATGAATGAATTAAAAGCATTTCGTATGAGATAGTAAGCGGATAGCTTACTATCCACAAATAGTGGGATAATGGCTTCGAAAATCTATGTAGCTGTGTGCTGCATAGATTTTTTTCTGGAAAATGGGTATTTTTATATTAAAAATATGAAAATATAAGAAAAGGAACGAATTTTTTCGAAACTTTTTCGGGAAAATATTGTCTCAATCCTTATTTGTATCGTATCATTAGTGAAAGGGCTCGGAAGTGACATCTTTAAGTAGAGTGGATGTCTTTTTTTTCATTCAAGTTAACTGATACATATTATATAGATGAATTTTATAAAGGAGTGTGTGAAAAGATGAACGTAACAATATATGATGTAGCGCGTGAAGCAAATGTCTCAATGGCAACAGTATCACGTGTTGTGAACGGTAATCCAAATGTAAAACCAACAACAAGAAAGAAGGTATTAGAGGCGATTGAGCGCCTTGGTTATCGTCCAAATGCAGTAGCACGCGGATTAGCAAGTAAGAAAACAACAACAGTTGGAGTTATTATTCCAGATATCTCTAACACGTTTTATTCAGAACTTGCACGTGGTATTGAAGATATCGCAACAATGTACAAATATAACATTATTTTAAGTAACTCTGACCAAAATAAAGAGAAAGAATTCCATTTATTAAATACAATGCTTGGGAAACAAGTAGATGGTATCGTATTTATGGGAGAAGATATTACAGAGACTCACGTAGAAGAATTTAAAAAATCTCCTGTTCCAATCGTACTTGCGGCATCGTTTGATGAGCAAAATATTACACCATCTGTAAATATCGATTACACACAAGCAGCGTATGATGCAATGAAGCATTTCTTAGAGAAAGGTCATACAAGAATTGGTTTCGTATCTGGCCCTTACGTTGATAAAGCAGGCAGTGCGAAAAAATTACAAGGTTACAAACGAGCATTAGAAGAAGCAGGTATTGCTTACGATGAAGAGCTTGTTGTGGATGGTGACTACACGTACGATTCTGGTATGGAAGCATTAGACAAACTATGGGAACTTGCTGAAAAACCAACAGCTGTATTCGTATCTTCTGATGAAATGGCACTAGGCGTAATTCATGCAGCACAAGATAAAGGTTTAAACGTACCAAATGATTTAGAAGTACTTGGTTTTGACAATACACGCCTTGCCATTATGGTACGCCCGCAGCTTTCAACAGTTGTACAACCAATGTATGACATCGGAGCGGTTGCAATGCGTTTATTAACAAAATATATGAACAAAGAAACGGTGGAAGATCATACAGTTATTTTACCGCACCGCATTCAGTTTAGAAATTCAACGAAGTAATAAGAAGAAAACTCGTGGGAATATAACCGCGAGTTTTTTATTTTGAAACGAGTATAGTTGCTTTGAAATGGAAGCTTCGCTTTAACATTATTTCTAATGTATAATGATACTAAAGGCTATGTGAGGGGGAGATGAAATGATCATTCTTTGGGGAATTACACTTTGTGCGACGGCTCTATTTGCTTATATGACATTAAAACAGAGTGGTATAAGACGATTTATTCCTGGCAGTACTTTGGCAGGAATAGCCCTAATCACATATGTTGCTTCCATTTTTTTAGAAAGCGCTGGAGAACAAGTACATGAGAAGTTTATATTTTTTTCTACTACATTATTTGTAGGCGCTATCATTATTTTACTTGTTGCAGGAATTATTTTGTTTATTCATACAAACTCAGAAACGTTATAGAAAAGAGAGCAGGCATACAGTACCTGCTCTCTTTATCTATTTGATTATGCATTATCTCTTGATGCGTTTTGTTGTTTTAATAAATCGCGAATTTCTGTAAGAAGTACTTCTTCTTTTGTTGGTGCTGGTACTTCTTCTTTCCTTTCTGCTTCTTTTTTGAATGTTAGCTTATTAAATAACTTAATAAATAAGAAGATAGAGAACGCGATGATGAAGAAGTCAACAATAGTTTGAATGAATGCACCGTATTTTAATGTAGCTTTACCTACTGGATAAGCAAGATCTGTCAAATCAATACCACCTAGTAAAATTCCGATCAATGGCATAATAACATCATTTACTAATGAAGAAACAATTTTACCAAATGCGCCGCCAATTACAACCCCGACGGCTAAATCCATAACGTTCCCTTTTAAAGCGAATTTTTTAAACTCGTTCCACATTTATAATTCCACCCTTTCCACGACTCACTATGAATTTTATTATTCCTATCAACACATTCTATATAAAGTTAAGATAGAAATAAAGAGTAGAGGAGAATAAAAATAAATTCAGAAAACTGAACACGTTTTCCTTTTTTTGTTGCAAATTTCTAGTAAGGTATGAAGCAATTGATAATAAGTCTATCCAAGTTATTTTAGATAAAGATCCAAAAATAGAGCTATTTGCCGGACGCAAAGTAGAGCTACAAGCTGCAGACGGAAGCAAAATAATGAGAAAAAGGGTGTGCTTTTAAAGAGCACATCCTTTTTGTATTTGTTAACGATACGACAAAGCTTGTTTTCCTAACGCATCCCAAGCTTGAATAAATGTTTCTTTGTTTACTTTCAGTGCTTTTTTCTCAGTTAAAGGATCATTAATATAAATATAACCGTTCTCAAAACCTACGAGCACAACGGCGTGTAAATCTAGAGGAGCTGTAATTTTTTCGTTTCCGTGTTGCCAAGATGCCCATCTGTCAGGAATTTTGTAATCTCCTGTCGTCCAAACCACTACAGGTTTATTCATTTTGACTTGAGCTAGTACATCATCAAAAGATTTTCCAGTTAAATTTATTGTGCGATTTGGAAGATAACGCTCCATTAATTGTTGCAGTGGTTCAACGTAGACGGCATATCCCATCTTTTCTCCTGTTATATCTCCAACGAAACCTTCTTTAGGATTTCCCCATTGAAGAATGTCTCCGTTTTTACTCACAGACGGAGGATCATTGTCTTTTTTGATATTGTTGGCTAATTCCATTTTATCGACTTTTACGCCAGCGTGCTGCAGTACCATTGCTAAGCTCGTCACTTCACAGCCGAATTTCAGCTCGGGTTTTTGAGGTATGAGCGGTACATCTAAAATAACTTTTTCTTGTTTTGGAGGAGCTGTAGGAGCAGGAGGTTGCGATGTTTCATTGTGGGATGGTGAATATTTCACATTTTTTGTTAATTCGGCTTCTTCCTGTTTGGACGAATGGCCTGTTATAACTGTGAATAGGATATACAAAATTAAAAATTTTTTCATAGCATCCACCTTTGTTATATAGTGCCATACATGTTGTAATGGTAGCGTTTGTATAATTAGATTCTTTCATTTCTTATGAAAATATTCAAAAGATCACGGATTCGGTTTAATCAGAAGGAATACAATTTTTTCTTCTTTTCATATTAATGTTTTTAAGGAAAAAACGATTTCTTATTTTTCAAAAGGGATTGATTCGCTTATATGGAGTGTTAAGAGGATACACATATAATATATAAACACAAATAAAAACGATATAGATTCATTCTTTTGAGAGAAGCGAGAGCGGGCCTCTTTTTTCTACATAGCAGTAATCTATATGTTGAAAAATAAAAATGCTCCCATATAGAAAAAGGAGGCTACAAATTTAGTTTTTCAAGGTCATCGACTAGAATAGGGATCGAGTAATCTTCTTCATTTTCGGGGGCATCAGAACGTCCGCACCCGCGTTGTTCATAGTAAATGACAGTCGTAAATTCCTCTAGTTTTGGACCAATTGTTCGTTCAAATGTATAATGATTTCCGTCTGGCCCACCGTGAACAACGACAATTGGTATTGTCTTATGTTCTGCACCGGCAATTTTACACCAATGTCGTATGTGATTCACTGTTATGTAAGTAATTCCATTTTGAAGCATTATAAATGTTCACTACCTTCCTTCAAGGAATGATAGAATGCTGTAATCACCGATGAAAATTTCTCTTCCTCTTCTAAAAATGGATAATGATTGCTGTGTTCGAAAGGAATGAATGAAGAGTCTCGTATGCCTTTATGAATTTGCAAGGAAGATGCAATTGGACATTGTACGTCATGTTGTCCACAAAGTATTAACGTTTTTGTTGTTACATTAGCAAGTTGTTCGCTTACATCAAAGCTGCGAAATTCTTTTGCAAAATAGTTCATACGGCTTGCGGCCATCGTTTTATAGATTGCTTTTGAGAAGTATGTTTCATATTGTTCTGGCTTGTATAAGGATAACTTTGTACGCTCAGTTGATAAAGTAGTTCTTTCTTTTTTCGTAAGATGTGGTAATTTCAAATCCTCGATGAGCTGCTGCATATATGCAAACTGCGGATGTTCTGGATGATAAATACAGTCTTTCATTTTGGAGTAATCACTAGCAGCAGCGCCAACGACTACTAACGATTGTAAGGACTGTGGATAATTTATAGCATATAAAAGTCCAAGCATACCGCCAGTAGAATGCCCTGCAAAATGCCATGATGAAATGCGCAGCGCTTCTCGAATGGCTTCTAAATCTTGAATCGTTTCTTCCATACTTAACTCGTCTTCTTGAGAAGCAGTTACTGAATTTCCTGCATCTTTTAAATTAATTAATATAACTTTATGTAAGGATGTAAAGCTGTCAGCAAAATAGTCGCCCGTTTCATTGAATTGGGAGTAAAGGTGTGTAATACAGAGCGGCTCTCCGTGTCCTTTTGTAAATAGTTCAAAAGTTCCTCGGTCTGTATGGATAAGTTGTTGTTTCCACATAAGTGTATCTCCTTTTTATATAAATCTATTTTAAATTTTCAATATATATATCCATTTTAATTTTTCGACATATAAGTCGCTGCTATGCAGAATACAACATGACTGCTACTTGCTTTCTTCTTTTGTTTTAAACCTTGCATGTGGCAGAAAAAGGCCCTGACCGCTTCTATGCATGGCCAGATGCTCTCGCCCACCTAAAAAGAAAGACGGTTTTAATGTCGATTTTTTAATTTGTATTTATATAGGTCGCAACTATGCAGACAAAACATGCCCGCTATTTGCTCTCTCTCTTTGTGTAAAACTTCGCATGTGGCAGAAAAAAGACCTGACCGCTACTATACGCGGCCAGATGCTCTCGTCTCCCCTTAAAAAGAAAAGGGTTTTTATATCGTTTTTTTAATATAACACCTTTTTCATATTATTCCGAATTATCTCAAGGCACTTTGCTACAGTTAATTCGTTTTTCTCTTCAATTTCTTGTTTGCGTGGAATCGGTTTATACATGTTGTCTGGGTCTTCCCAGGTGAGCGGGAGGTCTGTCTTAGCTTGTCCTTTCCAAGCTTCAATCCATTCTGGTGGGAGATGTCCTGAGATGTTTTGGATGTTGTTCATTTCGAGCCAAATGAGCGCCCAAGCTCTTGGAACGACGCGCCATATATCGTAACCGCCGCCGCCGACTGCAATCCAGCGGCCATTGCAGTATTCGTGAGCAATTTCATGAGCAATCTTTGGAATTTCACGGTAAACTTGTATTGTTGAACAAAGATGTGTAAGAGGATCGTAATAATGAGCATCAGCTCCGTTTTGCGTTAAAATAATATCAGGTTTGAAATAGTCAGCGACTTCTCGAATAACAGTGCGATATGCATGAATAAATGAGTCATCTTCTGTAAAAGCATCAAGAGGAACGTTGAAAGAATAGCTATAGCCATTCCCTTGACCACGCTCATTTACAGCTCCTGTTCCTGGAAATAAGTAACGCCCTGTTTCATGCAATGAAATTGTGCATACGTTAGGATCGTCATAAAAGGACCACTGCACACCATCACCGTGATGAGCGTCTGTATCGATGTATAAAACACGAAGACCATATTTTTGTTGTATATATTTAATGGCAATCGAGCTGTCATTATAAATACAAAACCCAGATGCTTTTCCGCGAAAGCCGTGATGTAATCCACCGCCGAGATTTAGAGCATGCTCTGCCTTTCCCTCAAGAATTGCATCGACCGCAGTTAAGGTGCCGCCAACAAGAAGGGCGCTCGCTTCATGCATGTTTTGAAACATGGGTGTATCTTCTGTTCCAAGACCATAGGACATTGCAAGTGATTGTTCTATTGTTCCTTCTCCAGCACGTTTTACCGCATTTATGTACTCTTCTGTATGAATTAAAGCAATTTCTTCATCTGTTGCCATTCGTGGAGGAATGATCTGTGAAGGATGTATGAATCCACCTTTTTGCAGTAAATCATACGTTAGCTTTACCCGAAGCTGATTAAAAGGGTGATCAGGACTAAAGGAATAGCCCTGATAATTTTCTGAGTAAATGAATACATTTTTCATGTTCCCATCCCCGCAATATTTGGCCATAAAACATGGTAGCCTTTTTGTTCTAGCTCTTCAATTGCTTTAAGAGGATTCATTGTTTGAATGCGGAATACAAGAACTTTGTCGCGCTCTTCTTTTGCTGGATAGACGAGAACGCTCACTATGTTAATTTTCAGTTCACTGAAAACAGCAACGACCTTTCCGAGAATACCAGGTTCATTGTTTACTTGAATTTCAATTTGTGAACTTGGTTGATGAGCACCTGTTAATTTGACGAGTGTATGTAATACTGTTGATTCCGAAATAATGCCGACAAGTTTACCGCTCTTTGTAACAGGAAGACAGCCAATTTTATTTTCAAAAAATAACGTGGCAATTTCTTCAACAAAATCAAGAGGATGACATGTCATAACAGGATGCTTCATAATACGTTCAATCGGCTCTTTAAGAGAATCCTTTAAAACGTGTTCATCAAGAATGGACGGACTCGCATCGCGAACGTCACGGTCGGAAATAATGCCGACAACTTCATATTTTTCATTTACAACTGGAATGTGCCGAATACTATGTGCTGCTAATGTTCTCAAGGCTGTTTCAATCGTGTCAGTTGGGCGCAGCGTTGTTACATTTTGCTTCATGATTTCTTCAACGATCATGATGTAATCCCCCTTTTAGTACATGAAACGATTTTTGAAGCGTAAGCGGTCAAATTGTTGAATGGATGCTGTATCAACGCGTTTTCCAATGCGAACCATTAAGCAGTTTGCTGGATGTGAACAAATTTCAGGATCATCTGTTGCCATCCATTCCAGTCCACCAGCATTCATCATCTTCTCCATTACTTTTCGATATTCCCAGACATTGAGTCCAGTTTGTTTTAAATCCCAGTGCCAATAATATTCAGTTGTTAAAATAATATAGTCTTCCATATGGTCATCCATCATAGAAACTTCTAATAAGTTCTTTCCAACAGCGCAGCCGCGAAAATCAGGAGCAACTTCAATTGCACCAAGCTCAATTAAATTTTTCATTTTTCCTTCAGACCATCGTTCAAGAGGGTCTGGGTATAAATATGTTACATAGCCAACAATTGTATGTTCATGACGAGCAATAATAATTCGAGCTTCTGGTAACTTAGAAATCTCGACAATTGCTTTATACTGCTGAGCCGCAGGTCGAAAGGCAATTAAATCAGGATGAAATTCATATGTTTCTAAATTATGTGTCTGGACAGGACCTTCAATAATTAAAGTTCCTTTTGGTGTTTTTAAATTTCTTACATTGTAAACTTTGCTATGAATCAATTTTAGGCTCACCACCTTCAGGGCTTTGTGAATCTACTATCTATTTTCATACTACTGTACTCAGTATGCGATGTGAATCGAAATTTGTCAGTAAAAAAATGTCTAAAATTCTTAAAAAATACTGAAAATTATAAAATATATATTTATAATACACTTATACGGTACATAGAAGGGGGATGTAAAGAATGAAAGTAGAAACACTTCCAGTTATTCAAGGGGAAAACAATTTGTTAAATTATGATGAAGCATATCAAAACTTTAATTGGGAAGAAGTTAATCAAAATTTTTCTTGGCATGAAACTGGGCGAGTAAACATGGCCTATGAGGCCATTGATCGACATGCCAAATCCCACCGAAAAAATAAAGTAGCATTGTATTATCAAGATGGTGTGAGAAAAGAGAAATATACATTTAAAGAAATGAAGGAATTGTCGAATAAAGCAGGAAATGTTTTAAAAAATTATGGGGATGTTGAAAAAGGCGACCGTGCCTTTATTTTTATGCCCCGTTCGCCGGAATTGTATTTTACTTTACTTGGTGCAACAAAGCTTGGAGCAATCGTTGGTCCATTATTTGAAGCTTTTATGGAAGCGGCTGTATGTGACCGCCTGGTGGATAGTGAAGCAAAGGTGCTTGTAACAACACCGGAATTGTTAGAACGTATACCATTTAATGATTTACCAGCGTTAAAAACGGTATTTGTTGTTGGAGAAGGTGTAGAAGAAGGCGGTAAAATTGTAGCATTTAATCCACTTTTTGAACAAGCTTCTGATAAGTTAAAAATTGAATGGCTTGGAAGAGAAGATGGGCTCATTTTACATTATACATCTGGCTCAACAGGGAAACCAAAAGGTGTGCTGCATGTTCAAAATGCAATGGTGCAGCATTATCAAACAGCAAAATGGGTGCTGGATTTAAAAGAAGATGATGTGTATTGGTGCACGGCCGATCCAGGCTGGGTAACTGGAACATCATACGGTATTTTTGCGCCGTGGCTAGTCGGAGCTTCCAATGTAGTTTTAGGGGGACGCTTTAGTCCGGATGCTTGGTATGAAACGCTTCAAGATTACGGTGTAACAGTTTGGTATAGCGCTCCGACAGCATTTCGCATGTTAATGGGTGCTGGTGACGATACGCTGAAGAAGTATGATTTATCAGATCTTCGTCATATTTTAAGTGTTGGGGAACCGTTAAACCCAGAAGTAATTCGCTGGGCGATGAAAGTGTTCCATCTTCGCATTCATGATACGTGGTGGATGACTGAAACAGGAGGACAAGTTATTTGTAACTATCCATGCATGGAAATTCGCCCGGGTTCTATGGGAAAACCAATACCAGGCGTAAAGGCAGCAATTGTTGATAATGAAGGAAACGAATTGCCGCCATACACAATGGGGAACTTAGCGATTGGAAAAGGCTGGCCATCGATGATGCGTGCTGTTTGGAATAACCCGCAAAAATATGAGTCTTATTTTATGCCAGGAGACTGGTATGTGTCAGGTGACTCTGCGTATATGGATGAAGATGGCTACTTCTGGTTCCAAGGGCGTATTGATGATGTTATTATGACGTCAGGTGAGCGCGTTGGTCCATTTGAAGTAGAAAGTAAATTAATCGAGCACCCTGCTGTAGCTGAAGCTGGTGTAATTGGTATTCCGGATCCAGTTCGCGGAGAAATTATTAAAGCGTTTATCGCACTGCGCGCAGGTTACGAACCATCTGAAGAATTAAAAGAAGAAATTCGCCAATTTGTGAAAAAAGGTCTTGCAGCTCATGCGGCACCGAGACAAATTGAATTCCGAGATAAATTACCGAAAACGAGAAGCGGTAAAATTATGCGCCGTGTATTAAAGGCATGGGAGTTAAACTTACCAACAGGTGACTTGTCTACGATGGAAGATTAAACAAGAAAGGTCTGAACATTCTTCGTTCAGGCCTTTCTTGTTTAGCGTATAATGAAATTGTGCAGCGTTACAGATAACTTATACGTAATATGTAGCAGAGCATGCAAGAAGGTTAATACAATGACATAAAGAAAAGATTTTATCTTTTGGAGGGATGTTAGTGACGCAATATTATCTTTTTGTTACTATGTCAATTTTTCTTATTATTTTGCCAGGACCTGATACGGGATTAGTAACTCAGAATACAATACTGCAGGGGAAACAAGGCGGAATGAAGACTGTTTTTGGTATTCTATGCGGTTTAAGTATTCATACGTTAGCAGCTGTACTTGGGATTTCTGCAATTCTTGTTAAATCGGCATTTTTATTTTTTATTTTTAAGTATATTGGTGCTATTTATCTTATTTATTTAGGATGCGTATCATTATGGTCTTTACGGAAGAAAGGAAAACAAACAGAGGATAGTACAGTTAAAAATAAGTATCAAGGTGCTTCTTGCTTCCGACAAGGTTTTCTTACCAATTTGTTAAATCCCAAAGTAGCTATTTTCTTTCTAACGTTTTTACCGCAATTTATACAGCATGATGGAAATACGTTTTTTCAACTTTTTATTATGGGAATGACATATACAGTTTTAACCTTTCTATGGTTTATACTCTATACTTATTTAATCAATGCAATTCGTACATGGATGAAAAAGCCGTCTACAGAGCGGGCTATTCAAGGGATAAGTGGTTTTGTACTTTTGGCATTTGGGATTAAATTAGCGCTGGAAAAACGACCATAGTCACTTTTATAAGTAAAGCTGCCGTTAGTGGGGAGCCTCATCCCTGCTGATGGAAAGCTCACCCAATCGGACTCTTACTGCCCAAAAGCAGCAGGATAAAAAAATAAAATAATTTTTTGAACCATTTGCCTCCATCATTTGTATAAGTTTATGAAAAATAAATTAGGGGGCGCTTCATATGTCGAATAAATGGATGCTTTCATTCGTTTTGATCAGTATTATAATCGTAATTGCTTTAGGTACACTTTTGCCTATAGCGATAGGATTTAAAGTTTCAATGATTACGATAGCATGTATGATGATCATTATATTTTCCATCCTTATCCCTTTTGATAAGAAATATATCGTGCGAAAAGCTGGGAACAAAATCGACTTTACAAAAACAAAAGTTTATTTTCACTGGAATGTATTTGATACCATATCGGTTTGCATTGCAGCATACGCTTGTATATGTGTACAGGTGTTAAATTTCCTAATTTCAAGCGGATTAACAGTTCGAAATCCGTATGTACAATTTTTTACGAATCAATCACAAGTATGGACGATTGTTGCAAGTTTATATTTAATTATCCGCTTATCTCTAACATTAAAGGGGATAAAGGAGATTAAAAAACATGACGCAAATTGGGGTTGAGGAGGAATTAATGCTCGCCTATCAAAAAGGAGATGAACAAGCGGGGGAGAGATTATATGTTTTAATCAAACCGGCGTTATATACATTTTTATATCGTTTTAACCGTGATGAACAGCTGAGTATAGACCTCGTTCAAGACACATTTTTGACGTTAGAACGTAAGAAACATATGTATGCGATTGAAAAAGGAAAGATTAAAACATATTTGTTTCAAATTGGTTATCGGCTTATGATTAATAAACTGAATCGAAGAAAGAAATGGCGTTCACTTATACCATTTCTTGTACCGATTCAAGAGAAGGAATTTTCGCAAGAAGACCGTCTTACAGTGAGAGAAGCAATTTTGAAGGTTCCAGAAGACCAACGAGCGGTCCTTATTCTTTCTTATTATCATGATATGCTACAAAAGGAAATCGCAGAGGTACTAGATATTCCTATAGGAACGGTGAAATCGAGGCTTTATCATGGTATTAAGAAATTGAAGCAATTGTTGGAGGTGGATGAAATTGACCGAAAATCCCTTTGATAAAGAATATAGATTGAAACAGCATTTAGATAGTGATCATGTGGAAGTTCCTGATTTTCCGCAAAAAGTGAATAGGGGAGATCGATTTTTACGCTTTCTTGGGTCTCCGGCTAAAGATCCTGTTGAAGCGACAATTGGTAATGATTTATCAATTGTGTTTCACATCTCTCTGTTAGCCAGTGTTCCGCTCCTTTCTTTATTGACGATACTTATTGCTCGCTAGTGAAATTTTGGAAAAGTAATATAACGAAATCACAACCGAGAAATTTCCAGCTGCATTTGACAGGCATATACAAATGATGTTATAAAGAGAAGTATATAAATAATCGAGCGTGGAAAGGGAACAGTAGTGATCATTTCCCTGTTTTAGAGAGCTGATGGCCGGTGAAAATCAGCACATAAATGATCGCGAATTACGACCCTGGAGCATCTTTCTTCGATTGGATTTCATCCGAAAGGGGAAAGACGGTGATGAGCCGTTATGTGAATGAAGTGGCAGGTTTTTTATCTGCAACTAGGGTGGTAACGCGATGATTAAAATCGTCCCTTATTGAAGGGGCGATTTTTTTATGTTTTTAAATTCCGCGCACAAATTATTTTTAAAGGAGTGAATATGATGAACATTTTACAAGATCTTGAGTTTCGTGGCCTAATTAACCAACAAACGGATGCAGAAGGTTTGCAAGAACTATTAGAGAAAGAAAGTGTGAAATTATACTGCGGTTTTGACCCAACAGCTGATAGTTTACATATTGGTCATATGCTACCAATTTTAATATTACGTCGTTTCCAACAAGCAGGGCATCAGCCAATCGCACTTGTTGGCGGAGCTACAGGTTTAATTGGTGACCCAAGTGGTAAGAAAGCAGAGCGTACATTAAATGAAAAAGAAACAGTTGCCTTTTTCAGTGAGCGTATTAAAGAGCAGCTTTCTAACTTCCTAGACTTCAATAAAGAAGGTAATCCAGCAACAATCGCAAACAACTACGATTGGATTGGTTCTTTAGATTTAATTACATTCTTACGCGATATCGGTAAAAACTTTGGCTTAAACTACATGTTAGCAAAAGATACAGTTGCATCTCGTTTAGAAACAGGTATCTCATTCACTGAGTTTAGTTACATGATTTTACAATCATACGATTTCTTAAACTTATACCAAACGCACGGTTGTAGGTTACAAATTGGTGGTAGTGACCAATGGGGGAACATTACAGCTGGTTTAGAATTAATCCGTAAATCAGAAGAAGATGCGAAAGCATTCGGCTTAACTGTACCGCTTGTAACGAAATCTGATGGTACGAAGTTTGGAAAAACAGAAGGCGGAGCGGTTTGGTTAGACCCAGAAAAAACAACGCCGTACGAATTCTACCAATTCTGGATTAACACAGATGATCGTGATGTTGTGAAATACTTAAAATACTTCACATTCTTATCTCATGAAGAGATTCTTGAGTTAGAAAAACAAGTTGCAGAAGCACCTGAAAAGCGTGAAGCACAAAAAGCATTAGCTTCTGAAATGACAAAACTTGTTCACGGTGTTGAAGCATTAGAGCAAGCAATTAAAATTTCAGCAGCATTATTTAGCGGTTCTGTTGCAGAATTAACAGCAGCGGAAATTGAGCAAGGATTTAAGGATGTACCATCTGTAGAGCGTAGTGTAGAAGATGCATTGTTAGTGGATGTACTTGTGGAAAGTAAAATTTCACCGTCAAAACGTCAAGCACGCGAAGATATTACAAATGGTGCGGTTTATGTAAATGGTGAACGTACACAAGAGTTAGACTACATGATAACAGAAAAAGACCGCATTGAAGGTAAATTTACAATCATTCGCCGCGGGAAGAAAAAATATTTCTTAATTCGTTACTAACATGCCAAAAAGCGTAAGAATTCTTACGCTTTTTGCATTTTAAAGGAGAGGAGTTAACATTTTGGATATTCAGAAAATTGTAGATGAGTATATTTTAAATCCGGACAAATTAATTAGCTTTGGGGAAACCATCCTGAAAATTATTGTTATTTTTATTGCGGCAAAAGTGATTATTCGCGTAGCTTCTGTAGGAATTGAACAAATATTTAAGATGAGCAGCAAAGCGCCTGTGCGTACAAATGAAAGACGTGAAGCGACATTAACGAAGCTTTGTCAAAATATTGTTCATTATGTTGTGTATTTCATGGTCATTATGACGGTTTTAGAAACAGTAGGAATCGATATTAAAGCGCTTCTTGCTGGGGTGAGTGTTGCCGGTTTAGCAATTGGGTTTGGGGCACAAAACTTAGTAAAAGACGTTGTAACAGGATTCTTTATTATTTTCGAAGATCAATTTTCAGTTGGCGATAAAGTGAAAATTAATGATATTGACGGTATCATCGAAGAAGTAGGGCTTCGTACGACGCAGCTCGTTGCAGAAACCGGCGAGATTTACTTCGTTGCGAACAGTTCAATTACAAAAGTTGCGAACTACTCTTTAGGTGAAAAACGTAAAGAAATAGCGTAAGGGAATATGGTTGAAAAAGGACTTCGGTGATGCCGGAGTCTTATAAAATGTGTATGAGGACTTTCTTATACCAGAAGATACGGAAGAAATATTTTGTAAAAAAATATAGTGGAAAAACAAGACAAAATTGTCTTGTTTTTTTGTTTTTAGGTACTTAAAAAGGACGCACTTTAATTTATCAAAACAATTCTTATTTTTCTGTCACTTATAACGTATTCAAAATTTCTAAAAAACCCCCTTTTATTTATCTAGTGTTAATTACAAATTTAGGAATAAAAAATAAAAAAAGTAAAAAAAAATTCATTTTAATAATATTAGTGTCGATTTTTGTCTTGTTTTTAATATTTAAAATAAAATCTAATGCGTATAAACTTCTAACTGTAATATTTATGAAAAAAAGGTAAAAAATATTTTCGGATTAATATTGGTGTTTTTCTGTGATTACATGATGCCAGTAAAGAGATGGTGATTGTGAAAGAAGCTAATCATTTCTTTTATCATGAACAAAGGAGGAGATTTATTGTTTAGCACTTCAATATTTACAAATTTAGAGAAAACGACAGATTTTATCCCGAGGAAAGATAAACAAATAAAGCAATTAGGACAACTAAATAAAATTGTATCTTTTGCTAACGAACAATCGCGATTTTACCAGGAGTTATATCAAAATGTAAATGTGAATGTAAGCAATCTTAGAGAGTATGAAGAAATTCCTATGATTAGTTCTCGAGATATTATGAAAGAAATTCCGCCAAAGCATATGCTGACCAGTTCTCCTCACAATTCTTACGTATTTACAAGTGGGGGAACAACAGGAGAACCTAAACTGATTTATTTAACAGCAGATGAGCTAAAAGAAAATATATTTTTTCATGGTAAAGGTTATGCAATGGCCGGAATTAATAAAAGTGATACAGTTGCCACATTTGGAGTACCAGGATTTTTAACATCTGAGTTTACTGTTTATCTAGGACTTGAAAGAACAGGATGTACAATTGTTCCTATAGGGATGAGTTCGGATCTTGAAAGGTTATCTAGGTATATAAAAATGTTCAATGTTACAACCCTGTTAGTCATGCCTTCGGATGTCGTACCCTTAGCACAATATATAGAAAAAAACAAAAGTCAACTTTCAATAAATCGAATTGTTTATGGCGGAGAAAAAATGTATTCTTCTACCCAGAATTATTTAGAATCTGCTTTAGGAGTGAAAGATTTCAAATCAGTGTTTCAAAGTATGGATGTTGGGACTATTGGTTTTCAATGTGATTACTGTGAAGCAGGTACGTACCATATACATGATCAATTGCAGTATGTTGAGATCTTGAATGAACAAGGCCAACCTGTACAAGATGGAGAAGTTGGTGAACTTGTCATTACGAATTTAAAAAGAAAATTGATGCCAGTTATTCGATACCAAACAAATGATTTGGTATTAAAAATAGATTCTTTGTGCCCGTGTGGGAGAACGAATCAAAGGATTAAATTAATCGGAAGAAAAGGGGAAATCATTAAATTAGGTGGTGAACAAATCTTTCCGCAAATTTTCGCTCAGGCATGCAGTCATTTAGACGAGTTGACTGGAGAATTTCAATTAGTA
This sequence comes from Bacillus sp. NPDC077411, assembly GCF_044543425.1. Classification (NCBI taxonomy): domain Bacteria; kingdom Bacillati; phylum Bacillota; class Bacilli; order Caryophanales; family Bacillaceae; genus Bacillus; species Bacillus sp. NPDC077411. The sequence continues at coordinate 150,414 of NZ_JBITWA010000009.1, read as the reverse complement.
GTAAAAAAACAGGCAAATAGAGATATGATTCATGTTTTTTTTGAAGTATCAGGAAAAGCTATGGATAAAGAAATTGAAGCAAATTTAATAAACAGAATTAGGGAGCGGATTTTAACTTATACACCGAAGCTTAAACAAATGATTCAATTACAGGTAATCGCCCCCTTAGTAATCAGTTTAGTAAGCAGAGAGAATCTTAAGGTTTCTGAAAGTTCAGGAAAAATCGTTCGAGTTATAGATCAAAGAAAATAAACGGAGGGATTTTATATGTTATTTAAACAAATTGGAGAAGAATTTCATAATTTAGCAGAAAAAAATGAAAGAGGCTTTAAAGAGACTTTAAAAGAAGTAGATCAAATCATTCAACAAGAAGGATTAATATTTAAAGAAAAGGCACTCCCTTTTTCTGTTCAGCCTTTAGCTATTACTGAAGAAGAAAACAAATATTTTCAGAGAGCTTCTGAAACACTTTCTGATGCATTAGAAATAGTGTTAGAAGCATATGAGAAAGATGACGAGATTAAGGAGTTTTTTTCATACTACAATAAATATACAAGATTAATTAACATTAATCCAAGGTATAAGCGCAAAATTAGAATCTCAAGATTTGATTGTATATGGAATGGAGGAGATGGATTTAAAGTCGTTGAACCAAATGCATGCTGCCCAGGAGGGGTTATTGTATTAGGTAAATTGAAAGAGCAATGGGCTAATCTATCATTTATTAAAGAAATTACAAGCTCTTATGAACAGGAACAATTTTTGTGTGATACACCTAATGGATTTATTAGTGAATTATTAAATGCTTATAAAGAAATGGGAGGTAATATTGATAGGCCTCAAATTGCTCTTGTAAATTATGCTGGTAACTATTCATACGAATTGGAGCACATAAAAAAATATGGTCGTGAAATGGGACATAACATTGTTATTTGTGATTTGCGAGATCTAAAATTAGATTCACAAAGGCAGCAACTTATGTATAACGAATGTCCCATCGATATTATTTATAATAAAGTTGATCAATTAGAACTAGGTAATAAAGATATGGAGGATGTAATTGAAGCATGTGAGAAAGGGCTAGTTTGTAATGTTAACTCATATCCTTCTATGTTTATCGGAGAGAGTAAAATGACATTAGCCTTACTTACAGATCCGAGATTTCAAGAAAAATATTTATCTTACGAACAAATCGAGATGGTTAATAAACATATTTTATGGACAAGAAAGTTAGAAGAAACTATAACTTCTTTTAAAGGGGAAATAATAAATTTAATTGAATATGTTATTGATAATAAAGATCGCTTTGTTTTAAAAGTTGATAATTCTACACGAGGGGAAAATGTATTTTTAGGTAAAGATACAGATGAAGAGGTATGGGCTAAAATTGTAAATGATAATAAAAATACAAATTGGATTATTCAGGAATATAACGAAATTCCAAGTGTAAGTATATTAGAATCCGAAGGTGAAAATATTGTGAAAAAAAGCAAGAAATTCGGAATTGATATATTTATGTTTGGTGGAAAATATGCTGGAGTCGTATCACGTATTTCGGATAAAGCTGTTATTAATCTTGGCCAAGGTGGATATGAGCAACCTGTAATTGTATTAAAAGATGTGAAAGAAAAGGTAATGAGTGTATGAAGACACATGTTGATGAATTTAATGTGAGTGTACGAGAGAATTCCCAATTAGCAATCAGCTCATTTAAACAATTACAAAATAAATTGGTTAAAGAGAGAGTTCTTCAGTATTATTCTGATAAAGAAACTATGATAATTCCAAAGCCTGGATTGTTAAGCGGAGAAAAATTGGACATCCTTAGTAGAGATACCAAGGCATTATTAGATATTATTGTATCTTTACCAGAACGTATATTTTCAGGGGATATCCTAAAAATGTGTACAACTTTAGGTTTTTCAGAAAAACAATATCAATTAATGATGACAACGTATCAAAATAAGAATTTGATAGCTCGCAGCGATATGTATTTTACAAAAGATGGATATAAATTTTTGGAATTTAATGTAGATAGCAGTGTTGGAGGACTAGATATAGGATATTTAAATAAAAGCATGCGTTCTTTTGAGTTTTATAAAATGCTAAAGGATTCTGAAAAATGGGATTATGTTGATCCTATGGATATATTAATAGAAAATATAAATGAACTAGCTATAAAGATTGGGAGAAACTATAGTGACATAACTATAGCTGTTATGGATTGGGATGAATATCTTGATAGTTACTATGGGACCTTAAATTATATTAAATTAAGACTAGAAGAAGCTGGATATAATGCGATTATATGCTCTCAAAAAGAAGCGGAACTTAAGGATAATATGCTTACAGTAAATGGCCGGAAAATTGATATTTTGTATCGTGCATTTTTATGTGATGATGCGCTATATAATCCAGAAGAAGTACAAGCAATTGTCCAAGCTTCCCAAGCTGGTAATCTGGAGTTGTTAACAGGATTTCATACTGAACTTTATGGAAATAAAGGAAATCTTGTGTTCCTTTCAGATCCTTATTATAGTCATTTCTTTACAAATGAAGAATTAGATTTAGTAAAAAGATGCATTCCTTGGACTCGATTTTTAAAAGACATGGTAACGTCAGAAGATAATCTAGAGGTTGAGGGAATGGAGTATATTTTAAAAAATAAAGATAAACTTGTGATTAAGGCAACGATTGGTTATGGAGGAAATGAGGTATTTTTAGGCTGGAAGTACAATGAGAATGATTGGGAAAAAGCGGTTTTAAATTTATTAAATTCTGATATTGTGTATATTGTCCAGGAAAGGGTATATCCACTTGAAGAAGAAATTCCTTTTGTAATAGAGGAAACTATTGATTTAAAGAAAGCCATCATGTGTTGGGGGGTATACATTATTAATGGAGGATTCGCAGGAGCGATGTTAAGGGGATTACCTTGTGAGCAAAGTGATGTAGTGAACCTGAAAAATGGTGCAGCTGTAACATGTCTTTTTTATAGGAGTTAAACATGAATAGATATAAGAAAATTTTGAAAATGACTATTCCAACTATCATTGAGATGAGTTCCACTAACTTAATGGGAGTGGTAAATCTTATCATTATTGGACACTTAGGTTATGAAGCAATTGCTGCAGTGGGTATTACAAACGTAGTTATATTAAATTTGTTTGCTCTATTTAGTGGCATTGGCTTCGCTGTAAACTTTTTAGTATCACAATCTTATGGAGCTAGAGATTTAAAAAAATGTGTTACATACACGTATACAGGAATATATTCTGTTATAGCTCTAGTTCCTTTTTTCTTATTATTCGCATTATTTGTGCCTTCATGGTTTTTTGGAATTATGGGGGTTTCAAAAAGTATTGCATTGATTGGAGTAGGTTATTTAGGATTAAGAATTATTTCATTTACACTGAACATGTTTCGGGTAGTATTAAATGGATTTTTTAGAGGGATAGGAAATACAAAGACTCCAATGTATTTTTCAATTTTAGGTAATACTTTAAATGTAATATTAGCACTATTGTTGGTAAATGGATTTTTATTCTTTCCTAAATTAGGTGTATTAGGTGCAGGTTGGGCATTTATTGTTTCAGAAATTGTTCAAGTTACAGGATTGCTAGTTTGCTATTTTAGGGAAAATAATGTATTTCCAACAAGAAAGCTTATAAGTTTTAAAGAAGGAGAGTTTAAACTAGTTAATATAGAGGGATTAAAGATCGGCTTAGAAGAACTAGGAATGAGTGGTGCAATGCTTGTTTTTACCATATTCATTTCTAGAGTTGGTGATATAGAATTAGCTGCTACAGAAATTGTTTTAAATGTAATATCACTCGCATATTTGCCAGGGATTGGATTTGGAATTACAGCAACAATTTTACTTGGACAACAACTTGGAAAAAGGAAACCTCTCATTGCTAAAGAAATTGGATTTGATGTAATGAAAGTAGGACTTTACTTCATTGTTCCATTTACAATCATTTATTTTTTTGGAGCGGAATATGTAGCAAAATTATTTACTACAGAAGAAGTAGTACTTTCACTAACTGCTGAAGTGTTACGTTTTGCTTCATTGTTCGTTATTTTTGATGGACTTCAATTAATTTTAGCTGGTGCTTTAAGAGGTATTGGTGATAATTCTTATACAATGAAAGTAGCTTTATTATTAGGATGGTTCATGTTTATTCCAATATCTTTTATTTTCACCTTTGTGTGGAAATTAGGGGTTTATGGTCCATGGATTGGGTTTTACATTTATATTTTAGGATTATTTGTTGCATTTGGATATAGGTATTTGAAGCTAGATTGGTCTAGTGTAGAAATGAAAGATGTGGCAGCGAGTGAAGAGTGTGTTTAATTTAGAAAACATTTAAATTGAAATATCATATAAGTGTGAATGAGCATGATACAATTTTTTTGCTTATCACTTTTTCTGAAACAAATGAGAAAGGTGAAATAACAAATTTCATTATTATGTCATGTTGAATTTTTGTTCAAAACTTTTCCGTATGTTCACTTCAAGTTCATAACAAACATGTATGCTGTAAATATCAAAAGTGATAGAAAAGAGGGAGTTATCTATATGTCACTAGAAGCATTAATTATTTTTTCACTACTAAATGCAGGACAGCTAGCAGAAAACGAAACAAGTCAATTACAAAAAAAATGTAGTGAACAACATGTTTATGTGGAGAAACAAGCAGAGAATAAAACGATGAATATAAAACTGAAATAAAGTGAAACTGCGAGATAAATGTTTTTATACAACGAAAAAAGCCAATCCAAAAGGATTGGCTTTTCATCATTAACGAGAGTAGAACTCTACGATTAACGCTTCGTTGATTTCAGCAGCTAACTCAGCGCGCTCTGGTAAGCGAGTGAAAGTAGCTTCTAATTTGTCAGCATCGAAAGTTAAGTACTCAGGTACGAAGTTGTTAACTTCGATAGCTTCTTTAACTACAGCTAGGTTTAGAGATTTTTCGCGAACGCTGATAGTTTGGCCTGGTTTAACGCGGTAAGATGGGATATCTACGCGAGCGCCATCTACCATGATGTGACCGTGGTTTACTAATTGACGAGCAGCGCGACGAGTGCGAGCTAAGCCCATGCGGTAAACTAGGTTGTCAAGGCGAGCTTCAAGAAGGATCATGAAGTTTTCACCGTGTTTACCCATCATTTTACCAGCTTGGTCAAATGTGCGACGGAATTGACGCTCAGTCATGCCGTACATGTGACGAAGTTTTTGTTTTTCTTGTAATTGTAAACCGTATTCAGAAAGTTTCTTACGTTGGTTAGGACCGTGTGGACCTGGTGCGTAAGGGCGTTTTTCTAATTCTTTACCTGTGCCGCTTAGAGAGATTCCAAGACGACGAGAAAGTTTCCAAGATGGACCTGTATAACGAGCCATGAATGACTCCTCCTTTAAAATGTTTTTATTTTTGTAAAATAAAAACAGACGTAATTGACATTTATGCGTATTTCATTTTCATGTATCCTCGCTCCAGCAGCAGGGAGTTACACGATACACCTCATTGTGAGGAACAAAATACAAACAATAAACTCACATTACAAGGCTGCCTTTTTATTTTACACAAAGGCTATTATATCTGCTTATTAGGAGGGAGTCAAGAACATCAAATTTCATTTTATACATTTAAATTTTGGAAAAGTGCAAGAAGGAATTTTATAAACACTCATGGAATGGATAGCAACAGAAAGAAAACGCTTACATAAGATGAGATATAAGGGGGATGTTTGTATGAAAAAGAAACATATCGAAACGACGTTAATTCATCATGGGTATGATGCAGCACAGCATAAAGGAAGTTTAACACCGCCGTTATTCCAAACATCTACGTATACATTTGAAACAGCGCAGCAAGGAGAAGAAAGCTTTGCTGGATATGATTCAGCTTATATTTATTCTAGACTTGGCAATCCGACAGTCGAGTTATTTGAGGAAAGAATGGCAGCATTAGAAGAAGGAGAAGCGGCACTTGCGTTTGGCTCCGGTATGGCAGCTATTTCAGGAACACTTTTGGCCTTTTTAAAAGCGGGAGATCATATTATTTGTTCGAATGGCTTATACGGTTGTACGTATGGCTTTTTAGAAGTGTTAGAAGAGAAATTTGCAATTACGCATACATTATGCGAAATGGAAACAGAAGAGGAGATTAAAAGTAGTATTGGGCCGAATACAAAAATCATTTTTGTAGAAACACCGATTAATCCAACGATGAAATTAATTGATTTAGAACTTGTCGTTAAAGTAGCAAAGCAGCATGGACTGCTCGTTATTGTTGATAATACATTTTGTTCACCGTACTTGCAAAGACCACTTACAGTAGGTTGTGATATCGTCTTGCACAGTGCGACAAAATATATTGGCGGTCATGGTGATGTTGTGGCCGGTGTTACAATTTGTAAAACGAAGGAGCTTGCCGAAAAAATTCGTCCTATTCGTAAAGATGTTGGCGGGATTATGGCACCGTTTGATGCATGGTTACTTTTACGAGGTTTAAAAACATTAGCAGTTCGAATGGATCGCCATTCTGACAATGCCGAAAAAATTGCTGCCTTTCTTCGAAATCATGAACTAGTAGAAGATGTTTGGTATCCAGAAGGAATGCTTGCAAATAAACAAATGAAGCGCGGAGGCGGTGTGCTGTCGTTTACAGTAAAGGGTGGGAAAATGGAAGCGCAAGCTGTAATGGACAACTTAAAATTAATTGCAATTGCAGTGAGTCTTGGTGATACAGAAACGTTAATTCAGCATCCAGCAACGATGACACATGCGGTGATTCCAAAACATGTTCGTGAGCAGATGGGGATTTCTGATAATTTATTACGCTTATCTGCAGGGCTTGAGTCCTGGGAAGATATTGTAAGGGACTTAGCGCACGCACTGCAAAAAGAAAAAACAGCTTTATCGTAAGAAAAATGCTGTCTATTCAATATATCGACCGTTTCTTAGAATATATCGGCGATTCGACACGATATAAAGACCCTTCAACGATGCTCGACGCTCCAAACGCACTAAAAAGAGCTGACCCTAAGTCAGCTCCTTTGCATTATATATGTTTCAATAAAGTTGCGACAAATTTCTCTAAATATGTTTGATCTATTTCATCGAAGCGCCCTTTAGTTGGACTATCGATGTCTAGTACGCCGATGACTTCATCGTTTTTGATAAGCGGTATAACAATTTCTGAATTAGAGGCTGCATCGCAGGTGATATGTCCAGGGAACTTGTGAACATCAGCGACAAGTTGTGTTGTTTTCGTTTCTGCTGCTGTGCCGCATACACCGCGGCCAAATGGAATGCGAACACAAGCTGGTAATCCTTGGAATGGACCAAGTACAAGCTGATTTCCTTCTGTTACATAAAAACCTACCCAGTTAATATCTTGTAAAAACACATTGAGTAAAGCAGATGCATTTGCTAAGTTAGCTACTACATTTGATTCACCTGTTAATAAAGCATCGAGTTGTTTAATTACTGCTCTGTATTGCTCTTCACGTGTACCTGTATATCCTTCTGCTGTAAACATGGAAACGCCGCCCTTTCTGTAGGTAAATGTAAAGTTATTGCAAAATAAGCTATAATTCGCAAGACTTTGTCGATAGAAAATTAAAGGAATTTGTCTTAAAAGTCAAGAAATTTACATCAAGTTCAATTAATCGTGCCTTTTCTGCTTGTTAAAAGGGAGCTGTTCGATAAAGTAAAACTTCTATCAGTTGGGGGTCTTACTGCCCGCGAATAGCGGGATGAAAGGGAGTGAGTGTGTGACACAGGCGAGACAGAAGATTATTGATGCGGCAATTTCACTGTTTTATGCGAAAGGCTATAATGGTACATCAGTGCGTGATATAGCGAAACAAGCAGATGTCAATGTTGCAAATATCTCGTATTATTTTGCCGGGAAACAAGGCTTACTGGAACAGTTGGTGTCAGACTTTTTAGAGGGCTACTTACGCACTATTGAAATGACATTTGAACAGCGGAATTTTTTGTCTTCAAAAGAAGTATTATTTCAGATGGTGAGAAATATTTTACAATATCAATTTGAGCGAAGAGAACTTACTCGTTTTTTTTACAGAGAACTTTCGTTAGATAGCACGTTAATCCGCGAAATTATGACGATTTACTTTTCAAAAGAGAGATACTATATAGAGCAACTCATTAGACAAGGGCAAGAAAACAAAGAATTTCAAAATGTATCATTCGCGATGTTTATGACGCAGTTAAAGGGAATGATTAGTATGCCGTATTTATATCCGCAATATATATCAGAAGTGCTGCATTCCTTTCCGTCAGAAATCTTTTTTATCGAAATGTATATGAGGGAAGTAGAGAAGTGGATGGAGCAAGCACTTTGTACAGAGCATTTACAATATCCTCTGCCGAGGGCGGCGTATGTATGAAGAAAACAAAAAAACGTAAAACAGCTTGTTGCCAATATGTATGGGAATAAGCTGTTTTTATTTGCTTTTCATGAATGAGTATCTTATTTTTAAATCCTTATATAGTGGTTATTGTTTTTGAAAAAATACAGACTTTTCGTAATTATAATTTTGGGTTGGAGGTGTGTACGGGATCGACTTGGAAGTAGTAAATTCTTTCATGAAATTTTTCGAAAAACTAGGCCAAAAACACATAATTACATGGTATGATTAATACATTGCTAGTTGTTAAATATGGGGGATTTCCCTTTTCTTACATAACGCCTTCCATTTTAAAAAACGGAACGGACAAAAAACAGATAAATAGGAGGCTTTTGAATGGATTCAATCTTAACGATCGTTATCATCATCGTGAGTGCTATCTTGCTCTTTCTTATCGTAGAGCTTGTGATGAGAAATCGTTTATATAAAGATATCGAAGCACTAGAGCAATGGAAGAAAGAAATTAAGGATAAACCTGTAGCGGATGAACTGAAACGGGTGAAAGAGTTAAAGATGACCGGACAAACAGAAGAGCTGTTTGGAAAATGGCGCAACGAATGGGATGAAATTGTTGCTAATATTCTTCCGAAAGCAGAAAAAGAATTAGAAAGCGCTCAAAAATTTGCCGCGCAATTTTCCTTCCGAAAAGCAAAACATACAATTAATGAATCCAGAAGCAGTTTAGATGAAGCAGATTATCGGATTATGGATATTTTAAATGAACTACAAGAATTATTGGAAAGTTATGAAAAAAACAATTCGGAAATTGAGCAGTTGCGTGATACATATCGCAATTTGAAAAAGAGTGTGCTTGCTCATCGCCATATGTTCGGTTCAGCCGAGAAGAAGATTGAAGGGCTACTTGATGTAGAGTCAAAGAAATTTCAAACGTTTGAAGAAGCAACACAAAATGGAGATTACTTAAAAGCACGTGAAATTGTGGGGAGTTTAGAAGAAGGACTAACACATTTAGAAGTAATTGTGCATGAAGTACCAGAGCTATTAGTAGAATGTCAAGCGACATTACCAGTGCAATTAGAAGATTTATCACAAGGTCACGACGATATGAAAAAACAAGGCTATGTATTAAATCATTTAGAAATTCCAAAAGAAGTAAGAGAGATGAACAAACAACTGCAAACATGCCTTGCCGATTTAGAATCTTTACACGTAGTGGAAGCACAAGAAAAAGTGGAAGTCTTAAAAGGGCATCTTGATACATTATATGAACAATTAGAATTAGAAGTAAGAGCCAAACATTATGTTGAACAGCAGACGGTAACTGTGTACGAAGATTTAGAAACAATTCGAGAGCAAGCGCTGGAAACGAAAGCAGAAACACAATTTGTGAAGCAAAGCTATCAATTACAGGAAAAAGATATTGAATCTCAAAAAGTGATTGAGAAACAGATGCACATCTTAATGAAGCGTTTTGAAGTGTTGCAACTTCGTATTGCAGAGCAAGATATCGCATTTTCTGTGATTAGAGAAGAGTTAGAAGAAATTTATGAGCAATGTGAAACATTAAAAGTACTTCATGCTGAGTACAAAGACATGTTGCAAACGATGCGTAAAGATGAGTTTGAAGCGCGTGAGGCGTTAAAGGAAATGCGTCATACGATGATGGAAGCAAAGCGCATGATGCAAAAGTCGAATTTACCTGGGTTGCCAAATCATGTTGTGGCTGACTTGCAAAATGGACAACATGCGATACAAAGTGTGTATGAGCACCTAGAATTAAAGCCGCTTGATATGGGTGCGGTAAATCGTACACTAGAAGAAACGGTAGCTATTGTAAATGGTGTTTACGAAGCAACACAGGAGTTAATTGAACAAGCATATTTAGTAGAAAAATTAATTCAGTATGGTAATCGTTACCGCAGCGATGATGAAATGTTGGCGAAAAGCTTAGATAACGCAGAGCAATTATTCCGTGAATATGAATATGATGCTGCTTTAGAACAAGCAGCTTCTGTATTAGAGCAAATTGAACCAGGTATTGTCCAAAAGATTGCTGAATTTGTTGACTTAGAACAAACTCCTTAATTGATTAAGGGGTTTGTTTTTGTTCAAATAACTTTTATATGCATTATCATGTAATATTGATATAATGAATAGCGGAATATGGGACGTTTTTTCGTTAAAAGTAGACATACTTCCGCTTTAATAACGGAAACTATGAGCAAGCTTAGCGGAAATACATGAATTTATGATATGATTATCCCGCTACGAGGATCTTTCTCGTAAAGCAAGGAAGTTTCACTTTATCCCGCATTAACGGGCAGTAATACTCCCACCTAAAAATGCGGTGAAAACAAAGAAGCTAGGTGGGAGATAAACTGCCCGTAAAGGCCCGATTGGTTCAACTAACCATCAGTGGGAAAAGCGTCACTGATGGAAGTTTCACTTTATGGGATTTCAATATCGGTGAAAGGGGAATAACGATGATTTACTTTGATAATAGTGCGACGACAAAGCCGTACCCGGAAGCCTTGCAATCCTATGTGACAGTTGCAGGAAAATATTTTGGAAATCCTTCTTCTATCCATTCCCTTGGAGGAGAATCAGAGCGTTTATTAACGCAATCACGTACGATTGCAGCTCAGCTTCTTCGTGTAAAGCCTTCAGAAATTGTCTTTACGTCTGGAGGAACAGAAGGAAATAACCTTGCAATTAAGGGGATTGCGATGAGAAATCGCTCCCGTGGTAAGCATATGATTACAACAAACATTGAACACGCTTCTGTGTTTGAAGCATATAAACAACTAGAAAATCTTGGTTTTGACGTTACATATTTGCCGGTAAATGAAAATGGTGTTGTATCAGTAGAAGATGTAAAACGTGCTCTTCGAGATGATACCATTCTTGTTTCCATGATTCACGTCAATAACGAAACAGGAGCGATTCAGCCTGTTGATGAAGTTGGGAAGTTGTTAGCGAACTATCCGAAAGTACGATTTCATGTCGATCATGTGCAAGGAATTGGAAAGGTACCGCTTGATTTGTATGAAAATCATATTGACCTTTGCACGATTTCAGGACATAAGTTCCATAGTGTAAAAGGAACAGGACTTCTATATGTTCGTGATGGTGTAAGGCTCGACCCGGTTTTATCAGGTGGTGGACAAGAATTGCGTTACCGTTCTGGTACAGAAAACTTGCCAGGAATTGTTGCGATGATAAAAGCTTTGCGAATGACTTTAGAAAAACAGTCAGAAAATATGAGGCATCTTCGAACGTTAAAAGAAGAAATCATTCGTATGTTTAAGGGCATGAAGGATGTTACAATTAATACACCGAAAGAACATACGGCACCGCATATTTTAAACGTATCATTTGTGGGATTAAAGCCAGAAGTTGTTGTGCATGCTTTGGAAGAACGTGGTGTGTATGTGTCAACAAAGTCTGCTTGTTCGTCAAGAGCAAACGAAGTAAGCCACGTTTTACTAGCGATGGGTTTGCCGCATACAGTAGCAGAAAGTGCGATTCGTATCAGTTTAACTGCGGAAAATACGCTGGAAGAAGTAAAACAATTTGAAGGAATTATAAAAGAAACATTGCCAAAATTATATGAAGTGATGAGGTAAGGAAAGATGATGACATACGAATATATTTTAGTTCGCTACGGCGAAATGACAACAAAAGGAAAGAATCGTTCTAAGTTTGTGAGCACGTTAAAAGATAATGTGAAACATAAGTTGAAGAAATTTACAAACTTAAAAATTGATGCGACGCATGACCGCATGTATATTCAATTAAATGGTGAAGATCATGAAGCGGTTGCTGAAAAATTACAAGATGTGTTTGGGATTCACAAGTTTAACTTAGCAATGAAAGTACCAACAGATTTAGAAGAAATTAAAAAAGGTGCACTTGCTGCTTTTTTACAAGTAAAGCGTGATGTGAAAACATTTAAAATTACAGTTCACCGTTCTTACAAACACTTCCCGATGCAAACGATGGAGCTTCTTCCAGAAATCGGCGGGTATATTTTACAAAATACAGAGGATATTACAGTAGATGTTCATAATCCAGATGTAAATATCCGCGTTGAAATTCGAAGCGGTTATAGCTATATTATGTGTGATGAGCGCATGGGAGCTGGCGGTCTTCCAGTTGGTGTTGGCGGAAAAGTAATGCTTCTTCTTTCTGGTGGTATTGATAGCCCAGTTGCAGCTTACTTAACAATGAAGCGCGGCGTAGCTGTGGAAGCTATTCATTTTCATAGCCCTCCATTTACAAGTGAGCGTGCAAAGCAGAAAGTAATTGATTTAACGCAGGAGCTAACGAAGTATTGTAAACGTGTGACACTTCATCTTGTACCGTTTACAGAAGTTCAAAAAACAATTAATAAAGAAATTCCATCTAGCTATTCAATGACAATTATGCGCCGTATGATGATGCGTATTGCAGAGCGTATTGCAGAAGAGCGTAACGCGCTTGCTCTTGCGACAGGTGAAAGTCTTGGCCAAGTAGCGAGTCAAACGTTAGATAGTATGCATACGATTAACGAAGTGACAAATTATCCAATTATCCGTCCGCTTATTGCAATGGATAAGCTAGAAATTATTAAAATTGCAAACGAAATCGGTACGTATGACATTTCAATTCGTCCGTATGAAGATTGCTGTACAGTCTTTACGCCAGCAAGTCCAACAACAAAACCGAAGCGTGAAAAAGCGAATAAATTTGAATCATACTATGATTTTACACCGCTTATTGAATCCGCTGTTGCAAATACAGAAAAGATGGTATTGCAAACAGTAGAAGTAGCAGAAGAAGAAAAATTTGAAGATTTATTTTAAAACCATAAATTACCATTAAAAGATATGTATGAAGCTGTATGGTTTATCACACTCTATACTCACAAGGAGGTGATACCATATGGCAAACACAAATAAATTAGCAGTTTCTGGAGCAGAAGCAGCTTTAGATCAAATGAAATACGAAATCGCTCAAGAGTTTGGTGTACAACTTGGACCAGATTCAACATCTCGTGCTAACGGATCTGTTGGTGGTGAAATCACAAAACGTTTAGTTGCAATGGCTGAACAACAATTAGGCGGTTTCCAACGATAACAACTATATACAATGGCTTAGAAAGAGTGGGATTCCCCGCTCTTTCTTTTTGTTGTTTTATGTCAAAAAATAAGAGAAAACATCTACTATTGTAGCCAACTGGTCAAAATATAAAACAATTTGTCAAAAGAAGATAGTTTTAAATTTACAGAAAATTCTTTATTATTAAAAGAAGGATGGACATAATAAAGGGGGAAGAGTATGAACCGGGAAGAGTTATTAGCGCCGCCGATGTATAATTTAGTCGAAGAGATGGAGCGTTATGCATGTGAGCCAAATAGGCTTGCGCTTATTTGGCAAGATGATCAAGGGAATAAAAGGGAAGTTACATATGGGGAATTGTTAGAAGGAGCAAATAAAATTGGAAACGCTTTTATAAAAAGTGGCCTGCAAAAAGGGGACAAGCTTCTTATTATGATGCCGCGTCTCATTGAAACATATATGACGTATATTGCTGCAATTAAAGTGGGATTTGTTGTCATTCCAAGTTCAGAAATGCTGCGCAAAAAAGATATTGAATACCGAATCGAGCACGGAGAGGTAAAAGCGATTGTGAGTTATGAACCGTATGTAGGACAATTCGACGGAATCGAGGCAGTGCATTCCCTTCATAAATTTGTATTAAGCGAAAAACCGTTAGAAGGCTGGAGCAATATAGGGGAAGCGCTTAAAGCAGAGAGTGCTGTATTAGAAATGGCAGAGACAAAGTGTGATGATATGGTTTTCTTATCGTATACATCTGGAACGACGGGTAATCCAAAGGGCGTTGTACATACCCATGCTTGGGCATATGCTCATCTTCGTACGAGCGCTGCAAATTGGTTAGCAATCGAAGAGAATGATGTTGTATGGGCAACAGCAAGTCCAGGATGGCAAAAGTGGGTGTGGAGTCCATTTCTTGCAACGCTCGGTTCAGGTGCAACGGGATTTGTATATCACGGGAAATTTGATCCAGAAACATATTTACAATTATTAAGTGATAATAAAGTAAATGTACTGTGCTGCACGCCGACCGAATATCGTTTAATGGCGAAAGTGGAGAACTTACAGCGATATGACCTCTCTTCCTTGCATAGTGCGGTTTCAGCAGGAGAGCCATTGAACAGAGAGGTTATTGATACATTTCGAAATTATTTTCATGTAACGGTTCGTGATGGATATGGTCAAACAGAAAATACATTACTTGTTGGCGTGTTAAAAGGAATGGAAATAAAGCCTGGTTCCATGGGGAAACCGACGCCAGGCAATCAAGTTGATATTGTGGATGAAGATGGTCAGCCAGTTCTTCCAGGAGAAGTAGGGGATATTGCAGTGCATGTGAAAACACCAGCATTATTTAAACAGTACTATAAAGACTCGGAGCGCACGGCTATGCAATTTCGCGGTGATTATTACATTACAGGTGATCAAGCCAAAAAAGATGAAGATGGCTACTTCTGGTTTGAAGGGCGAGGCGACGATATTATTATTAGCTCGGGCTACACAATTGGACCGTTTGAGGTGGAGGACGCACTTGTTAAACATCCATACATCAGAGAGTGTGCTGTTGTGGCTAGTCCAGATGAAATAAGAGGAAGCATCGTAAAAGCCTTTATCGTGTTAAAGGAAAATGTAGATGAGCATGACAGTACGTTGATTCCGCTCTTGCAAGAGCATGTGAAAGAATTAACGGCGCCTTATAAATACCCGCGTAAAATTGAATTTGTAAAAGAACTGCCAAAAACAATTTCCGGTAAAATCCGCCGCGTGGAGCTGCGAAAACGTGAAATGGAATTGGCTTCAAAGTAATGTTGTACATTTCACTCTGCCCAATTCTATCCGGATAGAATTGGGTTTTTTGTTTAATGGGAGGGGTTGTTTTATAATGGTGTTATAAGAAAATTAAGATAATTAGGTTGTTATAAGGTTAAAGTTTAGGGGGAAAGAAAATGGGAGAACTTTGGCACGGCGGAAAGATTTATACGATGGAAGAAGAAGGAGGCGTCGTAGAAGCGGTTTATGTAGAAAACGGTACAATTGTTGAGGTTGGAGCGAAAGAAGAGTTAGAAGCTCGTTATCATCCGAAGCAGTTCGTTGATTTAGAAGAAAAAACAATGCTTCCTGGTTTTGTCGATAGCCATATGCATCTTATTGGACACGGGGAGCGATTACTTCGCTTAGATTTATCAGCATGCACATCTTATCAGGAAGTATTAAGCCTTGTTGCTGAGCGAGTGAAAACAACGAAGCAAGGAGAATGGATTATTGGTGAGGGCTGGAATGAAAATAATTTTACAGACCGAAAAGATGTACATAAACGGGATCTAGATGATTTGTCACGCCATCATCCTATTTTATTAAAACGCGTTTGCCGTCATGTAACGTTGGTGAACTCTTATATTTTTGAGAAAGCTGAAATTATGCAAGGTAGAAAAGACCCAAAAGGCGGAAAAATTGGACGCGATCAACATGGTGAATTCACAGGCTTATTGTATGAACAAGCGCAAGATTTAATCGCCCCTATTCTACCGGACATCGATGCAGCTTATTTAACGAAGGCGCTGCAAACAGCAATTCAAGATTGTTGGCAATACGGACTAGTTGGCGGTCATACAGAAGATTTAAATTACTATGGTAGTTTTCAAAAAACATACAGTGCCTTTACAGAAGTGATTCGAAATTTGCCGTTTAAAGCGCATCTTCTTGTTCATCATGAAGTAGCGCACGAACGTGAGCAATATGAGAATACACACTATATTGAGTTTGGGGCAATGAAAATTTTTTCAGACGGTTCCTTTGGCGGACGAACAGCGCTGCTTAGTGAACCATATGAAGATGCAAAGGAAACGAATGGCGTTGCTATTTTTTCTCATAAAGAACTTGCGGAACTCGTAAAACAAGCAAGAGAATTCTATATGCCCGTCGCAATTCATACAATTGGTGATTTATCGCTTGAATATGTAATTGATGCGCTTGAAATGCATCCGCCAAAGGCAGGGCAGCGTGATCGGATTATTCACTGTCAGCTTGCGCGTGAGGAATTAATCCGGCGCATGAAGAAGCTTCCGGCAATTTTAGATATTCAACCTGTCTTCGTTTCCTCTGACTTTCCATCTGTTATTGAAAAGCTAGGGGAGCGAAGGCTTCGATATGCATATGCATGGAAAACACTTCTTTCTGCTGGTTTACACTGCGCAGGTGGTTCGGATGCACCAATCGAGCAGGTCAATCCGCTTTTAAGTATATACAGCGCCGTAACAAGAAAGAGCTTTGTGGATGAAAACTGTTACGTGCCGGAAGAAAGGTTAACAGTATTTGAAGCTGTTTCACTGTTCACAACAGGAAGTGCATATGCGATTGGAAAAGAAGAGAGCCGCGGGAAAATTGCAGGGGGGTATGAGGCGGATTTTACTATATTAGATAGAGATATATTTCATGTGAAGGAAGAGGAAATAAAAGAGATAAACGTTATGATGACAGTTGTGGATGGTGAAGTTGTATATAAGAAATAAAGGCGGCACATGCCGCCTTTATTTCTTATCCCGCTATTCGTGGGCAGTAAAGGCTGGAGAAGAGCAGGGAAGAAAACTGTCCGTAAAAGCCCGATTGGTTCAACTAACCTTTTGGAGAAGAACACTCCAAAAGGAAGTTTCACTTTATAAAAATGTTCTTTGTACTTTTTCCCAGAACGAATTGTTTTTTAGTTTCACTGTTTTGATTTGCTTATCGCTTAAACGTACAACTGCTTTTTCCACTTGTTTAATACTAAGTGCTTCGTTATCCATACCCATGACAGGGTAGTCTTTGTCATTATGAGTTAATTTTAATGTTAACGTACGATCGTTGCTTAAGATGAATGGAGAACCAAGGGTCCGGTACGTATTGTTATTTAAAGAAGCAAGCTCACTTACTTGGAAACATGGAATTAATGGATCCACGACAGCTCCGCTTAGTGATTTATTATATGCAGTGCTTCCTGTTGGGGTAGAAACGACTAAACCATCCCCTCTGAATGTTTCAAAATATAAATCATCGATGTACACATCTAACACAAATGTTTTAATCACGCTAGAGCGCAGTGAGAATTCATTTAGGCAATGAAAAGATGTGTCATGATCGACAGTTACTTGAATTGTTGGATATCTTCTTACTTCAATTTCATTTTTTGTGATTTCTTGAAGGGCGCTATCCACATGGTCGATGTGGAAGTCACAGTAAAAGGAAATATCATCTGTTGCCGAAACTCCTGCGTATAAACAATCCTCACGAAATCCTGTTTTGTTAACAGCCTGTAAAAATGTACCATCGTCGCCAACACTAACAATAGCATTTGCGTGCTGTGGATGGTCTAATATTGTAAATCCGTTTTCTTTTAAAATGTCGTATACTGGTTTCATTTTTTCGATAAGCGTTGCTTTATCATCACCGTAAAAGAAAAATAAATTGCGACGATTTTCCATTTTGTATTCCTCCATGCAGTAAATAATATGTTCAAATAGTATATTTCGATAAAAATATGAAAAACCCTTCTGTTTTTAGAAAAATCTATATTTTCAATTTTGTTTATTTTTTTTATGCCGTGTCGATAATGAATACGGAATGAAAGGATGGTACGATGAAGTGGCTTGTGATTGGAATTGGAATACTTATTTTGTTGGTCTTACTTATTTTATTATCGAAATTATCGCTAAAAATTAGTTTGTTATATACAGAAACAGAAAAACAATGTTTGCTTGAAGTGAAAATATGGATGATTCATTATACGTTTGATGTGCTAGAACGGATTGAAAAGCAGCAAAGGAAAACAGAGCAAAAAATTGAAAAAGCAGAAGAGGAAGGCGGAACCGAGGATAAATTTGTGGCATGGCTTGACAGTATAGCTGAGATTATAAAAAGGCTGCAAGAAATCCATACTATGTTTAAAGATTTTCTTCAAAAAGTGAAAATCAATAATTGGAGATGGTATTCGCAAATTGGAACAGGTGATGCAGCGAGTACTGGAGTTATTACAGGTTATGTATGGTCGGTAAAAGGAATCATTGTTGGCGCTGCCGGTCAATATGTAGAAATTATTGGTGCGCCGCAGCTTGAAATTACTCCAATTTTTCAAGGGAAAACTGTGGCATCCCATTGTGAATTAACGGCTTCATTTCGCATATATCGTGCAGTTAAGGCAGTAATTCGGTTGTTTATATTTTTGAAGAAGCAAGGAGTTATTCCGACAGATCATGCGATGCAGCAAAAAATATAGGGGGGATTATATGGAACATCCAATTCAAGGATTAATGACAACAGCGATGCAGCATTTAAATCATATGATTGATGTAAATACAATCATCGGTGATCCCATTCAGTCACCTGATGGAAGTGTTATCTTAACAGTTTCTAAAGTAGGATTTGGCTTTGCGGCAGGTGGTAGTGAATTTGGGAAACTTGAAAATAATAATCATCATCCATTTGGCGGTGGTAGCGGCGGCGGTGTTTCCATTAACCCGGTTGCTTTTCTTATTGTAAATAGTGAAGGTGTGAAAGTACTTCATTTAGATAAACAGACGCATATACTTGATAAAATAATGGAATTAGCACCTCAGGCAGTTGATAAAGTGAAAGAAATGATGAACAAACAAAAGGATGAACAGCCAGAGTATGAAATATAGAAAATGAAATGTACCTTTTGTAAAGGGCGTTAAAAAATGATGCCACATGAAGAAGATGATTTCTGTATTAACAGAAATCATCTTCTTTAGATTTATCCCGCTATTTGCGGGCAGTAAGACCCCTTATAGGATAGAACATAACTTTTCTTAAATTCCGAAAATTAATTCTTTTCAATTTTATATTTATGTATAATGTAAAATATGGATTATTGTGGAAGGGGAGGTCCGGTGTATGAATGAAGTTACAGTTTCGAAATCCTTTTTTTCAAGGTATAAAACAATTGCGGATGCCGTAAAGGGTGTTTCACCAGGTACAACAATAGTAGTAAAGCCTGGTGTGTATCGAGAAAATATCCATATTGATAAAGATATTAACATAATTAGTGAAGGTGATAAGAGTGATACTGTAATTGAAACGTTTCAAACAGCTTTTTTAATTGAGAATGGGAGTAAAACATTTATAAAAGGAATTCAAATTCGTCAGCTTGGACAAGATGATACAGCTTTAATAAAATGTTCTTCTGGAACAATACAAATACAAGACTGCGATATTTATCCACAAAATGGTTCAGGTGTATGGGTGCACCAACAAGGGATATTGTATATGCAATTCTGTCAAATAACTGGTGGGTATACAAATGCAATCAACTTTGGAGAGGGAAGTCAAGGGACAATAGAAGATTGTGAAATACATGGAATGAAGGGAGAAAAGTATCCATCCTTATTTATCAGTAATAGTAATCCGATTATAAAAAATTGCCGCATTTATAATAGTGCGAGCGATGCTGTTTTTATGAAAAATAATGGTAACCCATTTATAGAAAACTGTGACTTGTTTGATATACAAGGTGTCATTCTGTATATATCTAATAGTGCTCCTACCATAAAGAAGTGTAAAATACATGATGGACAAAATCATGCTATCTACATAGAAAAGGGAAGTAAACCGATAATAGAAAATTGTGAGATATTCAAGTTTAAAAATACAATGATATATATTCGTGAGAGTCAGCCAGCTATGAAGGGTTGCAAAATGTTTGATGGGAACACAAATGCCGTAACTTTTAAAGAGCAGAGTGCAGGATTAATTGAGGAATGTGAAATATTTAATTTATTAGGTGAAGAATATCCAGCGATTTGGATAGAAACGAGTCAACCTACATGGAAGAAATGTAAAATTAGTTATACTGCAAATAATGCTTATTATATAAGTGAAGGAAGTAAAGCGGTAATAGAAAATTGTGAAATTTATAAAACAGAAGGCCACGCCTTTCAAATTGTGAGGTCAGAGCCTAGCATTAGATTTTGTAAAATGTATGATGGAGAATCATCTGCTTTTTATATTCAAGAAGAAAGTCGACCTTTTATTGAAGAGTGTGAAGCGTTTAATTTTAAAAAGCAAATTGTAGCAGTAGTTACTGGTAGACCAATGTTTAGAAGGTGTAAATTTCATGATGGTGAAGCGAACGGAATATCATTTTATCAAAATGGCGGCGGCCTTTTTGAAGAATGTGAAATATATCAATTTTCAAATGAAAAATATTCTACTATATATGTTAACCAAGGTATTCCGGAGTTTAAAAAATGTAAAATTTATAAGGGTACTAGAGATGCAATCTATTTAGAAAATAACAGTGGTTGCATCATGGAAGAATGTGAAGTCTGTCAATTTCAAAATGAATCCTATGCAATGATTCAAGGGGTACAAAGTAATTTGAAATTAATAAATTGTAAATTATATGAGGGGAATAATAATGCTTTTAATTTTATAGAAAACAGTCAGTTGACAATAGAGGGATGTGAAATATTTAATTTTTTTAGTGATAACTATTCAATGATTGGGATAGAGGAGAGTTATCTAACACTTACAAAGAGTGAATTGTATAAAGGACAATATACGGCTGTGAATATTAATAAGAATAGCGTTGTTTCCATTGAAGATTGTAATATATCAGATTTCAATGAAGATTGCGTAGAAATTTATGAGGAAAGCGAAGTATTGCTCCAACGAAATAAAATGTATAACTCTTTAAGAGGGGTTGGAGTCGTAAGTGGTAGCAATTCAAAAATAATAGAGTGTGATATATATGATTGCCGAGAAACAGCTGTCTGGCTAAATCAGGGACAAGCTGTAATCGAGAAAATTCAAATTGAAAATTGTGGTGGAAATGCACTTAATATTAAAAATAATAGTAATGTTGTTTTTATAAATGGGAGTATTTCTCAATTTGAATATCCGATGATATATAGTGAAGAAAGTCAATTTGATGTAAAGAAAAGTAGTTTTAATCATTGTAAGAATCCAATATTTTTAGTGGGAAAAGAAAGTGAATTTTGGATAGAACAATGTGAAATGTCTCAAGTAGATGAATCATCAGCAATTGAAATCAATTCACATGTAAAAGGTACTGTTCAAAAGTGTAACATTTATGATGCTTTTATGGGCGTTAAGATTGCTTCTGAAAGTCAAATTATTTTAAAGGATATCAAGTGTTTTGATATAGAAAAAACGGCTTATCAAATTACTGATGATCGTTCAGCTACATTAGAAAATTGTAAAACGTATGTAGAGGTAACGCGTCAGAAAGTACAATCCACTGAAGAATCAAAAGAAGAAAAACAGGATGTGGAAGAGGTACAAGAACAGCAGGAAATTATAGAATCGAACGATATAATGACGGAGTTAGAACGTTTTGTTGGAATGAACAGTATTAAGGAACAAATTAAACACTTAATTAACCTTGTAGAAATTACTCGTTATCGAAAAGAAGCAGGTCTTGACTCCGGGGGAGATATTAAACCAAAACATACCGTTTTTTATGGGAATCCAGGGACGGGAAAAACAACGATTGCTCGTTTGCTAGGGAAAGTATATAAATCACTTGGATTGCTTGAAAAAGGGCATGTTGTTGAAGTAAAGCGTGAAGACTTGGTCGGAGCGTATATTGGTCATTCTGAAGAGAAAACAAAACAGCGTATTGATGAAGCAATGGGTGGGGTTTTGTTTATTGATGAAGCATATTCGTTGAGTATTGAAGATGGTGCACGTGATTTTGGGAGACAAGTTATTGAAGTTTTATTAGCAGCTCTTGAAAATCATCGCGGAGAATTTTTATGTATCGTTGCTGGTTATGAAAAAGAAATGGACCGATTTATTGCTTCTAATCCAGGTTTGAAAAGCCGTTTTGTATCTTATATGAAATTCGAAGATTATACACCAGATGAATTGATGGAAATTGGAAATCGCTTGTTAGATGATAAGAAGTACCGCTTAACAGAAGAAGCGGAAAATTATGTATATGAACAATTTGTATGGCTGTATAGAAAGCGGGATGAACATTTTGGAAACGCGCGTATGGTTCGGGAACAAGTAGATAAATGGATTACATTGCAAGCAAACCGAATTAGTACATTACCAAGAAGTGAATGGAAGAACAAAGAAGTATTGACGACAATTCGTTTGGAGGATGTTGAAAAAGCATTCCAACAAAGAGGCGCAAGAAAAGTGGCTGTTCCAATTAATGAGAAATTACTACAAGAACAAATGGACCGTTTGAATAGTTTAATCGGTTTAACAAAGGTGAAAAAAGAAATTGAAAGATTAATCCAGCTTGTTTCTTATTATCGAGAAGAAGGTAAGGATATAAGAGAACTTTCCATGCATATTTCATTAATTGGTAATCCAGGAACAGGAAAAACAGAGGTTGCGCGAATTATTGCAAAGGTGTATGAGGCATTAGGAATTTTAGAGCGCGGAGATTGTGTGGAAGTAGATCGAAAAGAATTGGTTGATAAATATCAAGGGGGAACGGAAGAGAAAACAGCGAGTGTATTACAAAAAGCAATGGGAGGCACACTGTTTATTGATGAGGCATATACACTGACGAATAAGGGGAGCAAGGATTCTGGACATATAGCTGTGGAATTATTGCTAAAACAAATGGAAGATAAACGCGGAGAGTTTATCGTATTAGTTGCTGGATATGAAGATGAGATGGAAGAGTTCCTTGATAGCAATAAAGGCCTTCGTCGTCGCTTTGATCGCCGCCTTGTATTTGAAGATTATACACCAGAAGAAATGATTCAAATTGCAAATTATTATATGACTAAAAAGCTGTATAGTATGTCAACTGAAGCAAGACACATGCTTGTTGAATATTTTACTTATCTGTATGAAAATCGCGATAAAACATATGGGAATGCAGGTTTGGCTCGTAAGATTATTGAACAGGCAATGAAAAATTTAGATTATCGTATCGCTACCTTGCCAATAGAAGAGCGAATGGAAGAACGGAAATATACAATTAGTGTGGAAGATATACAGGCGCTTTTACAACAACAGGAGCAATAATAAAGCGAGGACAGGGAATATGGATAAATTTAAATAGGCTTTTTTGTTGAAAAAATTATATAAATTGAGTTAGTTTCATTTGTATTTTAAGGGCATTATGACTATCATTAACACTGTACATATTTTGTTTTTTAGAAAAGGGAGGATTTTCAAATGGCAAACGTAACGTTTAAAGGAAACCCAATCACTTTAGTTGGCACAGAAGTTAAAGTAGGCGACCAAGCACCAAACTTCCAAGTGTTAGCGAATGATTTATCTCCGGTAACTTTAGAAACATATAAAGGCGCAGTGAAATTGATTAGTGTTGTACCATCTATTGATACAGGTGTATGTGATGCACAAACTCGTCGTTTCAACGAAGATGCAGCTAGCATTGAAAACGCAAAAGTATTAACAATTAGCGTTGATTTACCATTTGCTCAAAAGCGCTGGTGTGCAGCTAACGGTTTAGAAAACGTTGTAACGCTTTCTGATCACCGCGACCTTTCTTTTGGTGAGGCATACGGTGTTGTAATGAAAGAACTTCGTTTACTTGCACGTGCAGTATTCGTAGTAGATAGCAACGACAAAATTGTTTACGTAGAATACGTAAGCGAAGGTACAAGCCATCCGAATTACGAAGCAGCATTAGAAGCAGCAAAAGCCGCAAAATAATGTAGGTAACACAAGGCGATCTCTTATCAAGGGGTCGTTTTTTTTTGACAGTAAATTCTCTACATTTCATGCCGTATATTGTAGAAGTGTCGACATATAAATCCATTTTGATTTTTTTACATATAAGTCACTGCTATGCAAAATAAAAAGTGATCGGCACTCGTTTTCTACCTTTGTTTTCATATTGCACGTGGCAGGAAAGGGGTCTAACCGCTTTCTATGCATGACCAGATGCTCTCGTCCACCTAAAAAAGTGATTTTTTATTTGTATTTATATATTGTCGATTCAATAAGAATGAAAAGAATTAAGAATATGGTATGATATAAGTTATGTGTATTTTAGTTTGAAGGAGGAATTTTCGTGAGTTCAACAGTAGAAACATTATTTTCTATTTTTGATTCTTCTGCCGTAATTTTACGTAAAGAATTAGATATAACGTATTTAGAAGCACTTGTAGAAACAGGTGATAATTTATTTGAAGGAACAATTTTACAAGAAGGCTTAGAACAACCAACAATTGAACGATTAGAGCGTGAATATAGCAAGTTTAATGAAGAAAACTATAAAGGCGAAGAAATTCGCAAAGCGTTTCAACTTGCCATCTTAAAAGGGATGAAAGAAGGCGTACAAGCAAATCATGAAATGACGCCTGATGCAGTTGGGATGTTTATGAGTTATTTATTCCATAAATTTATGAAGGATCAAGAGGAAATAACTGTACTAGATCCTGCAGTTGGAACAGGAAATTTATTAACGACAATCTTCAATGGTCGCCTAGAAGGTACAACGATGAGTGGCTTTGGAGTAGATGTGGATGACTTGCTTGTTAAACTTGCATTAGTCAATGCGAATTTACAAAAACAAGCGGTCGAGTTCTTTAATCAAGATGGACTAGCGTCTCTTTATATTGATCCAGTTGATGCAGTTGTGTGTGATTTACCAATCGGCTATTATCCAAATGAAATCGGTGCAAGTGAATATACGTTAAAAGCAGACGAAGGTATGTCTTATGCACATCATCTTTTTATCGAACAAAGTGTCAAACATACAAAAGAAGGTGGTTATTTATTTTTCTTAGTGCCAAACTTCATTTTTGAAAGCGACCAAGCACCAAAGCTTCATGCATTTATTAAAGAAACATGTTTTGTGCAAGGATTACTTCAGTTACCTGTTTCCATGTTTAAGAATGAAAAAAATGCAAAAAGTATATTTGTTCTCCAAAAGAAAGGGCAAAACGTAAACATGCCAAAACAAGCGCTATTAGTAGAATTACCGAAATTCTCTAATATGCAAGCGATGGAGAACATTATGCAGCAAATTAATGGTTGGTTTGCTGAGAAAAACTAAAACGGGTACATGTATAACAGATATACACGTATATATAGTACAGTTTTATATTGTTTACAAAATTCAGTAATATATATAGGTGACGAAATTGAAAACTTTCAATCTGTAATATAAAAAAATCTGTTGTGTTACAATTTTTTCACTTGAAATATATGTCGTACGATGTTTAAATTAAAATCGTGAGTATTAAATTTTTATCAGTGAAACGGTTCTGTTATCTGAGAAAAATTGAAGACATAAAATTGAGCGGTTTGTGGAGGGATTCCACACAGCTAGAGAAAAAGGGGCGAAAGACTAGATGTCAAAAATCATCGCGATTAATGCAGGAAGCTCTTCCTTAAAGTTTCAATTATTCGAAATGCCAAGTGAAACAGTATTAACAAAAGGTTTAGTAGAACGTATCGGATTAGAAGATAGCATATTTACAATTACTGTAAACGGCGAAAAACAAACAGAAGTAACAAATATCGCAGACCATGGCGTTGCGGTTAATATGCTTTTAAACAAATTAACTGCAACAGGTATTATTAAATCTCTTGATGAGATTAGCGGTATTGGTCATCGTGTTGTACACGGCGGTGAAAAATTCGCAGATTCTGCTCTAATTGACGATAAAGTACTAGCAGAAATCGATGCTTTAAGTGAGTTAGCACCACTTCATAATCCAGCACACGTTATTGGTATTAAAGCGTTCCAAGAAGTTCTTCCGAACGTACCTTCAGTAGCGGTGTTCGATACAGCATTCCATCAAACAATGCCAGAAGAATCTTTCTTATATAGCTTACCTTATGAATACTATGAAAAATACGGCATCCGTAAATACGGATTCCACGGTACTTCTCATAAATATGTAACGCAACGTGCAGCTGAATTATTAGGCCGTCCACTTGAAAGCTTACGTTTACTTTCTTGTCACTTAGGTAACGGTGCAAGTATCGCAGCTGTTGAAGGCGGAAAATCAATTGATACGTCTATGGGCTTCACTCCACTTGCTGGTGTAACAATGGGTACACGTTCTGGTAACCTTGATCCTGCGTTAATTCCATATATTATGAAGAAAACAGGACAAAATGTAGATGAAGTTCTTAACGTATTAAATAAGAAAAGTGGTATGTTAGGTCTTTCTGGATTCTCAAGTGACTTACGTGATATTGAGCAAGCTGAAGAAGAAGGAAATCACCGTGCAGAAGTAGCATTAGAAATATTTATAGGCCGCATTCATAAATACATCGGTTCTTATGCAGCTCGTATGAAAGGTGTAGACGCAATCATCTTTACAGCTGGTATTGGTGAGAACAGTGCATTAATTCGTGAGCGTGTATTAGAAGGTCTTGAGTTTATGGGCGTATACTTCGATCCAAAACGCAACAATATCCGCGGTGAAGAAGCATTCATTAGCTTCCCTCACTCTCCAGTAAAAGTAATCGTAATTCCAACAGACGAAGAAGTTATGATTGCTCGTGACGTAGTACGTCTTGGAAATATTGGTTAATATATGATAAAAAGACGGGATGATTCCCGTCTTTTTTCTATTATTTTTTTGAAAGTAGTTCCGTTAATCCGTTTGGGTATAATGTTTTTTCACCTTGTAAAAATGTTTCAATCGGGATCCATACACCATAAGAGATGTGATCTCCTTCTGTTATGGTGAATCGATTCTGTTTATAAAGTTCTTTGTTTGAAAAATGAGCAGAATACAATTGGACTATTTCATGGCCAATTGTATTGTCTATTTGAAAAATGTTTTCTAAACAGCCTAAGTATGTACTGATTTCTACAGTAACGCTAAGTTCTTCTTCAAATTCTCGGATAACAGTTTGCGCCCCGTATTCCCCAAGTTCAATTGTTCCTCCAAGTGGTCGATAATAATATCCCTCACCAGTTTCATGTTTTCCTTTATATTCTTCAACAAGGATGCAATCATTGTGTTTAATAATGCCTAATGCTTTTGCACGCGGATACATAACATACCTCCCTTTTTTATTGCGACTTATTTGAAAATAACATATTTTTCAGAAAAAAACAGGGCGTACGGCCTCTCGCAGCAAATATATTACAGTGTAGAAAAATAATTCAAGGGGATGTTTGTATGTTGTCAAAGAGCGAGGAACGAATTTTACATGATCTAAAAAGCTGGGAGCAGCAACTAGTGCAACACGAATCAACGGATTTTCAGCAAATGTTTGATAAATGGGTAAATCGTACATTTTCGAAATTGCCAGAGAAGAAACGAAATGAATTTTTTTCAAAAGCAGATGGATGGCTTTTTCATTTACATGCGTTCATACAAAGCTCGCAGTCGCAGCTTGATGTACGCGGAAGAATTTTGGGGGCGGCGCGTGTGTTTGATGATTCTATTGAACATATTGAAGAAATGAGAGAACTATCCATTCATCAATTAACATACATAGCAGAACAACAAACAGCTCGTCATCGTTTATATTCTTTCGTGCAAGGAGGAGTAACTGGAATTGGCGGCTTTTTATTATTAAGTGCAGATTTCCCAGTACTGATTGCTTTAAATGTGAAAGCCGTACAACTGATTGCTACATCATTTGGTCATGATGTGAATAAACCGTATGAAATGATGTTAGCGTTAAAAGTGTTTCATGCAGCTATATTGCCAGCGCATTTGCAGCAGTATGCTTGGTACAATTTGCTGCAAGAGTTAGAACAAGAAGAACCGGCTCCATTTTTTTATGAGGGAGAAGAAGAAGTGTTAAATCCAGCATCTGTCCAAGTGATGCTAAAACAAATTTTGAAAACATTCATTATTTATTCACTGCGCCGCAAGTTGTTTCAAGGTGTACCAGTACTTGGGATTGCGGTTGGATCAACGGCGAATTACCGGTTAACGCGGAGCGTAACAGAATTTGCGAATCGATTTTATCAAATGCGTTATTTACGCCAAAAAGTATAAAAAGCGAAAGGCAGCTGCCTTTCGCTTCTAATTTGTTGCATGTTGTTTTGATAATGGAATTGCCACGGTTTTCTTTTCCTCTGCTGGATAATAGATTAAATCTAGTGCTTTCGCCTGCACAGCAAGGGAAAGAATCGTAAAGGCAATCTCAGTCCATGTTAAATAATATAGTGAAAGTGCAATGACAATTGCGTCAAAAACGAAGAAAATTTGCCCAACCGTAAAGCGTGTTTTTTTGCTTAATACAATTGTTAAAATGTCATCTCCGCCTGTTGCACCGCCGAATCGTAAAATAAAACCAAGTCCAACTCCAGCTAAAGCTCCGCCTACTACTGCAGCTACAAATAAATGATTAGATAAATCAACCGTGAACGGAGAATAATTTTCCATTAAAGAATAAAATACTCCGAATGAAATCGAACCGATAAATGAATAGCCGACCATTTTTTTACCTAAAAATGTAGCGCATAGTAAAATGACTGGAATATCCATTAAAACCGTTGAAATGGATGGTGAAATATCAACAAAATTTTGTAAAAACAGTGCGATTCCGACAAAGCCACCTTCAGTTAAGTGGTTTTGAAAATGAATGTGATATAGCGCGGTAGCTAAAATAAATGAACCAAGTAAAACCATGAAAATTTCTTTAATAATTCGTCGACTTTGGATGTTCTCCATCGTTATTCCTTCTCTCCGTAGTTAGTAGTTTTCTATTTTTCATAAACTAACTACGCCTATATAGCAGCAGTTAGTTTACATACGTCTAACTACGCTATATATCACTGAAGAAATAACGAATAATCCTCTCGTCCATCAATTCTCCCTACTTTCGTTTTAGTTTAGGCCTAAAATAGACTAAACAAAACTTAGAGTAGGATTTTTTATTTAGCAATCCTATTCTCTTCTAGGTTTTGTTTAGTAAGTGTCACACAACCTAAACAAAACGCTATGTGTAAGAAGAGTCTTTTTGTTGCCAAATTATCCTTCGGGCAATCATAATTTCCCCACTTTCGTATTTTTTTCGCTAGATAAAGTATCTAAGCAAAAAATACGCTACGTGTAAGATTCGTCTTTTCGATGCCACATGCTCCTTCGAGCGATCATGATATCTAAATCCTTTCTGTGAAAGATTTTATACTATTATATCATACTTTTGGGAAATGTATGTTGTTGGAAACTGAGAATGGGCAAAGAAAAACCTACACACTTTGTAAATATGAGGGGAAATGGTGTAATAAACTAATATTTGCTGTCGAAAGTTTTTGGTTATGAAAAATGTACTTTAATTAATTACATAATATTCATTTTAAAGGGAATATTCCCTATAATTCAAGTCATATTAGCGATGACTGGAGAGATTCGTATGAAAATAGTAGATATACAAGTAAGCATAGAGGAAAAAAGAGAGGAACTAATTGGACTTGTAAGAATGTACGGATTTAATCATGAGAAGGTAGTTGTATGTAGCCAAGAGTTAGATGATTTAGTCTATCGTTTGATGGAAAGTATTACTTATCAAGAAAGTATATTTTCTATTTCTGCAAAGAAAAATACGAATAACAATATACATTCACCTTAGTTGGAACAAGCTTTCTTTTTTATTACCTATGTTTGAAAGCGCTTGCGAATTATTGTGATAAAAAGAGAAGTCCATAATAGTTTGATTGTTGGGGAATTTTCATCGGTAGAGGTCCACTGATGAAAATTTTTTATTTGGAGAGTTTGTAAATGCGTCTAGAGAAGCGTTTAAAATAAAGTTTATCCCGCTATTCGTGGGCAGTAAAACCCCCACTGACGGAAGTTTCACCTTATGAAGTAACAAGATCATATGAATCTGCCAGCGCAAGTGGAGTAAGCGGTTATGAAGAAGGTGCACTAAAACTGGAAATCATTCTTTGCTTCCATGAAAGTATATCAGATACATCCTCCCACTTTTACTGGCAGCCCTTGCATTCCAAAGTATATGAAATCTCCTATGAAAGAAATTGTATTTAAGAATTAAGCATGTAAACTCCAAATAAGAAAAAAACCATTTCTTCTTTACTGATGCGCCTTTCCTTCAGAGACATTTTGAGTAAGACGATACCAAAGCCAAAGGTCGTTAATGATGGAAGCAAGATCGGCAATTTCTGTATTCAGTTTACAGGAAAGCTCAAAGTTTTCTTCGTTATTTAATTTATGTTGTTTCGTATTAATGATATGTTCAAGTTCTTGAATCCGATCAGGTATTTTTCCGCGAATTTGTTCCCACTTTAATAAAATGGCATGCTGTACAGCTGTAGGAATCTCTTTCCATTCTTCTTGTAAATCAGGTATTTCAATTCCTAGATGTTCATTATATATGAAATATTGTTTCATGCCTCTTCCCTCCATTTTCTGTTTCTATTGTATCGAAAAAGAGAACGAACTTCGATGAAATTGTTTGAAAAATATTTGTAAATATCCCTTGCGCCATTTTTTAAAAGATGATAAATTATGAATTAATATTAATAATGATGAATAAATATTCTTTTTAGGGGGATGTAAAATGGAGAATAAGAAAGTTGTATTAGCATATTCCGGAGGTCTTGATACTTCCGTTGCGATTAAGTGGTTGCAAGAAAAAGGATACAATGTTATTGCACTTTGTTTAGATTTAGGCGAAGGGAAAGATTTAGAATTTGTGAAAGAAAAGGCATTATCCGTTGGAGCTATTCAATCTTATATGATTGACGTGCAAGAAGAATTTGCGAATGAATATGCATTAAAAGCACTGCAAGCTCACACGTTATATGAAGGGAAATATCCACTTGTATCCGCATTATCTCGTCCGTTAATTGCGAAGAAGTTGGTAGAAATCGCAGAGATGGAAGGAGCAAGTGCAGTTGCACATGGATGTACTGGAAAAGGAAACGACCAAGTACGCTTTGAAGTTTCTATTCAAGCGTTAAATCCGTATTTAGAAGTGATTGCACCGGTACGTGAATGGAAATGGTCACGTGAAGAGGAAATTGCGTATGCAAAAGAAAACGATGTGCCAATTCCGATTAACTTAGACAGCCCGTTTTCAATTGATCAAAATTTATGGGGACGAAGCAATGAGTGTGGAGTTTTGGAAGATCCATGGGCAGCGCCGCCAGAAGAGGCATATGAAATGACGTTAGCACTGGAGAATACACCAAACAAACCTGAATTTGTAGAAATTGGGTTTGAAGCAGGGGTACCAACAACATTAAATGGTGTATCGTATTCCCTAGCTGAGTTAATTAAAACGCTAAATTCTCTTGCTGGTAAGCATGGGATTGGCCGCATTGATCATGTAGAAAATCGTCTTGTCGGTATTAAGTCACGTGAAGTGTATGAATGCCCAGCAGCGATGACGTTAATTACTGCACATAAGGAATTAGAAGATTTAACACTTGTAAAAGAAGTAGCGCATTTTAAACCGATGATTGAACAAAAATTAACAGAGTTAATTTATAACGGCTTATGGTTCTCGCCTTTAAAAGATGCCCTTGCTGCCTTTTTACAAGAAACGCAAAAACATGTGACAGGTACAGTACGTGTAAAACTATTTAAAGGACATGCAATTGTGGAAGGACGTAAATCGGATTATTCTCTATACGATGAAAAATTAGCAACATATACAGTAGAAGATGAATTTAATCACGATGCAGCTGTTGGCTTCATTTCATTATTTGGTTTACCAACAAAAGTATATAGCCAAGTGAATCAAAAGAAGGTGGAGGCATGAGTAAACTTTGGGGCGGTCGTTTTACAGAGCAGGCTGAACAGTGGGTTGAGGAGTTTGGAGCCTCGATCTCCTTCGACCAACAATTAGCAGTAGAAGATATAGAAGGAAGCATTGCGCATGTTACGATGCTTGTGAAATGTGGCATCGTGACAGTGGAAGAAGGAGAAAAAATTAAAAACGGTCTTCAGTATTTACTTGAAAAAGCAAAGAAGCAGGAACTTACGTTTTCTGTTGAAGCAGAGGATATTCATTTGAACATTGAAAAAATGTTAATTCAGCATATTGGTGAAGTTGGCGGTAAGCTGCATACAGGAAGAAGCCGTAATGATCAAGTAGCAACCGACATGCATTTGTATTTGCGAAATGAAGTGCAGCATATTATCAAGGCAGTTAAGCAAGTGCAGACTGTACTTACAGCGCAAGCAGAAAAACATATTGAAACAATTATGCCAGGATATACGCATTTACAGCGTGCACAACCGATTTCTTTTGCACATCATCTTCTTGCATATTTTTGGATGTTAGAACGCGATGGAAATCGTTTTATAGATTCACTAGGGCGCATTAACATTTCTCCGCTCGGAGCCGGGGCACTTGCTGGGACAACATTTCCGATTGATCGTGAATATAGTGCACAGCTACTTGGGTTTGATGGGATATATGAGAACAGTTTAGACGCAGTAAGCGACCGTGATTTTATTCTTGAATTTTTAAGTAATGCTTCTATATTAATGATGCATTTATCACGTTTTTGTGAAGAACTGATTTTATGGAGCAGTCAGGAATTTCAATTTATTGAAATGAGCGATAGTTATGCAACGGGCAGCAGCATTATGCCGCAAAAGAAAAATCCGGATATGGCAGAGCTCATTCGCGGGAAAACAGGAAGAGTATATGGCAACTTGTTTAGCTTATTAACAGTTATGAAAGGATTGCCGCTTGCTTACAATAAAGATCTGCAAGAGGATAAAGAAGGCATGTTTGATACAGTCAATACAGTAAAAGGGTGTTTACATGTAATGGCCGGTATGCTTGAGACGATGACGGTGAAAAAAGACAATATGGCGAAAGCTGTCACGCAAGATTTTTCAAATGCGACTGAGATAGCAGATTATTTAGCGAGTAAAGGTTTACCGTTTCGTCAGGCACATGAAATTGTAGGAAAGCTTGTCCTTCTTTGCATTAACGAAGGTGTATATTTACTTGATCTACCGTTAGCAACTTATCAAGAGATGAGCCCATTATTTGAGAAGGATTTATACGAAGTACTTTCGCCGTCCGCCGCAGTAAAAAGAAGAAACAGTGCAGGCGGTACAGGGTTCGAACAAATTAGGCAAGCACTTCAAATAGCGAAGGAGCGAGTAGAAACCCCCGTGAACATGTAATATTTCACGGGGGTCTTCATAATTGTTACATATATTTAATTAATGTACTCTCTAATGCTTTCGTTCTTTGTAGAGATGTTGTCTTCCATTTACGGGTTGTGGCAGTTCCAAACATAATATTTTTAGAATCTAGACTATGCGTTCGATAAGAGTTTGCATCTGGATTTTTTCCTTGTAGTTTTCGATGAGAGTAGAATAAAATATGTCCGAGTTCATGCGCAAGTGTATTTTCTAATGAAGATTTTGTGAGGATAATATGATTAAAACGGCTTTTTGTCATAAGGGAAGAGAACGATCGTCCCGTTGTATTATTTGAGAGGTGTCTTGCACTTGTATAAAAGATTGAAATACTATTTGGATTTGGAAAGAGATATTTCCTTTCGTTAAATAATCGTTTTATATTTTTACTTTGCTTTGTTCGAAATGAGGTATCATTCGTTCGAACAGAAAAATCTTTCAGCATTGTGATGCTAGTAATAACAAATTGTATCTTCCATATTTTTGTTGCTAAATCAACTTGCTGCTTAATTTCTTTTTCTGTTACATTACAGCCGGGAAGAGTAAAGATACATAAGTTTATAAGCGGAGTAGTGCGTTTGTTTTTGACTTTGGTTTTGCTGTTTTTTTTCTTTTCATTATTCAAAAAAATCACACCTTCATGCTTGGACATATATATAATGTATGCATAAAGAGAAAGGTTGCTTGTACAATGCAAGCAACCTTTTGGCTATATTTTTTCTTGCTCGTATTTATGCTTTCCTTCTGTAATGCGAATATATTCTATGTCCATTAAATCGCGAAACAGTGCACCGTGGCTTAACTCTACACCATGTTTTTCTTTGAAGTGGGCACAAATTGTTTCTACCATGTCGATTTCTTGTCCGTTTAAATCAAGTATAATACGTTCATTACTTTCCATGCAGTCGCCCTCATTTCTTTTTTCTTAGCATAACCTTAGAGAATAATTTTATTTAGAAGGAAATAAAAAACACCAAGCCTATTAAATAAAGGCTTGGTGCTGCTTTATTAAATTTCCCCTTGCTCTTCATCACCGCGAACAACAAGGACATCGCACTTCGCATAGCGAATAATATGTTCAGAGACGCTGCCGATTAAGAAACGTTCTACTGCGTTTAAACCAGTTGCACCGCACATAATTAAATCTACTTTATGCTTTGGAGCAATATCTTTTGAGATTTTTGATTTTGGATTCCCAAACTCTAATACAGTTTCTACTTTTGTAACACCTGCTTCTAGTGCAGTCTTTTTGTAGTCTTCTAATAAATCTTCTGCAAATAAATTTGCGCGTTCTGCAATTGCGCGGCTATATGCTTCTACCGCAGAATAAGCTTTAACGTCAACGATATGGGCGATTGTTAATGTAGCATTGTTACGTTTTGCTACTTGAATTGCTTTTTTAAATGCTTTTTCAGCTTCCTTAGAGCCGTCGACTGCAATTAAAATATTTGTATATGTAGTATTCATGAACAATTCCTCCTCATTCTATAAGCGTTATAACTCTTTACATCTTTATTATAAAGGAAATTATGGAAAATAGTTTGACAGAAACGTTACAGAATTTCGAAAACTCTGTTTCAAACATTTTAGTTGTAATTGTATGAAGAAGTTGTTACATATGAATTATAGCAAGAAAAAAGGAGGCTTATGTTTGTGAGACATGCGCTCATTACAGCCGGTACAAAAGGTTTAGGGAAGAAGGTAACAGAGAGTTTATTACATAAAGGATATTCGGTAACAGTAACATATCGCAGTGATGTACAAGCGATGGAAATGTTAAAGCGGCAATATAAACATCTTGCACATCGTATACAATTTGTGCAAGCGGATGTAACGAAACAAGAGGATTTACATACAGTAGTAACAAAAGCGATGGATCGTTTTGGCCGCATTGACTTTCTTATTAATAATGCAGGTCCATACGTATTCGAGCGTAAAAAGTTAGTTGAATATAAAGATGATGAATGGAATGAAATGATTCATGGTAATTTAACGGCCGTATTTCATTTATTAAAGCTTGTTGTTCCTATTATGCGTCAGCAAAAATTTGGTCGTATTGTGAATTATGGATTTCAAGGAGCGGATAGCGCGCCGGGATGGGTATATCGTTCTGCTTTTGCAGCTGCAAAAGTCGGACTAGTTTCACTTACAAAAACAATTGCTTATGAAGAAGCTGAATATGGGATTACATCAAATATGATATGTCCCGGTGATATTATTGGTGATATGAAAGAAGCAACAATTGCTAAGGCGCGTACATTATCTGATTCTCGTACACCAATTGGACGTTCTGGTACAGGGGAAGATATCGCTCGTACAATTTCTTTTTTATGTGAGGAAGATTCGGATATGATTACGGGAACCATTATAGAAGTAACTGGAGCAGTTGATGTCATTCATCGATATCGTCAAAATTAGACAAATTCTATCGGACAACTCGTATCCTCTTTGTCGAAAAATGAGAATTTATGATAAAATATAAGAGAACGGAAAGCGTTTTCTGAAAGTATAAATGCAATAATTATTTA
Source organism: Bacillus sp. NPDC077411 (assembly GCF_044543425.1). Classification (NCBI taxonomy): domain Bacteria; kingdom Bacillati; phylum Bacillota; class Bacilli; order Caryophanales; family Bacillaceae; genus Bacillus; species Bacillus sp. NPDC077411. Next base: position 114,317 of record NZ_JBITWA010000009.1, on the reverse strand, counting down.
GGGGTAATTTTTATAATTTCAAGGGGGGATTTTCAATGCGTATCGGTGTACCGACAGAAATTAAAAACAATGAAAATCGTGTAGCAATGACGCCAGCGGGTGTTGTTCATTTAGTGCAAAACGGTCATGAGGTTTTTGTTCAAAAAGGTGCTGGTTTAGGATCTGGATTTACAGATGAAGCGTATGTCGAGGCAGGAGCAACAATTGTAGAAGCAGCGCAAGAGGCTTGGAATCAAGAGATGGTTATGAAAGTAAAAGAGCCAATCCCAAGTGAATACGGCTATTTCCGCGAAGGTTTAATTTTATTCACTTACTTACACTTAGCTCCAGAACCAGAATTAACAAAAGCATTAATTGACAACAAAGTGGTTGGTATCGCTTATGAAACAGTTCAATTAGACAACCGTTCTTTACCATTACTTGCACCTATGAGCGAAGTAGCAGGCCGTATGGCTGCGCAAATTGGTGCACAGTTCCTTGAAAAAAATAAAGGCGGTAAAGGTATTTTACTTGCTGGCGTTCCGGGAGTAAAACGCGGCAAAGTAACAATTATCGGCGGTGGTCAAGCTGGTACGAACGCAGCGAAAATTGCCGTTGGTCTAGGTGCGGATGTAACAATTATCGACTTAAGTCCAGATCGTCTTCGTCAATTAGACGATATCTTCGGCAACCAAGTAGCAACATTAATGTCTAACCCATATAACATCGCAGAAGCTGTAAAAGAATCTGACCTTGTTATCGGTGCAGTATTAATTCCAGGTGCAAAAGCGCCAAAACTTGTAACAGAAGAAATGATTAAATCTATGGAGCCAGGTTCTGTTATAGTTGACATTGCAATTGATCAAGGTGGTATTTTTGAAACAACTGACCGCATTACAACACATGACAACCCAACTTACGAAAAACATGGCGTTGTTCATTACGCAGTTGCAAACATGCCTGGTGCGGTTCCACGTACATCAACACTTGCGTTAACTAACGTAACAGTACCATATGCAGTACAAATCGCAAACAAAGGCTACAAAAAAGCTTGCTTAGATAATACTGCCTTATTAAAAGGGATTAATACATTAGATGGCTACGTAACATTTGAAGCAGTTGCAGAAGCACATGGTTTACAATATGCAGATGCAAAAGAACTTCTTAAAAAAGCACCTGCTTTATCATAAGAAAGACTGTAAAGCGACTACCTGTTGGGTAGTCGCTTTTATTATGGTTTCATACGTGCTCGTGCAGTTTCGTGTTTCCTGTTTACAGGAATAGATTCTCCTGCTTTTACTAACCCAAAACGCGGCATATTTACATATACACTTTCATATTGGCCTTTCTCAATCACATATGTTTCATGAAAAATACCAACTGTTTTAGTTTTGGAAGCTTTTAGATTGAAATTTTTCCATGCTTCTACATGTAAGGATGCATGGCGTGCATAATGTTCAAGGGCTTCAAATGACTTCCAATATTGAATTTGTAAAATGGTGCGACCGTTGAAGAAAGACTCTGTACCGAGAAAACCGAATTCTTTATTTTTATATAACTCTTTCAGCATGCCACTCATTGCTCCGGCCACTGGGAACCATTTCGAAACAGCGAATAGTTTATTAATGCGCATACCGATTACAAATACTACAAAGGAATCGTCCATCTGTGCAGTATAACGTCCATGTATTACAGGTTTCATCATTTATCCCTCTTTTATTATGGATTTAATATACTTAAATGAAGATCGTACATGTCCATTACATGTTGAGTTTGAAAGACATGAGCTGTTAAATAGGCGCCGTAAAAAATAGAGTGTAATAGTCTCACAATCTGTGAGGTGTCCATATTAAGCGTAATTTCTCCTGCGACTTTTCCTTCTTCTACGCAGTTTGCAAATAATTCATTTAAATTTGGAATGAGCTTTCGCACTTGTTCTTCTTTTTCTGGATATAATAGGTGAATCTCTGCATCGGTTAAATGAGGCATACAGGGATGCATTTTTTCTTCTGAGAGAAAGGCAATTAAGCTCAGCATCAGTCCAGGTTTTTCTTTTGCATACTCTGAAACTGCTTCAAACATATAGCGAAGTGCAGCCATTCCTTTTTTGTTCGTTTCTTGTAGTTCCAACATACAATTTGTTAACCATAACCTCATAAAATAAATAAGAATGTCTTCTTTTCGAGAGAACATTTTAAAAAATGTAACCTTCGAAATTTCTACTTGATCACATAATTCTTCTACGTATACTTCTCGAAATGATTTCTCTCCAATGATGTCTAATGCCGTGTGAAATAGCTTGATTTTTGTTCGGGCTTTTTTGATTTCCCGTAGTGGAATTTTTTTGTTCATAATATACCCCTTGTTGCTAAAAGTTAACTTATATTAATAAATTAACACGAGTTAACTTTTTGGTCAATTCATTAGTTTGATTTTTTAGAATTTTACCTCACTAAATTAGACAAAGATTTGATATGATGAAATTAGAAGAAATTGTAATATACTACTTGAATAATGGAGTGATAAATATGAAGAATAAATTAACAAAAGAAATAAACCTGGAAAAAATTAATTTATTAGAGATTACGAAAAATATCACAGAAAATCATAAAAATTTCGTTGTTTCGAATGTAAATAATCACTGTTTGCGGATTGCGGTGTTTACAGGGGAATATGACTGGCACTATCATTCCAATTCAGATGAGTTATTTATAGTACTTGAGGGAGAGCTACTTATTGATTTTCAAGATAAGGAGACAGCTATTTTAAAGCCAAACGATTCGATCTTAATTCCAGCTGGTACAATTCATAGAACGAGAGCATTAAAGCGCACGGTAAATCTTTGTTTTGAAAATTTAGAGGCCGATACAGTTATCGTGGAATAGGTATAAAGAATTGAGTGTGAAAAGAATTCTTCCAAGCTTACAAGAAAATATATAGGTCTCACCTTTCGTATACTCAATATGTAATTAAGTAGTATAAATACAAGTTAAAAAAACGACATAAGAACCCCCTTTCTTTTAGGGGGGAACGAGAGCATCTGGCTGTGCATAGAAGTGGTCAGTGCCTTTTTCTGCCACATGCAAGATTTAAAACAAAAGGAGAGAGCGAGTACATGTCGTGTTGTATTCTTCATAGCAGCGACTTATATGTCAGGAAATTTTAAAAATGGATTCGTATAAATACTAATTTAGAGAGAATTTTAGGGGAATTATTAATTAAGGAAAAACTTTTGTGGTATAATATGGAATTGATGTTACTAATTTCAATAAATAATATTCATAATTAAGGATGACATATAAAATGAGAGAAAAGAGAATGGGCAGGACGTTTTTTAAATTCGTATTTACTGTTGCATGCACGGCTATGTTAAGTGCGTGTGGAAAGAATGGGGTAGACGGGACATGGGAATTGTCTCAAAGTAAACAAAATCAATGCCCGGTATATTATAAGTTTGAAACAGTTACAAAAAAGGAAGAGAAAAAGGAAGTTATTCATCATTTGGTAGAGATGTATACAAATAACCAGAAAGAACAAGATAAATATAAAGGGACATATAAACAAGAGAATAAAGGAGATTCATATATTCTTGATTATGGGAATTCCTTTACTTCAAAACAGCAAATGAAAAGAGATGGGGACAAGTTAGAAGTGTTTTTCAGTGATGTAGATAAACGATGTACATATAAGAAAGCATAAAAAAGAAGGTACTTTCTAAAGTACCTTCTTTGCATTATATTTATCCCGCTTGGCTCAACTAACTATCAGTGGGGGATGAAGAAAACCCTCACTGATGGAAGGTTCACTTTATTTTACAAACTGCAATTCTTTCGGGAACTTCGTTAAAATTTCTACGCCATCTTTCGTTACGTAAACATCATCTTCAATACGAACGCCGCCTACATTTGGCACGTAAATACCTGGTTCAATTGTGAAGACCATTCCTTCTCGCAATGGCGAATTGTTACCTTCTTTTACGTCTGGATATTCGTGAACGCTAATGCCAAGTCCGTGACCAAGGCGGTGCGGGAAGAAGTCGCCGTAGCCAGCATCTGCGATTATAGAACGAGCAGCACGGTCGATTTCACTAAATGTTGCGCCTGGTTTACATGATTCAATAGCATTTAATTGACCTTTTAATACAGTTTCATAAATGCGTTTTTGTTCGTCTGAAATTTCGCCAAATGCAACTGTACGTGTAATATCAGAGCAATAACCGTCGATAATTACACCTAAATCAAATAGGACGAAATCACCGCGCTGCATTTTATTTGCACCTGGTACGCCGTGTGGAAGCGCAGAGTTTGCACCTGTTAGTACCATTGTGTCAAAGGACATTTTATGAATGCCTTTTTTCTTTAATTCATGCTCAATTGTTGCGAGTACTTCAAGTTCACTGCGATTCTCTTGAATGGCATTTACCCCAATTTCAACTGCATAATCAGCCATAGCAGCAGCTTCGCGTAAAATCGCAAGCTCTTTTTCGTCTTTAATTAAGCGAAGTTCACGTACTTTTTCTTCGGCTGATCTGAAAGTTGCTTTTGGGAATAATTGTGATAAGTGCTCGTAGCGTTCTACATTTAAGTGTTCTTTTTCAATTGCTACTGCACCTGCATCAATGCCACGTGCTTCAATTGCTTTTGCAATCATATCCCATGGGTTGTCTGTATCTGTATATCCAATAATTTCATGATTCCAGCCAGCGCTTTTCGCGTGTCCTTCTTCCATTTTTGGACAAATTAACATTGGTTCTTTTTCTTGGAATACAAATAGACCAAGTAGTCTTTCGTGCGGTTCACAGTGGAAGTTCGTCATATAGAAGACGCTCGGTGTAGAAGTTAAGAATGCAGCTTCTGTATTTTGTTCTTGGAGCCACTCTGTTAATTTTTCTAATCTAGTATTCATAGATTTGCACCTCCGAAATTTTGATTACATGTATAACTTTACATCGAGTGAAAGTGTTATGACAAGCGAATCGATGTTTGAAAAGACAGGAAATTGTGAAATCGTGTAGAATAAGAGGAGGAATATAAAGTGAAACTTCCATCAGTGTTTTTTTTTCATCCCCCACTGATGGTTAGTTGAACTAATCGGGCTTTTACGGGCAGTTATCCCCCACCTATCTTTTTTGCTTCTTTCTCAATCTTGAGGTGGGGGTCTTACTGCCCGTTAATGCGGGATAAACAAAGGAGGAGTAAATAGATGGAAGTATCTTATCACGGTCATTCAGTTGTAAAGATTGAAACGAATGGAAAGGTTATTTTAATTGATCCATTTATTACAGGAAATCCGAAAACAGATTTAAAAGTAGAAGATATAACAGTGGATGCGATTATTCTTTCTCATGGTCATGGCGATCATGTTGGAGATACAGTAGCACTAGCGAAGAAACATAATGCAGTTGTTGTAGCACCATTTGAACTAGCAACATTTTTAGGATGGCAAGGAGTGAATACACATCCGATGCATATCGGTGGTTCGCATGTGTTTGATTTTGGAAAAGTGAAATTTACACAAGCATTCCATGGGTCTAGTTATATTGATGAAGAAAATCAGACAATTACATATACAGGAATGCCAGCCGGGATTTTATTTACCGCAGAAGAAAAAACAGTGTATCATGCGGGAGATACAGCTTTATTTTCTGATATGAAGTTAATCGGTTCTCTTAATAATATCGATTTAGCATTTTTACCAATTGGGGATAACTTTACAATGGGACCAGAAGATGCCGTGTTAGCAGCAGAATGGATCGGAGCAAAAGTTGTTGTGCCAATGCACTATAATACATTCCCAGTTATCGAACAAGATCCGTATCAATTTGTAGAGAAACTAACCAGCAGTGTAGGCAAAGTGTTAGAAGCTGGGGAAGGTATTGAATTGTAAAAAAAGAAACCTTCATTTTGTAAGGCAAAGTGAAGGTTTTCATATGTGAGAAGGGTATAATGTAAATGTTTTATTTGTTATATCAATTTTAGATTGTGGTGTGCCTGTTTCTATTTCTGCTGCTTCGTTTAAAGCTATCGCTACTTTCTTTCCATCCACGAATGCTAACAATACCGCACTGATTATGTTTAAAGCTTTTTTCATATCATATCGCTCCTTTTCTCTTATTTCTTGTTTTCATTGTACGATAAGGAAATGAAACAAACCATCGAATGAGGTGACAAGGAAATTACATTATTGTAAGAAACTTGTATGGATTTGTTATAAAAAAAATAGTACAGATATAGAACATGAAGTGTAACAGTTTTGGAAATATAGTATACTAAAAATACAACGCATGAAGAATTTAGGGAAAAGAAAGTATGGTGAAATTATTTGGCTACGAAACACAACCAAATTTTGGAGTATATCAACAGTTTGCCAATTGGGCATAAAATTTCTGTGCGCCAAATTGCAAAAGAGCTCGGCGTGAGTGAAGGAACAGCGTATCGTGCGATTAAAGATGCGGAAAATAAAGGGTATGTAAGTACAATTGAACGGGTCGGGACAATTCGTATTGAGCAAAAAAAGAAAGAAAATATCGAAAAGCTAACATTTGCGGAAGTTGTTAACATAGTTGATGGCCAAGTACTTGGCGGGAGAGAAGGTTTACATAAAACGTTAAATAAATTTGTAATTGGGGCAATGAAACTAGAAGCGATGATGCGCTATACAGAAGCCGGGAATTTACTTATTATCGGAAACCGTACACAAGCACATCAATTAGCACTTGAAGAAGGAGCGGCTGTACTCATTACAGGTGGATTTGATACAGAAGAGCATGTGAAGAAATTAGCAGATGAGTTAAAGCTGCCGATTATTTCAAGCAGCTATGATACATTTACAGTAGCCACGCTTATTAACCGTGCTATTTATGATCAGCTTATAAAAAAAGAAATTGTTCTTGTTGAAGATATTTTAACACCAATTGAAGAGACGGTATGTTTACAGCCAAATGATACAGCAGAAAGATGGCATAAGTATAATGAAGAAACGATGCATGGCCGTTATCCGATTGTAGATGAAGCAAATAAAGTGCTAGGTATTGTAACGTCTAAAGATATGGTTGGTGTAGCAAAAGAAACACCAATTGAAAAAGTAATGACAAAACAGCCGATTACTGTAAACGGAAAAATGTCTGTTGCAGCAGCGGCACGTATGATGGTGTGGGAAGGAATTGAACTTCTTCCTGTTGTTGACGATAGTAATACATTGCAAGGGATTATTAGTCGTCAAGATGTGCTGCAAGCACTCCAAATGATTCATCGGCAGCCGCAAGTCGGAGAAACGATTGATGATATTGTAACGAATCAATTTATGAATCAGAAAGAAGCAAAACAAGATCACGCATATCATTTTTCTGTTACTCCGCAAATGACAAATTCGATTGGAACTTTGTCGTACGGTGTATTTACAACAATTGTGACGGAAGCGACCAATCGTGTACTACGCGCGTTGAAAAAAGGTGATGTAATTGTTGAAAACTTAACCATTTACTTTGTAAAACCGGTTCAAATTGACAACATTGTATCCGTCCATCCGAAAGTACTAGAAATCGGGCGTAAATTTGGAAAGGTCGAAGTAGAAGTACGTTACGAAAGTAGTGTTGTTGGAAAAGCATTACTTATGGTTCAATTGATTGACCGTTAAGAAGGAAAAGCTGCCAGAAAGGGCGGCTTTTCTTATATAAATAAATATCTGAATTTTCTGTTCTGTCCGTTAATGGAAGAAAAAGGTGGCGAGCAAATGTTATTTGCTAGTATAAAATTATTTTGTGAATGAGAGTTCCTTATCTAATATTCCTAATAATTTTTTATAATTAGATAAAGTATCTTCATCTTCAACTTTATAACCAGATTGAAAAAATGAAATATCTCCTGTCCCATTGTTAATTTGGTTATTTTCCTTGAGAATTCTCTTTAAATTTTTAGCGGTTCCAACACTTCCATCAATAATGTCTATGTCTTCGGAAAAAAGCTTCTTTAGAATAGATTTAAAATATGGAAAATGAGTACAACCGAGAACGACCGTTCCATACTGTTTTAAATCGAATAAAGCTAATTGCTGTCTTAAATAGGGTAAAACTCTCTCTTCACTAAATTCGAATTCCTCAGCAAATTCCACAAGGCCAGGAAGAGGTAGACTTTCAACAATATCATGATTATCTATACTTTTTACTAAATTTTGAAACTTTTCCTCTTGAAGAGTCAGTTTAGTTGCTAACACTAAAACTTTTTTTCGTTTTTCTTCACTTTTTTGAACAGCTGGTTTTACAGCAGGCTCAATTCCTAAGATGGGAAAATCATATTTTTTACGTAAGTCTTCCACGGCAATACTGGTTGCCGTATTGCAAGCAATGACTAATGCTTTCACATCTTGATTAGCGATAAAATCAACGGCATTAAAAATATATTGCTTTACTTCTTCTTTTTGTTTTTCACCATATGGAACATGTAAAGTATCAGCATAAAAAATATAATCTTCATTTGGTAAGACTTTTAATGCTTGATGAAGTACAGTAATTCCACCAATGCCAGAGTCAAAAAATCCAATTCTCACTACGTTCACTCTCTTTCTTAATCAATTCAATTTTATCCCGCTATTCGTGGGCAGTAAGACCCCCATTTCAAGATTCAGAGAGAAGCATTGTCCAGCTCCAGTGGCTAGAATGTTCGGTGGCTTCGCTTCTTCCTACGAGGTAAAAAAACCTCTACGTCAGAAGCTCCATCCCCCTCACATTCTGAACGAGCCACTTCCGTTTTTCTTAAGAAGTTAGGTGGGAGATAAACTGCTAGCATGCGCCCGATTGGTGAGGGCTGATTAAAGTTTCACTTTATTTTATCACTTACATTTTTTTAGTACCATTTTTATGGTGAATTAACTTGTTTTCAATAATGAAATAATAGGGAAACTTATACACAGGATTTCAATTTGAAAATAAAAAATGGTCATCCCTTCATGAATACCGCATGAGAGGATGACCGTTTTTTATGTCTTCAATGAATCTTACAGAAAAACTACAGTTATTAGATAAAGGAATGACTCCTATTCAACCGCAATGCCAAATTCACGTAAAGCAAGTGCTTGAAAAGTTTGCCTATCAATCGTTTGTTTAGATTTCTGTTTTCCTTTTGTTACCGTATACGTTTTGTCTGTTAGCGTAATGTGACCATCGTCTGTTCGTTTTGCAAGGAGTGGAGATTTATTAAATGGTGATTGTTCATGGTGGGTAATGATTTGTTGTGCGTTCTGTAAAGCTGTTTCATCAATTGGCGATGTGAAGAAGTCGTAGCCAATTTCTAACTTCCCGTCTTGATATTTTTCAAATGCGTATTCTCCGAAAGTTGTTTTTTTCTTTTGAATGCGGTATTCACCTGTTGAAGAAGTTACTGTTTCCCCAGTAAACGGAAGCGGTTGCAGAGCGTGATGGGAACCGAAACCAACATCGATTAAGTACCGCTGCCCGTTATGATGCAGAATCGTTGCAAAGTGTGTTTGGATAAGCCGATTTTCTTCATTGCTAAAAACAGTTCCTCCAATTAAATGAACGTCAAATCCTAGTTCTTTTAAAGCGTAGTAAAATAAAGGATTCAGTTCATAGCAAACACCGCCGCGCCGGTTGTCTATAATCTTTCTTTTTAAATCTTCAAAGGTAAGATCAATGTTTTCTTTTTTGATAATGCTCATATTTTCAAATGGTATATGCTTCGCAAATTGAGATTGCAACGCACAAATATCTTCAAAAGTTACATCTTGCTTTTCATATTGAATACGGTTGAAAAAATCGTTTAGAAAGGTGTTCATTTCATCTCACCTCATTATTTTTGTAACTGCTCTGCCTCTTCAATCGCAAGTGGTAAGAAATGTTTATATTGGCGAATGCCATTATAAATACTAGCTCCGCCAACGATTATAAATAAAACGCCAACGATAATACGAGCCGTTGAAACATCTAAAAAAAATTGATTTGCGCCAAATAATGCAACAAATAACCCGAGTGCAATTGCTGATTTTCCAGCAAGCCATCCTTTCTCCATAGAACGGTTTGTGCGAAAATATTTTGTTTTGTAGAAGAGATACAACATAAATGTAACGATAATACAAAAGACTAATACTGGCATGACCTTAATCCCCCATCTATTTGTATGTTCTTTCTCTATTGTAATTCAATTCTCCACCTGTATGAAGTGTTTTGAGCTATAATAGGAATAAATTGGCCGAAAAGGAGATTTTACATATGCATGAGAAAATTTTAGGAGCAATTAAGCAATTTGATACAATTATTATCCATCGCCACGTTCGTCCAGATCCAGATGCATTAGGTTCACAGTGCGGACTTGGTACGATGCTGCAAGAGTCATTCCCAGAGAAAAAGATTTATATGGTAGGATACAATGAACCATCTTTAGCGTACTTACGCGTAATGGATGAAATTGATGATGCTACGTATGAAGAGGCACTTGTCATTGTTTGTGATACAGCAAACCAAGAGCGTGTTTGCGATCAGCGTTATACAAAAGGAAAGCAGTTAATTAAAATTGACCATCATCCGAATGAAGATCCATACGGTGATATTGTTTGGGTAGATACAACATCTAGTTCTACAAGTGAACTGATTTATGAATTTTACTTATACGGTAAGGATAAAGGATTAACGTTATCAAAAGAAGCGGCACGTCTTATTTTAGCTGGTATAGTTGGTGATACAGGACGTTTCTTATTCCCAAGCACATCTGCTAAAACACTTCGTTATGCATCTGAGCTTGTAGGAATGGGCGTTGAATTCCCAGCATTATATGATGAAATGTATAAAACGAATGAGCGCATTGCACGCTTAAATGGTTATATCCTACAAAACTTTACGATGACTGAAGAAGGCGCAGCATACGTTAAGCTAACAAAAGAAGTATTAGAGCAATTTGATGTGCTTCCGAATCAGGCTTCAGGAGTTGTTGGAGCTCTTGGAAATATTGAAGGATTAAAAGCGTGGGTTTTATTCTTAGAGGAAGAAGATGTGATTCGTGTTCGCCTTCGTTCAAAAGGTCCGGTTATTAATACGTTAGCAATGCGATATAACGGCGGTGGGCATCCGATGGCGTCGGGAGCAAAAGCTTTTTCTTGGGAAGAAGCAGATCGTATTTTTGCAGACTTACGTGAATTATGTAAATAAGAAGAAAGGTAGAGGGAGCTCTACCTTTCTTGTTTTATTTTGACGCTAATTTCCAGTATGGTATCAAATGAAACAGTTTCGATTTCAAATCGATAGACACGGTCGTAATATTTATATACTTTATTTTCAATAACCTTCTTTAGTAGTTCTTTATTGTTTGCGACGCTTTGAATGTTTTGGGTAAGCAAGTGACGGAGATCATCGCGAATGGAAGTTTGTAATGTTTCCACTGTTAGCGTGTCTAAATTGTATTTTTCGTAATTTGCAATCTCAATTTCAATTTCTTGAATGGTTAACAGTTTTTTGTTTTTTTCATTTTCTTTTTTTTGATCTTCCGTGAGTACACGTAAATCTTCGGTTAGTTTTTCTATTTGTGCTTCTTGTGTTTCAAGTGTTTTAGTTTGCTCTTCTTGAAACACGCCATATATGTACAAAAAAATAATCCAACTTAAAATACCACCAACCGCCGCACCGCCTAAAAATAATTTCCAGCGATTAGAGAGTGAACTTGGGACTTTCATACGTGATCCTGTGTAATCCATTTAATAATCGTAAATCCAGTTTGCATACCGCCCGTGGCAAAGAAAATAAGGAGAATTTGTTTCACAATATCTTTTGTATCTCCTCCAAAAAAGCTGCGTTCAAAGCTATAAAATGTATCGAAAGTTCCGCCAATGGCAGCGACGAGAGCCCAAATTCGTAAATTCTCTGCAAATTGTGTAATCATTGTGAGCGGTGGTTTTCCTACTAAAAAAGCACCGATTCCGCCAATTAATGAACCGCCAATCATAACACCAAGAGCAATAAAATAGCTTGTAATGAGAAGAGAGAAAAAGCTTTGGTTCACTTCCATCATCATTCTCCTTTCTTTTTCATCCCGCATTAACGTGCAGTAATACTCCCACCTTAAAATTCAGCGAAAGCAAAGAAGTTAGGTAGGAGATAAACTGCCCGTAAAAGCCCGATTGGTTCAACTAATAATCAGTGGGGATGAAGGAAACTCCCCACTGATTAAAGTTTCACTGTATGTATATGGACAAAGAAGGAGAAGTATGTTTTGATTTCACGTATAATAGGAAGTAGTCAAATAGGTAAAGAGAGGGTATAAAAGTGAAGTTTGTGCATTTACAATGTCAAACCGTTTATAGTTTATTGAAAAGTGCTTGTAAAATAGATGAGCTTGTTTATCAAGCGAAAGAACTTGGATTTTCGGCATTAGCAATTACAGATGAAAATGTGATGTATGGTGTTATTCCGTTTTATAAAGCTTGTAAAAAAGCGGGGATTCAGCCGGTTATCGGTTTAACAGCTTCCATATGGAATGAAGAAGAGGATCAGTCGTATCCGCTTGTTTTACTAGCTGAAAACGAAACTGGTTATCGGAATTTACTTAAAATTTCTAGCAGCATTATGACAAAGTCAAAAGATGGTATTCCTAAAAAATGGCTTGCGCATTATGCAGGGGGATTAATTGCGATTTCTCCAGGAAAAGATGGGGAAATTGAAACGCTTTTATTGCAAGGAAAACATGAGGCTGCTGAGGAAGTAGCAAAGATGTATAAAAATATATTTGTTAGCTTTTATATAAGCGTGCAGCACCATGCCATTCAAGAGGAATTGTTGCTTCAAGAAGAGCTTCTACCATTTGCGAAGCAGCTTGAGATTCCACTTGTGGCGACAAATGATATTCGTTATGTAAAACAAAGCGATGCAATTGTACAGGAATGTTTATTATCGGTTCATAGCGGGACGAAAATGACCGATTCGGAAAGGCCGCGTTTGCAGACTGATCAATATTATATGAAATCAGCTTCTGAAATGGAGGCGTTATTTGCTTCTATACCAGAAGCGATTCAAAACACATTCCGTATTGCTGAGCGTTGTCATGTAGAAATTCCGTTTCATACAAATCAATTGCCGCAGTTTCCAGTACCAACAAATGAATCATCCGATCAATTTTTACGTCGCCTTTGTGAAGAAGGGTTGAAGAAGCGATATGTGGCGGTGACCGATGTGCATAAAGTGCGTTTAAATCATGAGCTGCATACTATTTCTCGGATGGGATTTAGTGATTATTTTCTTATTGTATGGGACTTTATGAAATACGCTCACGAGCAGCGCATTTTAACAGGACCAGGCCGTGGTTCGGCAGCTGGGTCACTTGTATCTTATGTGCTCGAAATTACAGACATTGACCCAATTCAATACAATTTACTATTTGAACGTTTCTTAAATCCAGAGCGCGTTACACTTCCTGATATCGATATTGATTTTCCAGATATTCGCCGCGATGAAATGATTCGTTATGTGAAAAATAAGTACGGAGAACTGCGCGTGGCTCAAATTGTAACGTTTGGAACACTTGCAGCAAAAGCGGCAATTCGTGATATTGCAAGAGTAATGGGACTGCCGCCAAATGAAATTGATATTTTTTCAAAACATATTCCGTCTAAAGTTGGGATTACATTAGAAGAAGCTTACACAGAATCGCCATCATTACAAAGTTATTTACAAAGTAATCTAATTTTTCAAAGGGTATTTGATATTGCAAAGCGTGTAGAAGGTTTGCCGCGTCATACGTCTATTCATGCAGCCGGAGTGATTATGAGTGAAGAGCCGCTTACAAATAGTGTTGCCATTCAAGGCGGCCATGATGATGTATATGTCACACAATACCCAGCAGAAGTATTAGAAGAACTGGGTCTATTAAAAATGGACTTTCTTGGTCTGCGTAATTTAACATTGCTTGAAAATATTCGCATATTTATTGTAAAGACAACAGGGAAAAGTTTAGATATACGGAAATTGCCTCTTCAAGATGCCAACACATTTGCACTGCTTGGACGAGGAGATACGACAGGGATTTTTCAGCTTGAATCAAGCGGAATGCGGAATGTTCTGCGTTCGTTAAAGCCGAATGAATTTGAAGATATCGTTGCGGTTAACGCATTATATCGCCCAGGACCGATGGAGCAAATCCCAGTTTTTATTGATTCCAAGCATGGGAAACGTACCATTCATTATTTGCATCCTGATTTGAAACCAATTTTAGAAAATACGTATGGAGTTATCGTTTATCAAGAACAAATTATGCAAATTGCCTCTCGTTTAGCAGGATTTTCTCTTGGTGAGGCTGACTTATTACGCCGCGCCGTAAGTAAGAAAAATCGTGATATTTTAGACGAAGAGCGTACGCACTTCGTGAAAGGGTGCTTGCAAAATGGATATGATGAAGAAACTGCCCAGCAAATTTATGATTTAATTGTTCGATTTGCCAATTACGGCTTCAACAGAAGTCATGCAGTTGCTTATAGTATGATTGGATATCAGCTTGCTTATTTAAAAGCGAATTATCCGCTTCAGTTTATGACAGCATTATTATCAAGTGCAATTGGAAATGAAGAGAAGATTGTACAATATGTTCGGGAAACGAAGCGGAAAGGGTTCCGCGTTTTACCGCCGTCTCTTCATAAGAGCAGTTATGAGTTTCAAGTAGAAGGAAATACAATTCGATATAGTTTACTTGCGATCCGCAATGTAGGGATGGCGACAGTAAATGCTTTAATTGAAGAAAGAAATAAAAAGCCATTTCAAGATTTATTTGAGTTTTGTTTGCGCATGCCAGCGAAATTTGTGACAGAGCGTAATTTAGAAACGATGATTTGGGCCGGTTGTTTTGATGATTTTAACGTTTCGCGTTCAGCCTTATTTAACAGTATTAAAGGTGCGTTAGAATATGCGAGCTTAGCGCGGGAAATTGGTGAGGAGCTTGTACCGAAATCGGAGTATGCACAAGAGGCAGAGCTATCTTTTATCCAGCAATTAAATAAAGAAAAAGAAGCGCTAGGCTTTTACTTAACAAGTTATCCAACCGCACAGTACGCAAAGCTTGGTAAGGAATTGGAAATCCCAACACTTGCAGGTGCGATGAAGCAGCGAAGAAAAGTACAACGGGTAATTGTATATTTGACAAATATAAAAATAATTCGGACGAAAAAATTACAGAAGATGGCGTTTATCACGTTTTGTGATCAAAATCACGAAATGGAAGGAGTTGTATTTCCGGAAACATATATCCATTTTAAAGAGCGGTTACAAGAAGGAGAAATTGTTTTAATAGAAGGAACAATTGAACAGCGAAATAATAAGCTGCAATGGATTGTAAATGGCTTGTACCCGTTAGAGAAAATGGATACTTATGAAGAAATGAAAGACGCTTCTATTTACGTGAAAATACCATCACAGTATGAAAAAAGGCTGTTAAACAATGTCACAAAAATATTGTTTAACTATTCAGGTTTTGCGAAAGTACTAATTTATTATGAAAAAGAGCATAAGATGGTACAATTATCTCGTAGCTTATCCATTCATCCAAGTGAAGAATGTTTACAAGCGCTTTATGAGATAGTCGGAAAGGAAAATGTCGTTGTAAAAATATAATGGACAATTTCCTACTATTTCGATTATAGTAGTAATAGCGTTCGTGGTCAGACCACCTTGGAGAATGAATAACGTTATGCAGCAAGAAAATATGAGGAGAGTGGATCGTTTGTCAACACTTCGTGAAGAAGCACTTCACATGCATAGAGTGCATCAAGGAAAACTAGAAACAGTATCAAAAGTAAAGGTAGAAAATGCAAAAGATTTAAGTCTTGCGTATTCTCCAGGGGTTGCAGAACCATGTAAGGTTATTTATGACGATAAGAGCAAGGTATACGAATATACAATGAAGGGCAATATGGTAGCAGTTGTAACAGATGGAACGGCTGTATTAGGTCTTGGAAATATTGGACCGGAAGCATCACTTCCTGTTATGGAAGGTAAAGCTGTATTATTTAAGAGTTTTGCTGGTGTAGATGCATTTCCAATTGCTTTAAATACAAATGATGTAGATAAAATTGTTGAAACTGTAAAATTAATGGAGCCAACTTTTGGCGGCGTAAACTTAGAAGATATTGCAGCACCAAATTGCTTTATTATTGAAGAGCGTTTGAAAAAAGAAACAAATATTCCTGTATTCCACGATGACCAACACGGAACAGCAATTGTAACAGTAGCGGGTCTTGTGAATGCATTAAAGCTAGTTGGAAAGAAAATGTCTGATATTAAAGTTGTTGCAAATGGTGCTGGGGCAGCAGGTATTGCAATTATTAAACTTTTATATCGTTACGGTGTACGCGATATTATTATGTGCGATACGAAAGGCGCGATTTTTGAAGGGCGCTCTGTCGGTATGAACGCTGTGAAAAATGAAGTGGCAAAATACACGAATAAAAATCGTGTAGAAGGTTCATTAGCAGAAGTGATTCAAGGTGCAGATGTGTTCATCGGTGTATCTGTAGAAGGTGCATTAACGGAAGAAATGGTTCGTACTATGAACCAAGATGCAATTATCTTTGCGATGGCGAATCCAAATCCAGAAATTATGCCAGATATGGCAAAAGCAGCTGGAGCAGCAGTTGTAGGTACGGGACGCTCAGATTTCCCAAACCAAGTAAACAACGTATTAGCTTTCCCTGGTATTTTCCGTGGTGCTCTTGATGTACATGCAACGCAAATTAACGAAGAGATGAAAGTGGCAGCAGTACAAGCTATTGCTGAACTTGTATCAGAAGAAGAGTTAAGTGCTGATTATATTATTCCAGCTCCATTCGATGTACGCGTAGCACCACAAGTAGCAGCGTATGTTGCAAAAGCTGCAATGGAAACAGGTGTTGCTCGCCGTCAAGTTGATCCGAAGGAAGTAGCTGAAAGAACGAGAAATCTAGCGATTATCGGCAAAGAATAAGCGAGGAATGTTCATTGACATCATCACAAACAAAAGTATATCTAGAAATAGTGAAAAAAATTCGGTTTATCATACAAGAGGATGGATTGAAGGCGGGCGACCGCCTACCGTCTGAACGTGAGCTAAGTGCACGTTTACATGTCGGACGCTCATCTGTTCGTGAAGCGCTCAGGTCGTTAGAACTGGTAGGTCTAATTGAAACGCGGCGCGGTGAAGGGACGTTCATTCGAAACTTTTATGAAAACGGTCTGGTGCAATTAATTGCACCGTTCTTATTACAAGATGAAAAGACGCGGCGAGATTTGTTACAAATGAAAGAATTGCTTGAAAAAGATGCGATTCGTGTTTTATGTCAAACACAGACAGGGAACTGTTTGGAAGCATTTCATGAAATTTTTTCCGATGAACAATCATCTATCGCAGTATTTCATCAAACTTTTTTAAAAACGCTTGTAGAACAAGTTGATAATTATTTAATGTATCGTGTTTGGATGATTGTACATGACTACGCTTCGACGCTTTCTTGTGATGTTCATTTAAACGCGCGCGAGTTACATGAAAAGCTATATATAGCATTACAGAATAAACAAGAACAAACAGCATTAGAGCTTTATGAGGCAATAATGGGAAATATACAGTTTCATTTGTAATTTTATACAAAATTTGTCGAAATAACCATGACACGTTCCGACACAAATTCTACAAGATAACGTTTAAAGTTAAACGTAAAGAGACGAGTTATAAGGCAAATTGAGAAAATAAGGCTAACACCAATTGATTTAGGTGTTAGCCCCATTTTCTTACTCGTTAACCTTAGCTCTTTTATCACCTAAAGGAGGGTCAAACTTTGCTACGAGATTTATTCCTAAAGAAGAAAAAGTATGCTGCAATTCCTTCAGAGCAGGTACGAAAAGATGTACCGGACGGTGTCATGACAAAATGTCCGAAATGCAAAAAAATCATGTATACGAAAGAACTTCTGAAAAATTTAAAAGTATGTGTTAACTGTGGCTATCATCACCCGATGAATGCATGGGAACGTCTTGAAAGTTTGTTAGATGAAAATTCATTTCGTGAATATGACAAAGAAATGATTTCGGCAAACCCGCTTCAATTCCCTGGCTACGAGGAGAAACTTGAGAGTGATCGTAAAAAAACCGGATTAAATGAAGCGGTTGTGACAGGAGAAGGAACGATCGAGGATATGCTTGTTGTTGTTGCGGTTATGGATTCAAGGTTTCGAATGGGAAGCATGGGCTCTGTTGTAGGTGAAAAAATTGCGCGTGCTGTTGAAAAAGCATATGAAATGAAAGCGCCGTTTCTTATTTTTACTGCATCAGGCGGAGCTCGTATGCAAGAGGGTATTTTAAGCTTAATGCAAATGGCGAAGACAAGTATAGCTTTAAAAAAACATAGCAATGCAGGTGGTTTATTCATTTCAATTATGACACACCCAACGACAGGCGGAGTTTCTGCGAGCTTTGCTTCACTTGGTGATTACAATCTAGCAGAACCTGGTGCATTAATTGGGTTTGCCGGTCGTCGTGTAATTGAACAGACGGTTCGTGAGAAATTGCCAGAGGATTTCCAAACGGCAGAGTTTTTATTAGAACACGGACAATTAGATGCAGTTGTGCATCGCAATGATATGAGAGACACGCTCCGTAAGATTTTAGAAGTTCATCAAGGGGAGGAAGTGGTGTCATGGCAGAATTAGAATTCGAAAAACCAGTTGTTGAGCTAAGAAATAAAATTAGCGAGTTAAAAGAGTATACGAAAAACAGTCAGATGGACTTCAGTGAAGAGATTCGTATCTTGGAAGGCAAATTAGAGCATTTAGAAGAAGAAATATACGGTAACATGAAAGTGTGGGACCGTGTTCAAATTGCGCGTCATGCGGAAAGACCGACAACGCTGGATTACATCCAGCACTTATTTACTGATTTTTTTGAGTGTCACGGAGATCGATTATTTGGCGATGATGCAGCAATTGTCGGCGGGATTGCGAAATATAACGGGATGCCTGTTACAGTAATTGGTCATCAGCGCGGGAAAGATACGAAAGAAAATATTCGCCGTAATTTCGGAATGCCTCATCCAGAAGGGTATCGCAAAGCGCTGCGCCTTATGAAGCAAGCTGAAAAATTTAATCGCCCAATCATCTGTTTTGTTGATACAAAAGGTGCATATCCAGGAAAGGCAGCTGAAGAGCGTGGACAAAGTGAAGCAATTGCGCGCAATTTATTTGAAATGGCTGGACTGACTGTACCTGTTATTTGTATTGTAATTGGTGAAGGTGGAAGTGGCGGTGCATTAGGACTTGGTGTAGGTAATTATGTATACATGCTAGAAAACTCCACATATTCGGTTATTTCGCCTGAAGGAGCAGCGGCAATTCTTTGGAAAGATGCTACGAAATCAAAAGAAGCTGCAGAAACGATGAAAATCACAGCGGCTAATTTGAAAGAATTAGGTGTCATTGATGAAATTATTCCAGAAGCTCGCGGCGGTGCGCATCGCGACGTAGTGAAGCAAGCGGAATATATAAATCGTACTCTGCAAAAAACATTCCAACAATTGGAAGGTGTTTCGAAAGAGCAGCTAATCGAAAATCGCTATAAAAAATATATGAAAATTGGGCAAGTTTCGTTTTCAAACGCTTCCATTGGGGTAAAATAGAAAAAGCGTGCGTTCCATCTCGCGAATGCACGTTTTTCTTATGAAAAGACACATCTTCTCCATTGTAATTTTATATTTCTTCATGTTATTTTATTATAAGGCAAATAATCTTTATGAGGTGAGTACTAATGAAACGTATTGGTGTTTTGACAAGTGGTGGAGATTCACCTGGAATGAACGCTGCTATTCGTGCAGTTGTTCGTAAAGCAATATATCATGATTTAGAAGTGTATGGTATCTATCATGGATACGCAGGATTAATTTCTGGTCATATTGAAAAATTAGAATTAGGTTCTGTAGGCGATATTATTCATCGCGGTGGAACAAAATTATATACAGCAAGATGTCCTGAGTTTAAAGAGCTAGAAGGACAATTAAAAGGGATTGAACAATTAAAGAAATTTGGTATTGAAGGACTTGTTGTTATTGGTGGGGATGGTTCTTACCAAGGTGCGAAGAAATTAACAGAGCATGGTTTCCCATGTGTTGGTGTACCTGGCACAATCGATAATGATATTCCTGGTACAGATTTCACAATTGGTTTTGATACAGCTTTAAATACTGTTATCGATGCAATTGATAAAATTCGTGATACAGCTACATCCCATGAACGTACATATGTAATTGAAGTAATGGGTCGCCATGCAGGTGATATCGCATTATGGGCTGGTTTAGCAGACGGTGCAGAAACAATCTTAATTCCAGAAGCAGAGTATGATATGGGAGATGTAATCGCTCGTCTAAAACGCGGTAGTGAACGCGGTAAGAAACATAGTATTATCGTTGTAGCTGAAGGTGTTGGCAGCGCGATTGAAATCGGTAAACAAATCGAAGAAGCGACTAATTTTGATACGCGTGTTACAGTATTAGGTCACGTACAACGCGGAGGATCTCCGAGTGCGATGGATCGTGTGTTAGCGAGTCGTCTTGGTGCAAGAGCAGTCGAGCTTTTATTAGAAGGAAAAGGTGGCCGTTGCGTAGGTATTCAAGATAACCAACTTGTTGATCATGATATTATTGAAGCATTAGCGAAAAAACATGAAATTGATGCAGAGATGTATCAATTATCAAAAGAATTATCTATCTAATTGTTGTAATGTTAAGTTAATGGTAACGTTTTCATAAATATTCGGAGGTGCGGTATGCGCAAAACTAAAATTGTATGTACAATCGGTCCCGCTAGTGAAAGTATTGAGAAGTTAGAACAATTAATCGGAGCAGGTATGAACGTTTGTCGTTTAAACTTCTCTCATGGTAGTCATGAGGAGCATGGATTACGCATTAAAACGATCCGTGAGGCTGCAAAGAAAACAGGTAAAACGGTAGCAATCTTACTTGATACAAAAGGTCCGGAAATTCGTACACATGACTTTGTAGACGGACAAGCTGAACTAAAAACAGGTGCAGAAGTTGTTATTTCTACAGAGCAAGTGTTAGGAACTGCTGAAAAGTTCTCTGTAACTTATGCAGGACTTTATGACGATGTAGACTCAGGTTCTCGCATTCTAATTGATGACGGTCTTATTGAGTTAGAAGTAATTGAAAAAGCAAATGGCGATATCCGCACAAAAGTGTTAAACAGCGGTATGGTAAAAAATAAAAAAGGTGTAAACGTACCAAACGTAAGTATTAAGCTTCCTGGTATTACGGAAAAAGATATTCAAGATATCGTCTTCGGTATCGAGCAAGGCGTTGACTTTATTGCAGCTTCTTTCGTACGTAAAGCATCTGACGTATTAGAAATTCGTGAGCTATTAGAAGCACACGGCGCAGGATACATTCAAATTATTCCAAAAATCGAGAACCAAGAAGGTATCGATAATATCGACTCTATCTTAGAAGTTTCTGACGGTTTAATGGTAGCCCGCGGTGATATGGGGGTAGAAATTCCACCAGAAGAAGTACCGTTAGTACAAAAGCGTCTAATCAAAAAATGTAACGTATTAGGAAAGCCAGTTATCACTGCAACGCAAATGTTAGATTCTATGCAACGTAACCCTCGTCCGACACGCGCGGAAGCAAGTGACGTAGCAAACGCTATTTTCGATGGTACAGATGCAATCATGCTTTCTGGTGAAACAGCAGCAGGCTTATATCCAGTTGAAGCAGTGAAAATGATGGCGAATATTGCACTTCGTGTTGAAAAATCACTGCAATATGAAGATATGTTCCAAAAACGTCTTAAAGAGCAATCTTACTCAATCACAGATGCAATTAGTCAATCTGTTGCACATACAGCGCTTGCGCTTGATGTAGCGGCAATCGTAGCTCCTACAGAAAGTGGATATACTGCAAAAATGATTTCTAAATATCGTCCGAAATCTCCGATTGTAGCTGTAACATCTAATGAACAAGTATGTCGTCGTCTTGCGCTATCTTGGGGTGTACAAGCGTATATGGCAGAAGAAAAAGCAAAATCTACAGATGAAATGTTAGAAACAGCGATTCAAACAGCTATGGATGCAGAAATGATTGGTCTTGGTGATACAGTTGTAATCACTGCTGGTGTACCGCTTGCTGAAACTGGTACAACAAACTTAATGAAAATTCATGTTGTTGGCGAACAAATCGCTAAAGGACAAGGAATTGGTCGTAAAACGGCAAAAGGGAAAGTTGTTGTAGCTAAAACAGCTGAGGAAGCAATAGCAAACGTAACAGAAGGTTCAATTCTTGT
Organism: Bacillus sp. NPDC077411; assembly: GCF_044543425.1. Classification (NCBI taxonomy): domain Bacteria; kingdom Bacillati; phylum Bacillota; class Bacilli; order Caryophanales; family Bacillaceae; genus Bacillus; species Bacillus sp. NPDC077411. The sequence continues at coordinate 92,042 of NZ_JBITWA010000009.1, read as the reverse complement.
TACAGTAAGCACTGATAAAGATATGATTCCTGCGATTGAAAAAGCAGCAGCACTTGTTGTAGAAGAAGGCGGATTAACAAGCCATGCAGCGGTTGTTGGTGTATCAATCGGCATTCCAGTTATCGTTGGTGTAACAACTGCAACTGCTACGCTAAAAAGCGGCCAAGAAGTAACAGTTGATGCGGCGCGTGGAATTGTATATAATGGACATGCGGAAGTGCTATAAGTAATAATATGTGGGGAAGGATGTAAATCCTTCTCTTTTTTTTACAAAATTTGAAAATAAGAAGATTTAGAAAAAGAGGTGAGAGGAATGAAAGTGTTTCTCTTCTTGTTTATTTTAATTCCAGCGTTAGAAATTACAATGTTAATCGGATCGAGTCAATGGATTGGGTTATGGCCGACATTTTGTGTTATTATGCTAACAAGTATAATTGGAGCATATATAGCAAAGCGACAAGGGTTAGCGGTATGGAGAGATATTCAATATCGGTTCAGTAGAGGTGAACTTCCAGGTGATGTTGTATTGGATGCGATTTGTATTTTTGCAGGTGGTATACTTCTAATGATACCTGGCTATATAACAGATTGTGTAGGAATAATTTTATTGATTCCAGCAGCGAGAAAACCAGTGAAATATATGATAATCAAATGGATGGAACGAAAAATAAGTCGAAACAATACAATTATTGTGCAAAAATAACGCTTGAGAGAGAAAAACTCTTCAAGCGTTATTTTTTGTCGAAAAAACAGATGAATATTTATTCATTTGTAGAAAAACGAAGAAAAATATAGTATTTTTATTCATTTTTATAAATAAAAAAACAAGGAGGGGCTTCTCCTTGTTTTAGGTGATGTAGCTATTACCCTTTTATAAACTTCCAAAGATCTTTAAATACATTTGCTTTATGCAATGTATTTAATAAAACGAGTGTTACAGGACCAATAATTAATCCTAAAAAACCAAATAGTTTAAATCCGATAAATAAAGAAAATAATGTTGGCAGTGGATCAAGTCCAATGTTAGATGATAATACCTTTGGCTCCATTAATTGACGCTGCACGATGACAACGATATATAAAATAAGTAAACCAAGTGCGAAGGCGGTATCTCCTGTAAAGAATATATAAATAATCCATGGAACGAAAACAGCTCCTGTTCCTAAGTATGGAAGTAAATCCACAAATCCTGTAACAAGGGCGATTGTAATTGCGTACGGTACACGCAAAATTAATAGTCCAATTAGAACGATAATGGTCGTCATGGATATGAGTGTAAATTGTGCTTTCACAAATCCAAATAAAGCTTTTCGTAAATCCACAAAAATTGTTTTTCCATAACCGTGTAATCGATTAGGTAATAACTTTTCGATTTTACAGGCAAGGCGGTGCCAGTCAAAGCTAATAAAGAAAGTGGCTAACAAGACGAATACGAGAACAGTTAAGGTGGTTGGAAGAGCGCTAATGAAATTTGTTAATCCGCTTATAATGGCTGTCAAAATAGATTTCATTTGCTGTGTTGCTTCTGTACCGAGATTTTGAATGTTTGTTGTAATCGTGCTTTGTTGTGTTGCACCGAGATGCTTAAACTTAGAAATCAAATCGTTGTAGAGTGGCATAATATTGGTAAGTGCAAATTCCTGTAAATACTGAACTAGAGCCGGGAATTTTTCTGGTACGATTTGTAACAAATATGTTGTTGCGGAAATCGCTTCTGTTACAAGATACGTAACGAGCCCGACGATGGCGCCAAAAACAAGAACGAGGCTAATAAATACAGACAAAGCACGAGGGAATCGTAGTTTTTGATCGAGAAAGTTTACAACTGGATTGATTAAATATGCAATTGCAAAAGCGATAATAAATGGATAGACAAGACTTGATATATACAACAGCGCGTATACTCCTAATATAGTTGCTGCAATAACAAAGAGAAGTCGAAGTGCTATGTAGAGTGAATTTCGACTCAAAGGTGTTTTCCCTCCTCTGTAAAAAATGTTAGGTATGAGCGAAGCTTGTGTAATGATTCGCTTGAAAATATACATCAAATAATGAGGTACTTCATGCCTCTTCTGTAAATGGTATGGTATGATGTAATATAGATTTTTTCTTTTTTATTTTACCTTTTTCTTATAAGAAAGAAAAGGAAAGTAATCACTTTTGGTATAAGTGGAAACGATTCTCTATTTGAAGAGCGAATTCCTCTTTTTATTTCAGAAAGGGGACATATTTGAGAGCTCTTCATTATTTTCAGAAAGGATGCGACATCATGATTAGTCAGTCGACTTTATTTTTATTCATACTTCTTGTCATTGGACTTATCGCGAAAAATCAATCTTTAACAGTAGCGGTTAGTGTTCTATTTTTACTAAAGTGGACGTTTTTAGGAGATAAAATTTTCCCTTATTTGCAAACGAAAGGAATTAACCTTGGGGTTACCGTTATAACAATTGCGGTCCTTGTCCCGATTGCAACAGGAGAAATTGGATTTAAGCAGCTTGTAGAGGCGACAAAATCTTATTATGCTTGGATTGCTCTCGCTTCAGGAATTGCTGTGGCGCTTATTGCCAAAGGCGGTGTACAACTTTTAGCACACGATCCGCACATTACAACTGCTCTTGTGTTTGGAACAATTCTTGCGGTAGCACTATTTAATGGAGTGGCGGTAGGACCGTTAATTGGAGCAGGAATTGCATACGCTGTGATGAACATTATACAGCTGTTTAAATAAAAAAATTTATTTTAATATAAAATTTTCGAATTCTTTCCATTCACAAAAGTCAGATAATTGTTTATAATGTATGTAAGGCACTTCTTCGAGTTACATAACAGCATAGACCTACACCAGATAAAATAAAAATAACATGAAATAATTTTGTTAATATTGTTTTATGCTGTTTTTATAGGAAAGCTCTCCGAAATTATATTTCCTCACTATGTGTCGTTTTAGGCGTGGGGGTTCGGGGAGAAGCTCACGCCCATGCTACATAGTGTGGGACGATAGATAGATGTAAAAATGGTAATGATTGTGCCATTGTGTATTTCACTTGTTTAAGAGGTGAACGGGTGCTCATTCACTTTCTTGAACAGTGGAACACACATTTAATTGAGAAAAAGTATTAGGTTGGGGAGAAATTTCGAGGAAAAGGAGAGATTATAATGACTGTTATTCGAGGTTTAGAAGGGGTAGTAGCAACAACATCATCTGTAAGCTCTATTATTGATGATACATTAACTTATGTGGGATATAATATTGATGATTTAGCTGAAAATGCTACATTTGAAGAAGTTGTATATTTATTATGGCATCGCAAACTTCCAAATGAAGTAGAATTAGAGGAATTAAAAACACAGTTAGCCGAGCATGCGGCAGTGCCAAAAGATATTTTGGAATATTTACAACACACAAATTTAACTGTTGCGCATCCAATGTCAGTTTTACGTACAGCAATTTCCATGCTATCATTGTATGATGAAAGTGCTGAATTAATGGATGAGGCATCTAATTATTTGAAAGCGGTTAAATTACAGGCGCAAGTTGCAACTCTTGTTGCAGCATATGCGAGAATTCGCAAGGGGTTACCTGTTATCGAGCCTCGTAAAGATTTATCATTAGCTGCAAACTTTATATATATGTTAAATGATCGTGAGCCAAATGAAGTTGAAATTGAAGCGTTTGATAAAGCGCTTGTACTTCATGCGGATCATGAATTAAATGCATCTACTTTCACAGCACGTGTTTGTGTGGCTACACTTTCTGATGTATATTCCGGTATTACAGCAGCAATTGGTGCTTTAAAGGGACCACTTCATGGCGGAGCAAACGAAAACGTAATGAAGATGCTAATGGAAATTGGCGAAGAAGAAAATGTAGAATCATATATTCATAATGCACTTGACAATAAAGTGAAAATTATGGGCTTTGGTCATCGTGTATACCGCAATGGTGATCCACGTGCAAAACATTTACGTGAAATGTCTAAGCGATTATGCGTGCTAACAGGACAAGAGAAGTGGTATAATATGTCTATTAAAATTGAAGAGCTTGTAACTTCAGCAAAACATCTTCCACCAAATGTAGATTTTTATTCTGCATCTGTGTACCACTGCTTAGGAATTGATCATGATCTATTTACACCAATCTTTGCAGTCAGCCGTATGTCTGGTTGGTTAGCTCATATTCTAGAACAATATGAAAATAACCGCCTAATCCGTCCGCGTGCAGACTATACTGGTCCGATTAACCAACGCTATGTACCAATCGGACAAAGAATATAATGCGCTTTCATTAATCTGACTTTTTCGCAAAGATATAATGATTGAAATATTTAGACTTGAATTATGATTTGAACTGAGGGATTTATCCCTCAGTTTCATATATATGAAATTTCAAACATGGGGGTAATCACATTGACTACAGGAGAAAAAATTACCGTAACGAATGGTGTTATGAATGTACCTAACAATCCAATCATTCCTTTTATTGAAGGAGACGGAATTGGACCAGATATTTGGGCAGCAGCATCTCGTGTGTTAGAAGCAGCTGTTGAAAAAGCATATAATGGCGAGAAGAAAATTGTTTGGAAAGAAGTGCTTGCAGGGGAAAAAGCATTTAATCAAACAGGTGAGTGGTTACCAGAAGAAACGTTAGAATTGATTCGCGAATATTTAATCGCAATTAAAGGACCGTTAACAACTCCTGTTGGTGGCGGAATTCGTTCTTTAAACGTAGCACTTCGTCAAGAATTAGACTTATACGTATGTTTACGTCCTGTTCGCTATTTTGATGGGGTTCCTTCTCCTATTAAGCGTCCGGAAGATACTGATATGGTGATTTTCCGTGAAAATACAGAGGATATCTACGCTGGTATTGAATATGCGCAAGGTTCTGAAGAGGTTCAAAAGCTTCTTGCATTTTTACAAAATGAAATGGGTGTAAAGAAAATCCGTTTCCCAGAAACTTCTGGACTTGGTATTAAACCAATTTCTGAAGAAGGTACAAAGCGTCTTGTTCGCGCTGCGATTCAATATGCAATTAATGAAAAACGTTCTTCTGTTACATTAGTTCATAAAGGTAACATTATGAAATTTACAGAAGGAGCTTTCAAGAACTGGGGTTATGAAGTAGCAGAACAAGAATTTGGCGACAAAGTATTCACTTGGGCTGAATATGATCGCATTGTTGAGAAAGAAGGAAAAGATGCTGCGAATAAAGCGATGGCAGATGCAGAAGCGGCTGGAAAAATCATCGTAAAAGATTCAATTGCAGATATTTTCTTACAACAAATCTTAACACGTCCACGCGAGTTCGACGTTGTAGCAACAATGAACTTAAATGGCGATTATATTTCTGATGCACTTGCAGCACAAGTTGGAGGCATCGGTATTGCACCGGGTGCTAACATTAACTATGTTACTGGGCATGCTATTTTTGAAGCGACACATGGTACAGCTCCAAAATATGCAGGTTTAGATAAAGTAAATCCATCTTCAGTTATTCTTTCAGGAGTATTGATGTTAGAACATTTAGGATGGAATGAAGCAGCGAATTTAATTACTAATTCTGTAGAAAAAACGATTGCTTCAAAAGTGGTAACATATGACTTCGCACGCCTTATGGAAGGTGCAACTGAAGTGAAATGTTCCGAATTTGCTGATGCCCTTATTAACAATATGGACGCAGCAATTATTAAAAACGCATAATTCAAAGTGGGGGAGAAATTATGACAATCAAACGCAAAAAAGTTTCAGTCATCGGTGCAGGATTTACAGGGGCAACAGCAGCATTCTTATTAGCACAAAAAGAATTAGCAGACGTTGTATTAGTGGACATTCCGCAACTTGAAAATCCAACAAAAGGGAAAGCGTTAGATATGTTAGAAGCAAGCCCTGTACAAGGTTTCGATGCTAATATTATTGGCACATCTGATTACGCAGATACAGCTGATTCTGACGTAGTAATTATTACAGCAGGTATCGCTCGTAAGCCAGGGATGAGCCGTGATGATTTAGTAGCAACAAACTCTAAAATTATGAAAAGTGTAACGCAGGAAATTGCGAAATATTCTCCGAATACAATTATTATTGTATTAACAAATCCAGTTGATGCAATGACATATTCTGTATTTAAAGAAGCTGGATTCCCGAAAGAGCGCGTTATCGGTCAATCTGGTGTATTAGATACAGCTCGTTTCCGTACATTTATTGCACAAGAATTAAATCTATCTGTGAAAGATATTACAGGATTTGTTCTTGGTGGACACGGTGATGAGATGGTGCCGCTTGTTCGTTATTCTTATGCAGGTGGTATTCCGCTTGAAACATTAATTCCGAAAGAACGCCTAGATGCGATTGTTGAACGCACTCGCAAAGGTGGCGGTGAAATTGTAAATCTATTAGGAAACGGTAGTGCATACTATGCACCAGCTGCTTCTTTAGTAGAGATGGCTGAGGCGATCTTAAAAGACCAACGCCGCGTTTTACCGGCTATTGCATACCTTGAAGGTGAATATGGCTATAGCGATCTTTACTTAGGTGTTCCAGTTATCCTTGGTGGTAACGGAATCGAAAAGATTATTGAATTAGATCTTCTTCCGGAAGAAAAAGAAGGATTAGATCGTTCTGTAGAATCTATACGCAGTGTAATGAAAGTTCTTGCATAAAAAAGAAGGAAAAAGATTCGGGGTTCCCGAATCTTTTTCCACTATTAGAAGGATGTTTTTGTAAAATAATTTGAAAGCGTTAACAAAGAGGTATCCTACAATATAACACGTAGACTTGTAGCGAATGTTCTCTCGTCTTTATAAAGATTCGTATAATATATCACTTCGAGTAGGATAATGAAAATATCGATCGGAGGGATTGTATCATGTTAAAGAAAAGAAGCAAATTAGGTCGTAAAATGGATGAAATTACATTAGGGGAAAAGTTATCCGTTACAGAGAAAATAGAAGACAAAGATTTGTTATTATATTTAGGATTAACGAATGATTCGAATCCGTTATATATTCAGCATGATTACGCATCCCAAACTCCGTATGAAAAACCAATTGTACCAACTATTATGTTAACGGGGATTGTTACAACTGCAGTTACAAAGTACTTACCTGGTCCAGGAAGTCACGTTGTAAGACAAGAACTCGAATTTGTAAAGCCTGTATATCACTACACAACGCTCCAAATTCATTTTGAAGTTGTTTCCGTTTACCCAGAAGATCATTTCATTGAAATGCAAATGGTTGCGTACAATGAACAGGAAGAAGAAGTAATAAAAGGGTTACTAACAGTAGCACCGCCGCATCATTTAACGACGATATTTGAAAGATCACTGGATAATTTTTAATGAAAGAAGCTGTCCTAAAAATAGTGCTTTTGGGACAGCTTTCGTTTTTTACCCACGCGGCCATAACATAATAAATACGCCGATGATACAAGCGAAGGCCCCAGCCCAGTCGAATAAGTCGGGAGTTTTCTTATCAATCCACCAGCCCCACAGCAAACTCATGACAATAAACACGCCGCCGTAAGCTGCATACACTCTTCCGAAACTTGAGAATACTTGAAACGTAGCGATAACACCATATAAAAATAAAATAACTGCTCCGATGAGTCCAATTCCAATAGAACCGCCTTCGCGCAGCCATTTCCAAATAAGGTAACCGCCGCTAATTTCAGCTAAGCCTGCAAGAAAAAAGATAATAAATGCTTTTAACATAAAAGCTCCTTTCTATTCTATATAAATCCAAATTAAAAAAGAAATAAAACCATTCTTTTTCGGAGGACGAGAGCATCTGGCTATGCGTAGAAACGGTCAGTGCCCTTTCCTGCCACATGCAAGGTAAAACAAAGAGAGAAAGCAAGTGAGGGCTCTTCTGCATGGCCGCAATCTATATGTCGAAAAAGGATCAAGATTACTCCACTAGATGCTCTTTACTCTTGAAAAGAAGAGTAGTTTATCCCGCTATTTATGGTCTGTCGCCCCAATATAAGCTAAGAATATCATCATCAATATATAACCAATAAATATAAGTAGAATATCGTTACCAGTTTTAGACTTACGGTATCTAAATACCCCTTTCTGGAAACAAAGCCTACACTGCTTAACAATATAGGAAAATGTATTTTATCGTTTTCTTGTATAAGGGTAGCATAAAGTGAAACAGCAGTCAGTAGGAGACTGCTTGTAAAGTAGGAAATAAAGTCACATTTTTCAAAGCACAATTGTATTGAGAGGGATTTTGTTTTCTAGTATGATGGAAATATCGGGGAAGGGTATTAGGATGAGGAAGGTTTAGAACCTATAACTTGGAGGAATAGAATGAGCAATCGAATTTTGGTCGTAGACGATGAGGAGTTTATTTTAACTTTAATCGAATTTAATCTGCAGCAAGCAGGGTTTGAGGTTATAACAGCGATGGATGGGGAAACAGCGCTGCATAAGGCACAGACAGAGCGTCCTGATCTCATTATATTAGATTTAATGCTTCCAAAGATGGATGGCATGGAAGTTTGTAAAGAACTGCGTCTAGGGCGGATAATGACTCCTATTTTAATGTTAACTGCAAAAGACGATGAATTTGATAAAGTATTAGGGCTTGAGCTTGGAGCAGATGATTACATGACAAAGCCGTTTAGTCCAAGAGAAGTAGTTGCGCGTGTAAAAGCTATTTTGCGCCGTACGAAAATTCATGATGAACAAGCTCCGGAAGCAGAAGATGAAAATAGTATTATACTTGCTGGGTTGAAAATTTTACCAGATTTTTATGAAGCATACTTTAAAGGAGATAAGTTAGAACTTACGCCAAAAGAGTTTGAATTACTCGTATATTTAGCGAAACATAAAGGCCGCGTGTTAACTCGCGATCAGCTGCTAAGTGCAGTGTGGAATTATGACTTTGCTGGTGATACACGTATTGTTGATGTTCATATTAGTCACTTGCGAGATAAAATCGAAAAAAACACAAAAAAACCAACTTATATTAAAACAATCCGCGGATTAGGTTATAAATTGGAGGAGCCAAAAGGAGATGAATAAATTTCGCTCAAGGCTTCTCCTTACGTTTATTTCTCTCATTGTACTTATTGTTGTAGGAACAGGGATGTTGATTGAAAAAGTATTTGAAGGATTTTATGTTGATCATGTCCATGAGAGAATCGAGAAAGAAACAAAATATATTGCTTCTGTCGTTGAGGTGGAAGGAATTGATCATGTTCTAAAGGATCCAAATGTATTTTCGAAATTAGAAGAGCACTTCAGTTTATACGTAACGTTTCTAGATGAACAAAAACAAGTTCAATATGATACTGTAAAAGAGCAGACTGTGTTACATAAAGAAGTGATAGAAGAACTTCTTTATGAAGCAAGAAAACAACCGCATACAGTGGTGATGAAGGAAACAAAGGATAAATACCCTTATTATTATGCGACTTTTATTCAAGATGCACAGGGGAAGAAAGGGTATCTCATTATTAACGCTTCTATGGAATCTTTGAAAACTGTACATCCCAAAATGTGGGGCTTGTTAATTGTTGGCTTTATTAGTTCTTGTCTCGTTGTTATATTTCTTGGGATGAAAATTACAGCACAATATATTCGGCCGATTGAGTCTGTTACAAAAGTAGCTATTGAATTGGCAAAAGGGAACTATAAAGCGCGTGCTTATGAAAAACATTCAGATGAAACGGGAATGCTTAGTAAGGCGATGAACATTTTAGCACGTAATTTACAAGAGATGACATTAGAGCAAGAAATGCAGCAAGATCGGTTGCATACACTTATTGAAAATATGGGGAGCGGCATGATTTTAATTGATAGCCGTGGTTATATTAGTCTTGTTAACCGCTCTTATAAAGAGATTTTCCATGTAACAGATGAAGAGTATTTGCATCGGTTATATTATCAGGCATTTATACATAAAGAAATTGTCGAACTCGTGGAAGAAATTTTTATGACAGAGGTTAAAGTGCGAAAGCAAATGTTGTTGCCTCTTGAAATTGAAAGAAAACATTTTGAAGTGTACGGTGCTCCTATTATTGGAACGAACCATGAATGGAAAGGAATTGTCCTTGTTTTCCATGATATTACAGAGCTTAAGAAGCTTGAGCAAATGCGTAAAGATTTCTTGGCAAATGTTTCGCATGAACTGAAAACACCAATTACTTCTATTAAAGGATTTTCAGAAACATTACTTGACGGAGCGATGGAAAACCAGCAGTTTCGAGAGCACTTCTTACATATTATTTTGAAAGAAAGCGACCGAATGCAAGCGTTAATTGAAGACTTACTTGATTTATCGAAAATTGAGCAACAAGGGTTTCAATTAAATATGGGTGTTGTCGATTTAAAAGAGCTGCTAGAAGAAGTTGGTATGATACTAAATAATAAAGCAACAGATAAAGACATTCGTTTGCATGTTGATGTGAATGATCATATTTCTGTCATAGGAGATGCAGTGCGGTTAAAACAAGTTTTTATTAACTTGATGAATAACGCAATTCTATATACGCCGGCCGGAGGAGCTGTTTCTGTTACGTTTTCTCATGATAGCCAAAACGTATATATAAAGGTGTCAGATACAGGTATTGGAATAGAAAAAGGGCAGATTCCTCGTATTTTTGAACGTTTTTACCGTGTTGATAAAGCGCGCAGTCGTAATACGGGTGGTACAGGACTTGGATTATCTATTGTGAAACATTTAGTTGAAGCACATCATGGGATGATTACTGTAGAAAGTAAGATTGGGGTTGGAACGACATTTATTGTTACTCTTCAAAAGTATACGAAATAGATGTTTACATTATATTAACAATAGCTTCATTTTATATTAATAAAGGTCTGTTACTATAATACATGAAAACCCCTTCATCCAAGGAGTAGTTTGGGACGAGGATAAGGAAGCTTATTCTCGTCACTTCCCTTTTACATGACAAAATAGTTTTTAATTATTATGTTGAATATAGTTATAAAGAAAGCCATTGTTTTTCTTCTCTCTTTCAGTCGTGGTAATATAGAGAGAAGAAAAACAACGGCTTTTTCTATTGTATTGAGAAATCGTTTTAATTTTTTACGGGGAGGTTGTTCCATTTGGAAAAGAAAGTTGTTTTAGTTGATGGAAATAATATTGCGTATCGCGCGTTCTTTGCATTGCCACTTTTAAATAACGATAAAGGTATACATACAAATGCCATTTATGGTTTTACGATGATGTTAATGAGAATTTTAGAAGAAGAAAAACCAACGCATATGCTCGTTGCTTTTGATGCGGGGAAAACGACGTTTCGTCATAAAACATTTAGTGAATATAAAGGCGGCCGCCAAAAAACGCCACCAGAATTATCAGAGCAGTTTCCATTCATTCGTGAATTGTTAGATGCGTTTCATGTGCCTCGCTACGAATTAGAGAACTACGAAGCGGATGACATTATGGGAACATTGGCGAAAGAAGCGAGTGAGCAAGGGATTGAAGTAAAAGTGATTTCAGGAGATAAAGATTTGCTTCAACTTGTTTCAGACAATACGCGCGTTTGTATTCCGCGTAAAGGAATTACAGAAGTAGATGAGTATACGAAAGAAACGTTATTTGAAAAATACAGCTTATCACCAAAGCAAATTATTGATATGAAAGGACTAATGGGAGATCAATCAGATAATATCCCAGGTGTCCCTGGTGTTGGCGAGAAGACAGCTATTAAATTGTTAACACAATTTGAAACAGTAGAGGCTGTATATGAAAACTTAGACAAAGTGAGCGGTAAGAAATTAAAAGAGAAGCTTGAAGAAAATAAAGAACAAGCATTGATGAGTAAAGAGTTAGCGACAATTATTACCGATGCACCAGTTACAATTCATTTAGAAGATATTGCTTTTAACGGATATGAACATAGCGATGTAATTCCGGTGTTCGAGAACTTAGGGTTCCATTCTCTCTTAACGAAGCTCGGCGCACCGGTTGTAGAAACACCTGCAGCTGAGCTCGATGATATTTCATTTGAAATTGTAGAAGAAGTAACGGAAGAAATGTTGCAGCAGGATAGTGCAATCATTGTAGAAGTGCAAGAGGATAATTATCACGGAGCGGATATTCAAGGGTTTGGTATTCAAAACGAAAATGGATGTTACTTTGTCAAGGCTGATATTGCTCTTTCATCAGAAGCTTTTACGAACTGGTTAGCAAATCCAGAGATGAAGAAGTATACATTTGACGCAAAGCGTGCAATTGTTTCGTTAAAGTGGAAAGGCTATGAAATAAAGGGAATTGACTTTGATTTATTAATTGCAGCTTACTTACTTGATCCAGCGGAGACAGATAAAGATTTCCGTGCTGTTGCGAAAATGAAAGATATGCATGCTGTGCAATCAGATGAAGAAGTGTATGGAAAAGGTGCAAAACGTGCTGTACCAGAGCAGACGGTTGTCGCGGAACACGTAGCACGAAAAGTACATGTGTTATATGATGTACAGCAATCGTTTATTGAAGAGTTGAAAAATAATGAGCAGTACGAATTATTTACTGAGCTGGAAATGCCGCTTTGCCGTGTATTAGCAGATATGGAATGTAAGGGCGTTGCAGTTGATGCAAATCGTCTCCGCACGATGGGGGATGAATTGGCTACGCAGCTAAAGAAAATGGAAGAAGAAATTTATGAGCTGGCAGGAACAGAATTTAATATTAACTCACCGAAGCAGCTTGGTGTCATCTTATTTGAAACTTTAAACTTACCGGTTATTAAGAAGACAAAAACAGGTTATTCTACATCGGCTGATGTTTTAGAAAAATTAATGGAACATCATGAAATTATTCCGAAAATCTTGCATTATCGTCAGTTAGGGAAATTAAATTCTACGTACATCGAAGGATTATTAAAAGTTGTGTATACAGAGTCGTCTAAAATTCATACGCGCTTTAACCAAGTGTTAACACAAACAGGTCGTTTAAGCTCAACGGAACCTAACTTACAAAACATTCCGATTCGTTTAGAGGAAGGAAGAAAAATACGTCAAGCGTTTATTCCGTCAGAAAAAGATTGGGTCATGTTTGCAGCAGATTATTCTCAAATCGAATTACGTGTATTAGCCCATATTTCGAAAGATCACGGTTTAATTGAAGCATTCCAACATGATATGGATATTCACACAAAAACAGCGATGGATGTGTTTGGCGTTGAAAAGGATGATGTAACGTCTAATATGAGACGTCAAGCGAAAGCGGTAAACTTCGGGATTGTATATGGAATTAGTGACTACGGTTTATCGCAAAACCTAGGTATTACGCGAAAAGCAGCAGCAGATTTCATTCAAAAGTATTTAGAGAGTTTTCCAGGAGTCAAAGAGTACATGAGTGATATTGTGCAAGAGGCGAAACAAAAAGGCTATGTATCTACATTGCTAAATCGCCGTCGTTACATCCCAGAAATTACGAGTCGTAATTTTAATGTGCGTGGCTTTGCAGAGCGGACTGCAATGAATACACCTATTCAAGGAAGTGCTGCTGATATTATCAAAAAAGCAATGATTATTATGGCGGATCGATTAGAAGAAGAAGGATTACAAGCACGTCTTCTACTGCAAGTGCACGATGAACTTATTTTTGAAGTGCCGCAAGAAGAGGTAGAAAAGTTAGAGAAACTTGTACCTGAAGTGATGGAGCATGCGATTGAGCTTTCCGTTCCATTAAAGGTTGATTATTCATACGGTCCAACGTGGTATGACGCAAAGTAAGGAAGTGATAGTATGCCAGAATTACCAGAGGTTGAAAATGTAAGGCGAACGCTAGAAGGGCTCGTCAAAGGAAAGACAATTGAAGAAGTGATTGTAACATATCCAAATTTAGTGAAAGAACCAGATGACGCTGAACTTTTCAAAGAGATGCTGCGCGGCGAAACAATCGAAGAGGTCAAACGCCGCGGCAAGTTTCTTCTTATATATGTAACCCGTTACGTTATTGTGTCTCATTTACGAATGGAAGGGAAATATATGCTTCACGATAGTGAGGATACAGTGGATAAGCATACACATGTCCGTTTTCGTTTTACAGATGGTACAGAACTTCGTTACAAAGATGTACGGAAATTTGGTACGATGCATCTGTTTGAAAAAGGTACAGAGTTTATAGTTATGCCGCTTGCGGATTTAGGGCCGGAACCTTTTTCAACTGAGTTAACACCTATGTATTTACAAGAAAAATTACAAAAAACTGCTCGGAAAGTAAAGGTTGCCTTACTGGATCAACGTATTTTAGTGGGTCTTGGTAATATATATGTAGATGAAGTATTATTTCGTTCACGTATTCACCCAGAGCGAGAAGCGTCTTCTTTAACACAAGAAGAATTTGAAACGTTGTACAAAGAAATCGTCGCAACGTTATCGGAAGCAGTAGAGCGTGGTGGAAGTACGATTCGTACGTATGTGAATTCACAAGGAAAGGTTGGTTCATTTCAAGAGCGGCTTTATGTATACGGAAGAAAAGGCGAGCCATGTGAAACGTGCGGCACTTTGCTTGAAAAAACAGTTGTTGGCGGGCGTGGTACACATTATTGTCCGGCTTGTCAGCCGAAAAGTTAAACAAACGAAACAGCGGTAAACAGATTTATAGACAGCAATATCATTTTATTTTTCACAATAACATCGGATAGGCTTTTGTCATATATATAAGCAAAGCTATGTATAGGGAAGGAGCTTATCGATGTATCATTATTTTTCTCTTATTTTATTAGCTTTTACGTTAAGTTTGGATAGCTGTAGTGTAGGGCTTACGTACGGGCTTCGGAATGTTCGGATTCCACTGAAATCAATTGTTGTAATCGGGGTTTGTTCAGCCGTTGTGATGATACTCTCAATGGGAATCGGGCATATGATTGCTCAAATTTTTTCACCGGTGCTGGCGAAAAGAATTGGAGGATTCGTTCTGGTAGCAATCGGTGCATGGGTGTTGTATCAATTTTTTCAAAGTGATAAAAAAGAGGATGCGCTGCAAGAAGAAAAAGTATGGAACTTAGAAATTGCGTCTCTCGGTCTTGTCATTCAAATTTTACGAAAACCAACTGTTGCTGATTTTGATAAGTCTGGAACCATTTCTGGAATAGAAGCGCTTCTTCTTGGTGTGGCACTTTCATTAGATTCATTTGGAGCTGGGATTGGGGCATCTTTACTTGGATATTCTCCATTACTGATGGCAGGATTAGTTGCGGTAATGAGCTCGCTATTTTTGTTCAGTGGAATGAAAGTAGGGACAGTATTATCAAATATGCGATGGCTACAAAAATTCACGTTTTTACCAGGTGTATTACTTATTATTATTGGAATTTGGAAAATGTAAGAGACGTGAAACGATTGTTTCACGTCTTTTATTATAAGGGGGATTATGATGACAGTTGTAATTGGATTAACGGGCGGCATTGCCAGTGGAAAAAGTACAGTATCAAAAATGTTTCAAGGTTTTCACATTCCAGTCATTGATGCAGATATTATTGCAAGGGAAGTTGTGGAGCCTGGTAAGGAAGCGTATAACGAAATTGTAAAAGCATTTGGAAAAGAAGTGCTTGGGGACAATGAAGAGTTAAATCGTCCGAAACTTGGTAGCATTGTATTCCACAATGAAGAAAAACGGTTGCTGTTAAATGGTATTGTGCATCCCGCTGTACGAAACGAAATGAATGCACAAAAGGATAGATACATAAGAGAAAATGCGCAAGCGATTGTGCTCGATATTCCGCTTTTATTCGAGAGTAAATTAACAAGTATTGTAGATCAAATTTTACTCGTTTATGTGGACAATGAAACGCAAATTACAAGGCTAATGGAACGTAACAATTTTACACAAGAAGAGGCGAAAGCACGAATTGCTGCCCAAATGCCGCTACAAGAGAAAATAGTATTAGCAGATAAAGTGATTAATAATAATGGCACAATAGAAGAAACGAAAGCGCAATTAAGTAGCATTTTAAAGGAATGGAATATTATTAAATAAAAAATTTTGAAAATGATGAAATTGTTTAGTGACATATCCTCTTTTTGTGTTATACTATTATTGGGATTTGAGATAAATAGTATAACGCAATCAAGGGGGATAACATATTATGATTCGTGTGGCAATTAATGGGTTTGGACGTATTGGGAGAATGGTGTTTCGTCAGGCAGTAAAAGAAAGCGCATTCGAAATTGTAGCAATTAATGCGAGCTACCCATCTGAAACGTTAGCACATTTAATTAAATATGATACAGTTCACGGTAAATTTGATGGTACAGTAGAAGCGTTTGAAGATCATCTATTAGTAGATGGTAAAATGATTCGCCTTTTAAACAACCGCGATCCAAAAGAATTGCCTTGGAAAGAATTGGGAGTAGACGTTGTGATTGAAGCAACAGGTAAGTTTAACTCCAAAGAAAAAGCAAGTCTTCACGTAGAAGCTGGTGCGAAAAACGTTATTTTAACTGCGCCAGGAAAAGATGAAGATGTAACAATTGTTGTTGGTGTAAACGACGAACAACTTGATATTACAAAACATATCGTTATTTCAAATGCATCTTGCACAACAAACTGTTTAGCACCTGTTGTAAAGGTGTTAGATGAGCAGTTTGGAATTGAAAACGGTTTAATGACAACAGTTCATGCATACACAAATGACCAAAAAAATATTGATAATCCACATAAAGATTTACGCAGAGCACGTGCATGCGGCCAATCTATCATTCCAACAACGACAGGTGCTGCGAAAGCGTTAGCAAAAGTTCTTCCGCATTTAAATGGAAAACTTCATGGTATGGCACTTCGCGTTCCGACACCAAATGTATCTCTTGTTGACTTAGTTGTAGATGTAAAACGCGATGTAACAGTGGAAGAGATTAATGAAGCATTTATGAATGTTGCGAGCGGTGCATTAAAAGGAATTGTCGCATTTAGCGATGAGCCGCTTGTTTCTATAGATTTTAATACAAATACGCATTCTGCAATCATTGATGGTTTATCTACAATGGTAATGGGTGAGCGAAAAGTAAAAGTACTTGCTTGGTACGATAACGAATGGGGTTATTCTCGTCGTGTTGTAGACCTTGTAAAGCTTGTTGTAGATCAATTTGCGAAACAAGAAAACGTACAACATATTTAATAGATGAGAAAAGGGCAGGCGTTAGCCTGTCTTTTTTTCTTTTTGTAATAGAAAAAAATTACATATATTTTCTATGTAAATCACCTAGAATAGCTATGAATACTGTGATTTTGAATCTTTTCCTTTTTTTTAGAAAAGTAAAAGGGAAAGTGTCGTTGGGAAAATAAAAAAACTGTTGTTGCAAAATGAAAATAAACAAAGTATACTAACATTCGTAAACTTAAGAGCTGAGGTGGTAGTCACTACTTAAAGGGTTAGGACCTCTCTGGACTAACTTTCCCCCGTGGTAGTGGAGCAAGCCAAATTGCAAATTAGTTTTCAATTCGAACAGTTAAATTAAATTAACAAGGGGGAACTGTAGAATGGATACTATGGACACTATGGGTCGTCACGTAATCGCGGAACTTTGGGATTGCGATTTCGACAAGCTTAATGATATGCCTTATATTGAAAAATTATTTGTGGATGCAGCACTTCGAGCAGGCGCTGAAGTACGTGAGGTTGCTTTCCATAAGTTTGCACCACAAGGTGTAAGTGGAGTTGTAATTATTTCTGAATCTCACTTAACAATTCACAGTTTTCCGGAGCATGGTTATGCAAGTATTGATGTATATACTTGTGGTGATCGCATTGATCCAAATGTTGCTGCGGAGTATATCGCTGAAGGATTAGGAGCAAAGACGAGAGAAAGTATTGAACTTCCTCGCGGTACAGGTAGCTTCGAAATTAAGCAAAGAGAGACAAAAGCTCTTTAAAAAAGAAGATAATTGATTTAAAATGTAAAGAGGTGTATAATACACCTCTTTTTAGTTTATCCCGCATTAACGGGCAGTAAGACCCCCGCCTCAAGATTCAGAGAGAAGTGAAGGAGATAGGTGAGGGATAACTGCCCGTAAAAGCCCGATTGGTTCAACTAACCATCCGAGGGGGATGAAGAAAACCCCCTCGGATGGAAGTTTCACTTTATATTGTATTACTTATATATCTATTATATAAGAAGGAATTTGTTTATACATAAGTGTATTTGATCAAGTGCTTATAATATAGAAGAGAAAATTCTTGTTTAAAATGTTTTAGTTTTGTTAAGATAAAATTAAATTGTAAAGGAGTGAACGGATTGCGTTGTCCATCCTGTTTTCACAATGGTACGAGAGTATTGGATTCACGTCCGGTTGACGAAGGACGATCCATTCGCAGAAGAAGAGAGTGCGAAAGTTGTCTCAATCGCTTTACAACATTTGAACGTGTCGAAGAGCCGCCGCTCATTGTTGTAAAAAAAGAAGGGACGCGAGAAGAATTTAACAAAGAGAAAATTTTGCGTGGTTTAATTAAAGCGTGTGAAAAGCGACCTGTAACGTTGAAACAATTAGAGGAAATCACGCAACATGTAGAACGGGAATTGCGTAACTTAGGAATGTCAGAAGTAAAAAGCGATATGATTGGTGAAATGGTCATGGAAGCGCTTCGTGATATTGATGATGTTGCATATGTGCGTTTTGCATCTGTTTATCGACAATTTAAAGATTTGAACGTATTTATTGAAGAGCTGAAAGATATTCTTCAAAAAGAACGAAAATAAAAGAGCTAGAAGCGTAAGCTATTAGCTCTTTTTTCACTAATATATAAATACAAATTGAAAAAACGACATAAAACCTCTTTCTTTTAGAGGAGGACGAGAGCATCTGGCCGTGCATAGAAGCGGTTAGGTCCTTTTCCTGCCACATGCGAGGTTTACAAACAAATGGAGCAAGCAAGTAGCGGGCATGTTGTATTCTGCATAGCCGCGATTTATATGTTGAAAAATCAAAATAGATTTATCCCGCTATTCGCGGGTAGTTAGGCCTCCACCTCGAGATTCAAAGAGAAACGAAGAAGATAAGTGGAACTAACCATGAAAACGAATGACAGAAAGGATTTGCAAGGATGGAAAGACAGTCATGGATGGAGCTGTTGCCAATTGACCGTTACAAAGTAAGTGCAAGAGGGCTGCTCAGCAATTATGATCGTAAAGTGCTGACAATGTTATATCAACCGCTAATTGGCAGTAAAGCTTTTAGTCTATATATGACATTGTGGGGCGAGTTAGAGCAGGACCGTTTATTTGGAAAAGAAAATACACATCATTCTATTATGGTAACAATGCAAATGCAGCTCCCGGATATTTATGAAGAACGTATAAAGTTAGAGGCGATTGGACTTTTAAATGTGTATGTGAAAAAAGAAAAAGATATTCGCATGTTTATTTATGAGTTACAGCCACCACTTATGCCAAAACAATTTTTTGATGATATTGTATTAAGTATTTTTTTATATAACCGCTTAAGTAAGGCGAAATATAATCAAGTGAAGCAATATTTCTTAGAAGAAGAATTTGATTTTGCTTCTTATGAAAATGCAACACGATCCTTTAATGATGTGTTTGGTTCTTTTAATCCAGGTCAAGTGGAGCATGCCAAGGAAGAACTGCTTATACCAAACGCGACTGTGATGCCGAGCAGAGCTGAGGGGAATGCACCTCAAATTTGGAATGATTTCTTTGATTTTTCATTATTTGTAGAAGGATTATCAGCGCTTGTGCCGCGTAAAGCAATCACGGATCAGATGCGTGAATGTGTGATAATATTAGCTTACGTATATGGTATTGATCCGTTATCCATGCAAAATATTGTTCTTGGTGCTGTTACGGAGCATAATACAATTGATATGGAACGATTGCGAAAAGGTGCGCGTGATTGGTACCAATTTGAGAATGGACAGGCACTTCCTATATTGAGTGAGCGGACGCAGCCGTTGCATGCTCGGACGATGAAGGAGAAAGAACCGACAACACAAGAAGAGATGCTCATTAAACAGCTAGAAGAAATTTCACCAAGAGAGTTATTAAAAGAAATTTCGGGCGGGGCTGAGCCGACGAAGGCTGATTTGCAAATTATTGAAGATGTTATGTTGCATCAGAAGCTAACGCCAGGTGTTGTAAATGTACTTATTTATTATGTAATGCTTCGTTCTGATATGAAGTTAGCGAAATCGTATGTAGAGAAAATTGCCGGACACTGGGCTCGTAAAAAAATTACAACAGTAACGGAAGCGATGGGGCTTGCGAAAGAGGAAAATCGTCAATATCAAGAATGGGCGGAAACAAAGAAAAAAGGGAAGACGACGAAGAAAACGGTTCGTAAAGAACTTGTACCAGATTGGTTAAAGGAACAAACAGAAGATAGCGAGCCATCCCATCGCAGTGAAGAGCAGGGGAATTTAGAAGAAGAGCGTAAAAAGTTAGAGGAACAGCTGAAAAAATATAAGCGAAACTAATAGAGGCGAGCTCCCTTTGAGGTGAAGAAATGGAACCAATTCAAAATACATTTGCGAAGTTAATGCAAAATGAAAATTTTAAGAATAGATATGAAGTATTAAAAGAAGAGGTAATGGCGCATCCACGTGTGAAATCGTTTATAGAAGAACATAAAGGCGAAGTAACAACGTCGATGGTTGAACGTAGCCTTGTGAAGTTATATGAGTACATTGGACAAAGCGTTGGATGTAAAGATTGTCCGAACTTAGAGTCATGCAAAAACATGATTCAAGGATACGAACCAAAGCTTATTATTCAAGGGAAGATGATTGATATTCAATACGATTGCTGCGTGAGAAAAGTGGCTTATGATGAACGAAAGAAACAAGAAAAACTCATTCAGAGCATTTATATGCCAAAAGATATTCTGCAGGCGTCTATGTCTTCTCTTGATTTGTCAGATGGAGAGCGGTTTGAGGCAATTCGAGCTGCAAATGAATTTTTAAGTGAGTACGAGCAAGGGAAAAAGGTGCAAGCTTTATATTTTTATGGTCCGTTTGGTGTTGGGAAAACATTTATTTTAGGAGCGATTGCAAATGAACTAGCGCAGCGTAAAATTAGCTCCATGATCGTATATTTGCCGGAATTTTTACGAGAAATTAAAAGCTCATTGCAAAATAATACGATTAGTGAAAAAATTGATGCCGTCAAACATGTGCCAGTACTCATGTTAGATGATATTGGAGCGGAAGCGATGTCGAGCTTTGTGCGTGATGATGTACTTGGAGCGATTTTACAATTCCGTATGCTTGAGAACTTACCGACGTTTTTCACATCTAACTTTGATTTTAAACAGCTCGAGCATCATTTAACGTATACACAGCGCGGAGAAGCAGAAGAAATGAAAGCAGCTCGCATTATGGAGCGTATTAAATATTTAGCAAAGCCGATTTCTATTGGCGGAAAAAACCGTAGGTATACGTAAAGAGCAAGCAGTGAGTTTGCTCTTTTTTTTATTATCCCGCTATTCGCGTGCAGTAAGACCCTCACCTCAAGATTGAGAGAAAAACGCTGTCCGGCTCCAGTGGCTAGAATGTTCGGTGGCTTCGCTTCTTCCTATGAGGCAAAAAACACCTCTACGTCAGAAGCTCCATCCCCCTCACATTCTGGGCGAGCCACTTCCGCTTTTCTAAAGAAGATAGGGGGGATAACTGCTGGCATTTGCCCGATTGGACGGGCTTTCCATCAGTGGGGATGAAGAACCCCACACTGATGGAAGTTTCACTTTATATCGTTTGTTTTCGTTCGAAAATAAGTTCAAAATATGCAGCTGATCCATATCCTACCGTACTAGGAGCAAAAATTTGTACGAAGCGCCACCCTTCTTTTGCATGTTCTGTAATGATCGTTTGATAATCTTCTTTTGGCTGGGATTTCATTAGACTAGATTTTAGTTCTATTTTAACAAATTTATATTCGTACATAGTGTATCGCTCCTTTTAAAATCTTTATAGTTAAATTATACAATAAAAATAGCTTATGAATATGAAAAATTCATGCTAGCTTGTATCATTTTTTGTACATCTCCCTAATATATATGGAAATAGCAAGAATTATAAAAGGGGGGACAAAAGTGATTGAAATCTGCTTCGAAGAAAAAAATGATGCTATTGTTGTATATAAAGAGCTTAAAAAAAGGACAGATCATATATATGAAGAAATAAGCATTTACTTGTACGAACAAATGGTAATTGTTCATATACCAATACAAGAGTCACGCTACATTGATCAAGTGGTTATTCCTGTATTTGTGCAATATATTATCAATACGAAACAAGATGAATGGATAAGTGCGATTTTAAAAGATAAATTTTATTATGAAGAGCGAGAAGAACGAAATCAAATTTTACATATGGCTCATTCTATTTTAAAAGGGAAACGAAAAGGATTAGTAGATGCACCTTCGAAGGAAAGAGGGACAGAATTGGTACTGTCTTCTTTACAAGGATGGATACATGATACAATGTCGTTTTCGTTTGAAGCGTACATTCGTTTTCGCTTGAGAAAGTACAATGAATTTTTGTATCGAACGGCGGAGATGGCGATAGATGAATATAAGTTAGAACAAGAGTATCAAATGTTCGTAGAAACATTACGGCAACAAGTAAGCAGCCGAAAATCACGTTTATCTTGCTTGCATCTCGTGTTTAATGATAGTTGTGTCTTTTATGATGAAAAGGGAAGACGTTTAAAACAAGAAAAACTTGTTCAGTATATAGAAGAAGAATTACTCTCTCAAAAAGATCTATACATTGATCCGAATATTATGGCACCGCTTCTGTCAATCGCGCCTAAAAGAATTCATCTGTATGCGAAAGAACAAGATCATAATATGATTGTAACGATTCAAAATGTATTTCAGGAGAGAGTGCAGTTATATGCGCTTCATGAATTTGAAAAGAATGTGACAAAATTCAAAAATAAAGGGAACGCCCTTGATTTTCTAAATTTTTGAGCATATAATTACGTACATACATGAAAATACATTAAAATGTTACGATGAGGACATGAGTAGTTATCCACGATTCTCAGAGAGAGAAGCCTTAGGCTGTGAGCTTCTTAATACGAGATTATTACTTACCACCTCTGAACTTCAGCAGTGAACGAATGTCTAGTAATTGCTGACGGCAAGTGCCGTTATCATGAACTTGAGCAGTTAACAATGTGTTAGCTGGAACAAGGGTGGAACCACGAATTCAACACTCGTCCCTTTTTATAGGGATGGGTGTTTTTTATTTTGACTATGAAAAAGGAGTGACTAAAGATGGCAGATGTAGTAAAAATTACATTTCCAGACGGAGCTGTGAAGGAGTTTCCAAAAGGAACAACAACTGAAGACATTGCTGCTTCTATTAGCCCTGGCTTAAAGAAAAAAGCGATTGCAGGGAAATTAAATGAAGAAATGGTAGACTTACGTACACCGATTGAGCAAGATGGTGCAATTTCTATCGTGACATTAGATTCTGAAGATGGGCTATACATTTTACGCCACTCAACAGCTCACTTATTAGCGCAAGCATTAAAGCGTTTATATAAAGATGTGAAGCTTGGAATTGGGCCTGTAATTGAAAATGGCTTCTATTACGATATCGATATGGAAGAAGCAATCACAGTTGAAGATTTCTCGAAAATCGAAAAAGAAATGCAAAAAATCGTAAATGAAAATCTTGAGATTGCTCGCCATGAAGTACCACGTGCTGAAGCGCTTCGTCGTTATGAAGAAATTGGCGACGAGCTAAAATTAGAATTGATTAACGATCTTCCGGAAGATGCGGTTATTTCAATTTATGAACAAGGCGAATTCTTCGACCTTTGCCGCGGAGTTCACCTTCCATCTACAGGGAAAATTAAAGTATTTAAATTGTTAAGCGTTGCTGGTGCTTACTGGCGCGGCGATAGCAATAATAAAATGCTGCAACGTATTTACGGTACTGCATTCGTGAAAAAAGCAGAGTTAGATGAGCACTTACGTATGCTTGAAGAAGCGAAAGAGCGTGATCATCGTAAATTAGGTAAAGAGTTAAAACTATTTACAAATAGCCAAAAAGTAGGACAAGGTTTACCGCTTTGGTTACCAAAAGGTGCAACAGTCCGCCGTATTATCGAGCGTTACATTGTTGATAAAGAAGTAAGCTTAGGATACGATCACGTATATACTCCAGTACTAGGAAGCCGAGAGCTTTATGAGACTTCTGGTCACTGGAATCACTATCGAGATGGCATGTTCCCATCGATGGAAATGGATAATGAGGAATTGGTACTTCGTCCAATGAACTGTCCTCACCATATGATGGTGTACAAAAACGATATCCACAGTTATCGTGAATTACCAATCCGTATTGCGGAGCTTGGAACAATGCATCGTTATGAAATGTCTGGTGCGCTATCTGGATTACAACGTGTACGCGGGATGACTTTAAATGATGCGCACATTTTCGTTCGTCCAGATCAAATTAAAGAAGAATTCAAACGCGTTGTAAACTTAACTTTAGAAGTATACAAAGACTTCGATTTAGAAGATTATTCATTCCGTTTATCTTATCGTGATCCAGCGGATACTAAAAAGTATTTTGATGACGATGAAATGTGGGAAAAAGCTCAATCAATGTTAAAAGAAGCTATGGATGAAATGGGTCTTGAGTACTATGAAGCAGAAGGTGAAGCGGCATTCTACGGTCCGAAACTTGACGTACAAGTTCGCACTGCGCTTGGAAAAGACGAAACACTTTCAACTATACAATTAGACTTCTTACTTCCAGAACGCTTTGAATTAACTTACATCGGTGAAGACGGTAAACAGCATCGTCCAGTTGTTATTCACCGCGGTGTTGTATCAACTATGGAACGTTTTGTTTCCTTCTTAATCGAAGAATACAAAGGTGCATTCCCAACTTGGTTAGCGCCGGTTCAAGTACAAGTAATTCCAGTTTCTCCGCAAGTACATTTAGACTATGCGAAGAAAGTACAAGAAGAATTACAACGTGCTGGCATTCGTGTTGAAGTGGATACTCGTGACGAGAAAATTGGTTACAAAATCCGTGAGGCACAAATGCAAAAAATTCCGTATATGCTTGTAGTAGGTGACAATGAAGTTGCTGAAACTGGTGTAAACGTCCGTAAATACGGTGAACAAAAATCAGAAACAATCTCATTAGATGCATTCGTTGACCTAATTAAGGTTGAAGGAAAACGATAAGAAAAAGTCGCGGCTTGTCCGCGGCTTTTTTGTGCATTTTTGATTGGTAATAAGAACCAAAGTTCGCTTTATATAAAAAAATGTTGCATGTATTCATTTTGTTTGTTACAATATTTTTTGTTGTTACTTAAGAAGTAGAGCTTCTTGACATGCATCACGTCCTATGGTAAAATCATCAAGGATAATAGAATACGGATTTGTGGAACAAGTAGAAGCACCCGCTTCTCACCTGATTGACGCGAAAGCAGTTGACAGGTAAGTATTTCTTACTAGAGATATTATAAGTGTGGGTGTCGTATGCCCGCACTTTTTTGTTTGGGTTCTTCCTTCCCGAAACGTATTCCCATAAAACCTTGGAGGTGGCTTACTATTAGCAAGGACATGATGATTAACGAGCAAATTCGTGCACGTGAAGTACGTTTAGTTGGTGCAAATGGTGATCAACTTGGAATTAAGTCTCGTCAAGAAGCATTAGATATGGCTGCAAACGTAAATCTTGATCTAGTATTAGTTGCTCCAAATGCGAAACCACCAGTATGCCGTATTATGGACTACGGAAAATTCCGCTTTGAGCAACAAAAGAAAGAAAAAGAGCAGCGTAAAAATCAAAAAATCATTAGTATGAAAGAAGTTCGTTTAAGTCCAACAATTGATGAACATGACTTTAACACAAAACTTCGCAATGCTATTAAATTCTTGGAGAAAGGCGACAAAGTTAAAGCGTCTATTCGCTTTAAAGGTCGTGCTATTACTCATAAAGAAATCGGTCAACGTGTTTTAGATCGCTTCTCTGAAGCTTGTGCTGAAGTTAGTACAATTGAATCTAAGCCAAAAATGGAAGGACGCAGTATGTTCTTAGTTTTAGCACCGAAAAATGATAAGTAATAAATAGAGGAGGAAATCACTATGCCTAAACAGAAAACTCACCGCGGCGCTGCAAAGCGTTTCAAAAAAACAGGATCTGGTAAACTAAAGCGTTCTCACGCTTACACAAGCCACTTATTCGCTAACAAATCTACAAAAGCTAAACGTAAATTACGTAAAGCTGGTGTAGTAAGCGCTGGTGACTTCAAACGTATTCGTCAAATGCTTGACAACATGTAATTTATATTTTGTTCAGATAGATATCTAGGAGGGAAATAATATGCCAAGAGTAAAAGGTGGTACGGTTACTCGTAAACGTCGTAAAAAAATTATTAAATTAGCAAAAGGTTACTACGGTTCTAAACATACATTATACAAAGTTGCTAACCAACAAGTAATGAAATCTTTAATGTATGCGTTCCGTGACCGTCGTCAAAAGAAACGTGACTTCCGTAAATTATGGATCACTCGTATTAACGCAGCTGCTCGTATGAACGGTCTTTCTTACAGCCGTTTAATGAACGGTCTTAAGCTTGCTGGTATCGAAGTAAACCGCAAAATGCTTGCTGACCTAGCTGTTCATGACGCAAAAGCTTTCGCTGAATTAGCAACTGCTGCTAAAACTGCTTTAAACAAGTAATTGATAATAAATCCTTAGGACATTGTTCCTAAGGATTTTTTTATTGAAACGCGTCACCTTCATGAAATTAACGATGTATTTGCTGAAATGGAAGAAGGAAAGATTAATGGACGTGTTGTGTTAGATATGACAAAGTGAGAATAAAAGTTACAATAATATAGAAGAATAAACATAAAAAGTCGGAGAGGTTCTCTGGCTTTTTATGTTTATTTGCATGAAATATGCTGTAACATGGGAACTTGACTTTGGCCAATCTTGTCTTTCCACACGAAACTGACACTGTTATAATGTAAGAATATAACTTGGTTATTTGCTTATATTTACCATTAGAATGGAGCAATATCGAGTAAATTTATTCGATATTGAAGGAGGAGTACGTTTTGGATTTACTACAACTATTTAAATTACAAAAAGAATTAGATGATCGTATTACGAAAGAACATAATCTAGAGCCGAAAAAGTTATTAAAAGAAAAAATGTTAGCGCTTCTTGTGGAAATTGGTGAACTTGCAAATGAAACACGCTGCTTTAAATATTGGAGTAATAAGCCAGCTTCTGAGCGTCAGGTTGTGCTAGAAGAGTACGTAGATGGGCTGCATTTTATTTTATCTATTGGAATCGATTTAGGAATTGATAAAAATTTCTTGTTTTATAAATGTGCACTAACAAATAAAACACAAGTAGAAATTTTCTTAGATGTATATGCGAAAGCAATTCGTTTTAATGAGCAGCCATCTATTACAAATTACATTGAATTGTTTACGAGCTATCTTCGTTTAGGGCAAGCACTTGATTTTGGACAAGAAGAGATTGAAAAAGCATACTTAGATAAAAATGAAGTGAATCATCAGCGTCAAACAGAAGGGTATTGATGGAATTTTTTGAATATTATTCTCCACTCTTGTATAATTGAAGAGATGAAGAAAAAGGAGGACTTTGTCCAATGACAAAACTAGATGCGACATTGACGATGCTAAAAGAATTAACAGATGCACGCGGGATTGCTGGAAATGAACGTGAGCCACGCGAAGTAATGAAGAAATATATCGCACCGTTTGCTGATGAAGTATCAACAGATAACTTAGGAAGCTTAGTTGCGAAAAAAATTGGTGACGGCAATGGACCAAAAATTATGGTAGCCGGTCATCTAGATGAAGTCGGTTTTATGATTACGCAAATTGATGATAAAGGTTTCTTGCGTTTTCAAACGGTTGGCGGCTGGTGGTCACAAGTTATGTTAGCGCAGCGCGTAACAATTGTTACGAGCAAAGGTGATGTAACGGGTGTCATTGGTTCAAAACCACCGCACATTTTACCAGTTGAAGTTCGTAAAAAGCCAGTTGATATTAAAGATATGTTTATTGATATCGGTGCTTCTAGTAAAGAAGAAGCGCTGGAGTGGGGCGTACGCCCAGGAGATCAAGTTGTACCATATTTCGAATTCCAAGTAATGAAAAACGAAAAAATGTTACTTGCGAAAGCATGGGACAACCGGATTGGCTGCGCAATTGCAATCGATGTTTTAAAACAATTAAAAGATGAAAAACATCCAAACATTGTATACGGTGTTGGAACTGTACAAGAAGAGGTAGGTCTTCGCGGAGCGAAAACATCTGCACATTATATTCAACCTGATATCGCATTTGCAGTAGATGTTGGAATTGCTGGTGATACACCAGGAGTAAGCGAAAAAGAAGCACAAGGAAAAATGGGTGATGGCCCGCAAATTATTTTATACGATGCATCTATCGTTGGACATAAAGGTCTTCGTGACTTCGTTGTTGGCGTAGCAGATGAATTAAATATTCCGTATCAATACGATGCACTTCCTGGCGGCGGAACGGATGCAGGAGCAATCCATATTTCTGTGGACGGTATTCCAGCGATGGCAATTACAATTGCAACTCGCTATATTCATTCCCATGCGGCAATGTTGCATCGTGATGACTATGAAAATACAGTGAAGTTAATTGTAGAAGTTGTGAAACGTCTTGATACTAAGGCTGTACATAACATTACATTTGATTAATATAAGAAAAAGCGAAGGAGGAGCCCTCTTTCGCTTTTTCTTGTTCCTATTAAAAAGGTCTTTCTAACCCGGCGGCGGTATGGGATCCTAAAATGATTAAACGTGTTAACTGCAAAGCCATAAAATGTGGCGTGTATACCATTCCTCTTCTTAACCACGAAATAATCATACCGACATGCGCGCCGGTTACGTAACTAATAAGAATATCACGTGGAACCATCAGTTCGTCATCATTTGGCTGTGAAATAGAAAGGCTTAATGCGAAATGTGCCTGAATGGTTTTCATCATTTTGTAAGAAAAATTTCCAGCTGCTTTTTCACCGAGCATTACGTTATAAAAAGTAGCATTTTCGGCGATATGTTCAAACAAGGCAAAAAAGATTGGATGAGGAGAATCGAATGTAAGCTGAAAATCTTCTTTTTGAAATTTTTTTGGTTTAATTACTTCTGTTAAGGTATTCAACATCTCTTCAATACTTGTATCTAATAAATCATATTTATCATGATAGTGACTATAAAAAGTAGCACGATTGACAGGTGCCCGCTCAGCAATAAGTTGTACTGTTATATTTTCAAATCCTTTTTCGTCAACTAAAGCGACAAAAGCATTTTGTATTAATTGTCTCGTTCGTTTTACGCGTGGATCATTTGAATTTTTAATAGACATTTTTGTTCTCCTTGCTTGGTTTTTTATACTTTTTCAACATATATACAGTGAAATGTTGGAAAAACAACATTTCAAAATAAATTGTCGGTTGTCGCTCGAAATGAATTATTTATAATTATAAACGATATTCTTTTTCTTAGCACAAAATAAGGAGAGGGTTTTGCGCGCAGAAAAAGGCTCTTTTTTTAATTAGTCCTTAATAATATGAATGGTCAACCTTGTTAATTAAAAAGAGAGCAGGACTTATTAGAAAATAAATTGATATTGAAAATAAGGAGAGGGAAACAATGAGTCAATTTCGGAGAATGATTATCATCAATATTGTTACATTGATTGTGTTAGTTGGCGGTGGATTTGCCGGCTATTATTATTACAATCAATCAACAAATTATTTGAAAACGGACAATGCAAAAATTGATGGGAAAGTAGTACCTATTGCATCTCCAGTTGCAGGGAAATTAACAGATTGGAAAGCGGAAGTAGGAAAAAATTATAATGCTGGTGATAAAGTAGGTTCTGTAATGAATAACGCTGGGGGTACTGCACAAGAAGTAGATATTACAGTTCCAGCAAATGCAACGCTTGTTCAATCAAATGCAACGCGAGATTCTTATATTGCGCCAGGAACACCGCTTGCATATGCCTATAATATGAGTGATCTATGGGTAACGGCAAATATTAAAGAAACAGACGTAGATGAGATTCAAAAAGGGCAAGACGTGGATGTATATGTTGATGCATATCCTGATACAACGTTAACAGGAAAAGTAGAACAAATTGGTTTAACAACAGCAAATGCATTCTCTATGCTACCATCTAGCAACGCAACAGCGAACTATACGAAAGTAACACAAGTTATTCCTGTTAAGATTTCATTAGATCATAGTAAATCATTAAATATTGTCCCAGGCATGAATGTCACAGTTCGGATTCATAAGTAAGGGGGAATGAAATATGTCCTCGATCTTTATTGTAGGATACGCTCTTTTATGTATTGTCGTGTTCATTATTGTAAATCGTGTTTTTAGAAAAAAAGGAAAAGGGATAGAAGAACCAGTTCGAGCACAAGGGGTTTCAGATAATAAAAAAGAGGCAGTAAGAAAACAAGAAATACCAGAAGTTAAGGAAGAAGAAACAATTGAAAAACAAGAACAACCAAAACAGGAACAACCAAAACAAGAACAAAAAGCGGAAGATACGAAACCGAAAACGTCTCGTTCTCAAACGGTGCTTCCTGAATTTAACGTAAAAGTTGTCTTAGCTGTTCTTATTTTTGGAATGTTCGTTTCGATTTTAAATCAAACGTTAATTAACGTTGCTTTGCCAGCATTAATGAATGAATTTAATGTATCAACATCTACAGCACAGTGGCTTACAACAGGATTTATGCTGGTGAACGGGGTATTAGTGCCAATTAGTGCATTTTTAGTCTCGCGGTTTACGTACCGAAGCTTATTTCTAGCGGCTATGCTGTTCTTTACAGCAGGTTCAATGATTTGTGCGGTATCTGGAAGCTTTACGATGATGATGACAGGACGTGTTGTTCAAGCGGTTGGTGCTGGTATTTTAATGCCGGTCGGAATGAATATTTTCATGACAATCTTCCCGCCTCATAAACGCGGGGCTGCGATGGGACTGCTTGGTATTGCGATGATTTTAGGACCTGCTATTGGGCCAACACTTACAGGCTGGGTTATTCAAAACTACACATGGAATGTTATGTTCTATGCGATGTTTATCATTGGTTTACTTATTATCGTATTAGCACTAAAATATTTTACGCTCAAACAGCCTGTAGCTAAGGCGACACTAGATATTTTTGGTGTGATTGCTTCTAGTATCGGACTTGGAAGCTTACTATATGGCTTTAGTGAGGCAGGGAATAATGGCTGGAGTAGTATGGAGGTTATCATTGCGATCGTAATTGGTATCATCGGACTAAGTCTATTCATCTGGAGACAGTTAACGGTTGACAACAAAATGTTAGACCTTCGTGTATTCAGCTATTCTGCATTTACCTCGACGCTTTTAATCAATGCAATTGTTACGATGGCATTGTATGGCGGGATGATATTGCTTCCTGTATATTTACAAAACATTCGTGGATTTACACCGATTGATTCAGGATTACTCCTTCTGCCAGGATCTTTAATCATGGGAATGATGGGGCCATTTGCCGGGAAATTATTTGATAGATACGGCATTCGACCACTTGCTATTTTTGGATTAATCCTTACAACATATGCAACATATCAATTTACACATTTAACATTAGACACACCTTATAGTGAAATTATGAGAGACTATATTATTCGTTCGTTTGGGATGTCCTTTATTATGATGCCAATCATGACGGCCGGGATGAATGCTCTGCCAATGAAACTTATTTCTCATGGAACAGCAACGCAAAATACATCAAGACAAGTTGCGGGCTCCATTGGAACTGCGCTTTTAATCACAATTATGACGCAGCAAACGACAAATCATATGGCAGATTACGCAAATGCAATTACAACAACAAATCCGATTATCGTAAACAAACTATCGCAAATGGGACAAAGCGTTGCTGCCATGACAGGATCAGCTCAGGCAGGAAATGCATTAAGTTCACAAATGCTATTTGGGCAAGTTTCCAAGTTATCCGTCATTAACGGCATTAATGATGCATTTTGGATTGCAACAATCTTAACGGCCATTGCATTAGTCTTATCATTTTTCCTACAACCAGGAAATAAGGCAAACAGAAAAGCAGAGAGATGATCTCTGCTTTTTTTATGTGAACGGTTTTAAATGAATGATACTGTTTACTTTCTTTTTCTGCCATAGTTGAATGCGCATATTCCGCCCACTAACACGAAGAACAAAACCCCCATTCCTTGAAGGTTTGCTTGCACTGCAAATATCTAGGGATAGAAAAAAATGTTAAAGGGGTTCAAAAAATCTTTGTAATCGCTTACATATTGTAATACTATTAAATTACGATAATAAATTATCATCGCAATGTAATACAGGCGGTATAGGAGTAATGAAGAATGAAATATTATTACAACAATACTATCCGCTCGTCACATTTCTTTCGAAGGTAGATGAAAACAATTAATTTTTTGCGAAAACTTGTTCATCATTTCACATGATGGGTAGTTGAAAGACAGGGGGACAATTTGTGAACAAGAATAGTATGTTACGTGTGTTAGAGAAAGAATTAGTCGTTGCTTTAGGGTGTACAGAACCAGTGTCGATTGCGTTAGCCGCAGCTACTGCAAGAGATTATATGAAGGGTGACATACAGTCAATTGAAGTACTTGCAAGTACAAATGTCATTAAAAATGCAATGGCGGTTGGTATACCAGGAATGAAGGCTACTGGAATTGACTTTGTTGCTGCTTTAGGGGTGTTAGCGGGAGACAGCAAAAAAGATTTAGAAGTGTTAGCCGGAATCTCAGAAGAAGATGAAGAACAAGCAATCTCTTTAGTAGAAGCGGGGAAAGTGTCTGTAGAATTAGCAGATACGTCTAAAAAGCTATACATTGAAGTGAAATTTACGACAGACGAGGGATATGCAAGGGTTATTATTCATGATAATCACACATTTATCGCATTAGTAGAAGTGAATGGGGAGCTTGTTTATAAGAATGGATGTGGAAATACACACTTTGCCACTTCTGAAGAAGAACGTGATGAACTAACGATTCCAGAAATATATGAATTTGTTACGACTGTAGATGTAAAGGAATTGGCACTTGTAAAAAAGAGTATTGAACTGAATCGTAATGTGGCACTAGATGGTTTGTCGAATGAATATGGCTTACAAGTTGGAAAAACATTAAAGGCAAATGTATTGAAAGGAATTCTATCAGATGATTTAACAACTCATGCGATGGCATTAGCAGCTGCTGGTTCAGATGCACGTATGGCCGGTTCGACAATGCCAGTAATGGCTAATTCAGGAAGTGGTAATCAAGGGATTGCCGTAACGATGCCTGTAGT
The DNA here is from genome assembly GCF_044543425.1 of Bacillus sp. NPDC077411. Lineage (NCBI taxonomy): Bacteria > Bacillati > Bacillota > Bacilli > Caryophanales > Bacillaceae > Bacillus > Bacillus sp. NPDC077411. The sequence continues at coordinate 58,704 of NZ_JBITWA010000009.1, read as the reverse complement.
AGCTGCAGGTGAGAAATTAAATGCTTCGGAAGAAGAGCTAATTCGTGCTGTTACGTTAAGTCATTTATTAGCGATTTACATTAAAAGTCAGTTTGGACGTTTGTCTGCACTTTGCGGTGTAACAGTTGCTGGTGCAAGTGCATCGGCTGCTATTACGTATTTATTAGGTGGAGATATTGAAAAGATAAAGTATGCAATCCAAAATACACTTGGAAATGTAACAGGGATGATTTGTGACGGAGCAAAGGCAGGATGTGCGATGAAAGTAGCAACTTGTTCAAGCGCAGCTGTACAATCTGCACTGTTAGCCTCACAAGGAATGTGTATCTCTGCTACAGATGGATTTATCGAAGCAGATGTTGATAAAACAATTGAGAATTTTTGCCGATTAGGAAATGAAGGTTCATCGAATATGGATAAGATTATGCTAGAGATGATGATTAATAAAAGAAAATAGTAGTGATGTATCACCGTGGATGCTATTAATAATCAGTAGAGTCCATGTACATTCTACTGAATAATTCAACATATGAAAGTGAAATAGACTGTTCCAAAAGCTCCTTTAGATGAGGAAACGTTTGAGATAATAATAAAATAAAAATTGAAACGCCATTATACAACCATAATGGCGTGTTTGCAAAATTATGCTCCTTTTTGATGGTGATAACTGGTTTATTCAGTTTTTAAGATAAAAACGCAAGCGTATTATTCATCATATGAAATAACATAGCTGGAATAATAGAATTCGTTTTTTTACATAATACGGCCATAAACATTCCCATCATAAAAGCACCAACCATAACACCTAGAGAGTATATATGGGCGATTCCGAAGATGAAGCTTGAGCCAATTGCTGCTATCCAAAATGGAAAACGTTGCTGGAAAAATTGAAGAATGATTCCGCGGAAAATAAGCTCTTCAAAAATGGGGACGAAAATCGCACTTCCTAAAATTAATAGAATTTTATATTGGTTTAAATTTTCTAAGTTTAAAGCTAAATCTTGTTCTTGCGTTGCATGAGGAAATAGCTTAGAAATTATAAATATATGAATAGCAATACTAAGTCCGAAGAAAAGAAATAAGTATATATATGTACGAACTTTTTGGAGTGCTTGAAAATTTAAAACAGGTAATAATAGTTTCTTTATAGGTTCGTATTTAAAAATAAACAATAATAAAATGAGCAGTTGTAATAAAGTACCTCCAGTATTTCCAAGTGAGCTGTATAGGGCGATTGTTTTTTTGTCGGAAAGGCCTGCAGTGTAAATCATAAACGGAAGACCTATAAATAAACCGCTTATGATCTGTGCCCCAAAAAAAGCAAATAAAACAGAACCAACAAATTTTCCCCATGATAAAGAATGGTTTTGATCATATGTAAGTTGTACAGAATGTTGCATATATCGAATCCTCTCTATTGTTTATATATAAAATTATACATATTTGGATAAAATGTACCATAACTTTATATTACATAATAGTTAGAAATTTTCTAATCAAAGTAAAAATCACCTTAGCATTTACTAAGGTGATTTTTTTCCTGTTATGGATCAACAAATTTGCTCTGTTCTTTCATTGGGAGAAAGATGAGCACAGGATGTCGATTGTTGGATTTGTAATTCACGATCTACCATCTGATCTAATCGCTTGATTGCTTGCAGTGCTTTTTCATAAGAGATTGTTCGGTAGTGATGTGCCCCGCTCGGTTCTTCATCTGCTTCGTCTGCCCATTTAATAATATTTTGGAGAGGTGTTCTCTCAAGTGTTTGTTCTAGTAGAAAAGAATCAGTGTGTAAGAGAATGGCAACGGAAATTTCCTTTGCTTGTTTTGGGTGTTCTCCTAATCGGATTAATAATTTATGAGCTCTTTCTGCTCCTTTAATAGCGTGTATATCATTCTTTTTATACAATTCATAGTCCCATTCCCCATTACGATACCATGTGTAATGTCCTACATCATGAAGAAAACCAGCTTTTGTTGCTGCATCGACTGAAACGTGATATTTTTTTGCTAAGTGAAACGCATGGTAAGCAACAGCAATTGCGTGAACCATTCCAGAACGGTTTATATATTTTTGTGTAATAGGATGTTTGAAAATTTGTTCAAGTGTGACACGGCGCATAAAACATTCACTCCTTTTATTCATTGATGTGTATGATGGAAACGAATAGATAGACATAAGTATATTTTGAACATTTTACTTCATCATCTTGGGTTAGTAAAGTAGAAATATTTAAGAGAAGAGGAAGTTTGATGTCTTTTTTATAACAGAAAAGTCACCCTAGCTTTCTTATGCTAAGGTGACTTTCTTTTGCTTATTTCTTTAATCCTTGCTCTAGCGTTGCTAACATCTCATGTTTTTCATTTTCATCAGCATTTTTCCAAATGACTTCAAATAAAACGCCAAGGCCTGGAAGCATTTTTTCTTCTCCGCTTTGAATTGCATCAACAATTGTTTCTTGTAATTGGTCTTGCGTGTTTCCTGATACGTTTGCCAATACAGCACCGCGTAAATTAAAGTTCATCATGTTCACCTCTTTTTAGGAATGGAAACTGAGGTTAGTTTTTGTTCTTTTTTATGTAAATATGTATGAAAAATAGGCTATAATGAGAAGACAAGAAGAGAGGGAATGCATAGAATGAAAAACATTGATTCAGTACAAAATCCGCGTGTGAAGCAGTGGAAGAAGCTGCAAACGAAAAAAGAGCGCGATAAAAAAGGGTTATTTTTTGTAGAAGGATTCCATTTAGTAGAGGAAGCTTTAAAAGCAGGAGTTGCAACAGAACTGATCGTCTTAGAGCAGACAGACCTTCCGAAAGATTGGGTGGTTGCTGATGTGGAAATGTATATTGTGTCTGAAGCGGTTGTAAAATTGTTACGTGAAACAGAAACGACGCAAGGTGTATTTGCGGTTTGTGAGAAACATGAGAAAGAAATCGCTCTTACAGATGGAAAGTTTCTACTATTAGACGGCCTGCAGGACCCAGGTAACTTAGGAACAATCATTCGTACAGCAGATGCAGCTGGACTTGATGCGGTTGTTCTTGGAGAAGGATGCGTCGATGTATATAACAGTAAAGTATTACGTTCTACACAAGGGTCTGTATTCCATTTACCGATTGTAAAAGGAAACTTAGAAGAATGGGTAGACAAGTTAACAGAAAAGAACGTTTCTGTATACGGAACAGCTCTTGAAAACGGGGTTCCATACGGTGAAGTAGCACCGACGGGAAGTTTTGCATTAATTGTAGGTAACGAAGGAAATGGCGTTCGCCAAGAGCTTCTTGCGAAATGTAATCAAAATTTATACATTCCGATTTACGGAGGAGCAGAATCATTAAATGTTGCGGTTGCAGCAGGCATTTTAACGTATTATTTACAAACTCCGGTTGCGAATCGCTAAAAAACTTCTTATAATAGGTGGAAGTACGTGTTCAAAAAAGAGGATAAAGAGAGCCGAGTAGTTCGAGGCACGGAAGCCACGAGGACACGGAGTGGCGACGTAACGAAGAAATACGAGAGCTATCTTTACCGGACGTTTTGAACATCCAATAAAAGTGAAATAGTTTAAAAAACGATGATAGAGAAGAGTAGCTTGCAAAATCGCCATTTAGGGAGAGAATGTCATGGACTGAAAGCATTCTTATGGTAGACGGAAGTGAATTCACCTCTGGAGTTGACGCCAGGACCATGTAAATGTAAAGGCGTTCCGGTCTAACAAGCCGTTATAACGAATTAAGTGGGCAGGCTCGTTCTGTCAATTTAGGGTGGTACCGCGAATTTACCTCGTCCCTTTTTAGGGAGCGAGGTTTTTTTATTTTTAACATTAGGAGGGTTCCAAATGGAAGCACGTTTAAAAGAGCTAAAGCAAGAAGCTTTAGAGCTGATTGAAGAAGCGAAAGAGCTAAAAGGCTTAAACGATGTACGCGTTGCGTATTTAGGAAAAAAAGGCCCAATTACAGAAGTATTACGCGGCATGGGGAAATTATCTCCAGAAGAGCGTCCACGTATGGGAGCGTTAGTAAATGAAGTACGCGCGGCAATTCAAACGCGCCTAGAAGACAAAATTAACCACTTAGAAAAAGCAGTAATTGAAGCGAAGTTAGCATCTGAAACTATTGATGTTACATTACCAGGTCGCCCTGTAGAAACAGGTTGTCACCATCCGTTAACAGCGGTTGTTGAACAGATTGAAGATGTGTTTATCGGTATGGGATATGAAGTTGCAGAAGGAACAGAAGTAGAGAAAGACTACTATAACTTCGAAGCATTAAACTTACCGAAAGATCACCCAGCGCGTGATATGCAAGACACTTTCTACATTACAGAAGAAACATTACTACGTACACATACATCTTCTGTGCAAGCAAGAACAATGGAAAATAATAAAGAAAAAGGCCCGATTAAAATTATTTGCCCTGGTAAAGTGTATCGCCGTGATGATGACGATGCAACGCATTCACATCAGTTCATGCAAATTGAAGGTCTTGTAATTGATAAAAACATTCGTATGAGTGACTTAAAAGGTACACTGCAAGTATTTGTGAAAAAGATGTTTGGTGAAGATCGTGAAATCCGTCTTCGTCCAAGTTTCTTCCCATTCACAGAACCATCTGTTGAGATGGATATTTCTTGTATGATGTGTCACGGAAATGGTTGCGGCACATGTAAAGGGACTGGCTGGATTGAAATTTTAGGTGCTGGTATGGTTCATCCGAACGTACTTGAAATGGCAGGCTATGATTCAAAAGAATATCAAGGTTTCGCATTCGGTATGGGTGCAGAGCGTATCGCGATGTTAAAATATGGCGTTGATGACATTCGTCATTTCTATACAAATGATGTACGTTTCTTACAACAATTCAAACGAGCGTAAGGGAAGGAGAGGATAAATATGTTCGTATCATATCGTTGGTTACAAGAGTATATAGATATTCAAGATGTAACGGCACAAGAATTAGCAGATAAAATCACGAAAAGTGGTATTGAAGTAGAAGGCATTGAAGTATTAAATAAAGGTGTAAAAGGTGTTGTAGTTGGTCACGTATTAGAATGTGAAAAACATCCAGAAGCTGATAAATTAAGCAAATGTCTAATCGACATCGGTGAAGAAGAGCCAGTACAAATCATTTGCGGTGCTTCTAATATTGCAAAAGGTTTAAAAGTACCAGTTGCAAAAGTTGGTGCTGTTCTTCCTGGTAACTTCAAAATTAAAAAAGCAAAGCTACGTGGTGAAGCTTCTCACGGTATGGTTTGTTCTTTACAGGAGCTTGGCGTTGACGGCAAATTAGTTGCGAAAGACTATGCAGAAGGTATTTTTATTTTCCCAAGTGACGTGGAAGTTGGTGCAGATGCACTTGAAATCTTAAATTTACATGATGAAGTACTTGAATTAGGTTTAACACCGAACCGTGCTGACTGCTTGAACATGTTAGGTGTTGCGTATGAAGTAGCGGCAATTTACGGCCGTGAAGTGAAACTTCCAGCAGCACACTTACAAGAAGTGGCAGAAAAAACATCTGATTATATTTCTGTAAGTGTAGAAGCAACAGAACAAAACCCATTATATATTGCAAAAATGGTGAAAAACGTAAAGGTTGGTCCATCACCAATCTGGATGCAAACGCGTCTTATGGCAGCTGGCATTCGCCCGATTAGCAACGTAGTTGATATTACAAACTACATTTTAATTGAATACGGTCAACCATTACATGCGTTTGACTACGATAAATTAGGTTTAAAAGAAATCGTTGTTCGTCTTGCAAAAGAAGGCGAAAAGATTCAAACATTAGATGATCAAGAACGTACATTACAAGCGCATCACCTTGCGATTACAAACGGCACAAAAGCATTAGCTGTTGCTGGTGTAATGGGCGGAGCTGAATCTGAAGTTGATAACGATACAGTAAACGTTCTAATCGAGTCTGCATACTTCGAAGGTCAAACGGTGCGCCGCGCATCAAAAGACTTAGGTCTTCGCAGTGAATCAAGTGCACGTTTCGAAAAAGGAATCGATCCAACACGTACATTCGAAGCAATTCAACATGCAGCTGCATTAATGGCAAAATACGCTGGTGGCGAAGCGCTTGAAGGTGTAGTAGAAGTTGATAACTTACAAGTACAAGAACGTACAGTATCAGTTACAACTGAAAAGGTAAATCGTGTATTAGGTACAGAAATCTCTGCAAGTGAAATGGGTACAATTTTTACAAACTTGAAGTTCCCATTCACAGAAGTAGAAGGAACATTCCATGTAAACGTACCAGCACGTCGACCTGACATTACAATTGCAGAAGACTTAGTTGAAGAGGTAGGTCGTCTATACGGATACGATCATATCCCAGTTACATTACCAACTGGAACAATGACGCGTGGTAAATTAACAGTAGCGCAAGCAAAACGTCGTAAAGTACGTCGCTACCTAGAAGGTGCTGGTTTATATGAAGCAATTACGTATTCATTAACAAGCGCTGATAAAGCGAAACAATATATGGTTGAGCCGAACGAAAAGGCTCCTGTAAATCTTGCACTTCCAATGAGCGAGGAACGCAGCCAGCTTCGTTTAAGCTTAATACCACAATTGCTAGAAGCAGTTTCATATAACAACGCTCGTAAAAACGACAGTGTTGCATTATATGAAGTAGGTTCTATCTTTTTGCCAACAGCAAAAGGTGAGCTTCCAAAAGAAGAACAACATCTTGCTGGCGTTATGACAGGTCTTGCTCTTCACCATGCATGGCAAGGTGAGAAGAAAGTTGTAGACTTCTTCGTTGTAAAAGGTATATTAGAAGGATTATTCGATGTACTTGGCGTTGCAAGCAGCATCACATATGCTCCTGCAAAACGTGAAGGCATGCACCCAGGACGTACAGCCGATATCTTACTAGACGGAGAAGTAATTGGATTCATCGGTCAATTACACCCAGAAGCGCAAAAACAATTAGATGTAAAAGATACATTCGTATTCGAATTATCTCTAGTAAAAGTATTTGCTGCTGATACAGAAGATACTTACTACTCAGCAATTCCGCGTTTCCCATCTATGACACGTGATATGGCAGTTGTAGTAGCCAAGGAAGTAAAAGCTGGTGAAATGAAGCAAGCGATTAGCGAAGCAGGCGGAGAACTTCTAAAAGAAGTAACATTATTCGACTTATACGAAGGCGAAAAAATGGAAGAAGGCAAGAAATCACTTGCATTCTCTATGAACTACTTCGATCCAGAACGTACATTAACAGATGAAGAAGTAACAGAAGCACATAGCCGTGTATTAGCAGCGGTAGAAGAGAAATTTGGTGCGGAGTTGCGTAAATAATTTTTATATGTAAAAGAGAGGATTGTCACTCATCGTAAGAGTGATGATCCTCTTTTTTTTATGAAAAGCAAAAATGAATGCAACCAAATACTGGTTTTTTGTATCTAATAGAATGTAAAGAACATGAAAACAAGCGTATATTGAAATTAGTTAGCAAGGGGGTTCTGAAATGGGGAAGTTAGAAGCCTTAGTGAAAAAGGCAAAAAAGGGAGATGGAGAAGCATTTGTTTCTCTTGTGCAGCGCTATGAAGATGTGCTGTACAAAGTCGCAAGTAAACTGTTGCAGAAAGATGAGGATGTGGCCGATGCGATGCAAGAAGCAATCACAGTGGCTTACGAGAAAATACATACACTTAAAAACGAAGAGTACTTTAATACATGGATTTGTAAAATATTGATCAATACATGTAACGGTATATTAAACAAAAAGCAAAAAATTACGTTAGTAGATGGGCACATTGAACAAAAACAAAATAACAATGAATTTCTGAAAATAGAACTGGAAGATGCACTAAATAGTTTGAATAAAGACTATAAAATGGCGATCGTTTTATATTACATCGTTGGGCTTAGTATAAAAGAAATGAGTGTGTTTTTAAAAGAACCGGAAGGAACGATTAAATCGAGACTTTCCAGAGCCAAGTCAATATTACGTAATCATTATTATAGTGGTGAAGGAGTGAGTGTAAATGAAAAGTAACTTCGAAAAAGAATTTCAGCATGTGTTACATGAGGAAAAAGAAATACCTAGTATTGTTAGAAAGTCTTTAGATCATTCCTATGATGTAATACGTATGAAAGCAAAGAAAAAGAAAAGAAATGTGATGTGGAGAAAATTTGCAGTAGCGGCTTGTTGTTTTGTGATAGCTGGTGGTGTTTTTACAAATGAGCATGTGCGAGCTAACATAAACAAATTATTTCATTTTAATGATAAAGGAATTGAGCGAGCGGTTGATGAAGGATTTACACAAAAAAGCAATAGTACGGCTACTGATAAAGGGATCACAGTGATACTTGACAGTTATTTTGCTGACGCGAATAAACTAGGGTTTAGCTTTCAATTAGTATTTGGGGATACAAGCATATTCAAGAAACAGGTAAAAGAAGTGTCTTTTGACTATCGATTAAAAAATGGTGATGGCGAATATATTATGGAGTCTATTCCAGACACAAAGCCTTTGAAAGGTAACAAATTATATGTATCTGGAGGAGAAGATAATAATCCATATATAGATAGGAAAACTGGAAAAGTTTTATACGAAGCGATATGGGAGTCAAATCAGGGCTTGATTCCCAAATTAAAAGATGCTGTGTTAGAAATAGAGAGCGTTAAGGTTTTTTATGAGAATGATGAACGGAAAGAAATTGATGGTATATGGAATTTACCGATTAGCGACAAAACGAAAGAAGAAGCAACTTCAACGGTTGAGTATAGATCAGCAGAAACAACATCTAACATCCATATTGTATCTGCAAAGGTAAATCCAACATCTCTCAACCTAACATTTTCAGTTAATGAAGTAGTAGAAGATGAAAATACTTTTATGGATATGAAGGTTATAGATGAAACAGGAAAAGAATATAAATCAAAAGGGTATAGTATGGATGTTGAAAATGATAAAACGACTGTACATGTTAATTTCCCGATTACTTCTTATGATAAAGCGAATACATTGAAGATCCAAATGAAGAAGTTTGGAGAAGTAGAGTTAGTTAGAAAATAAAGTGCAATCAAAATCATCTGCACTTTATTTTTTCTTTGTTTTAACCCTTGCATGTGGCAGAAAAAAGCCCTGACCGCTTCTATGCATGGCCAGATGCTCTCGCCCATCAAAAAAAGAGTGGTTTTATGAAGGTTTTTCAATTTGTATTTATATAGAACGACAACTTGCATCTTTCAAAGGAATGTAGTACATTAATTTTAGTTTAACAAAAAGAAAGACGATGATAAGGAAAAGTAGTATATACTATAATCCAAAGCGAATCAGGGATGGTGCGAGCCTGATGAGGCGGTATATGTGAAGAACACCTTGGAGTTGCTAACCGAAATTGAATTGTGTATTCAAGAGTAGACTTAGACGGGTATCCGGCCTGTTACAAACCGGAAAGTATGTATCATACATACGAGTTAGAGCTGGTCTTTATGACAAATTGGGTGGTACCGCGAAGTTTAACCTTTCGTCCCTTTATGGATGGAAGGTTTTTTTGTATTTAAATATATGTAAAGGAGAATTTCAATATGGAAAACACATTAGTAAAAAGTCTGTATAGAGAAACTGATAAGTATATAGACCAAAAAGTACAAGTATCAGGTTGGATCCGTAACTTACGTGATTCAAAAGTATTTGGTTTTATCGAATTAAACGATGGTAGTTTCTTTAAAAGCGTTCAAATCGTTTTCGATACAGAATTAGATAACTTTACTGAAATTACGAAGCTTCCATTAAGCTCATCTATTAAAGTAGAGGGAACACTAATTGCAACGCCAACTGCAAAGCAGCCGTTTGAAATTAAAGCGGACAAAATCGAAATCGAGGGATTATCAGATTCTGATTACCCATTACAAAAGAAACGTCACACGTTTGAGTACTTACGTACAATCGCTCATTTACGTCCAAGAACGAATGCATTCTCGGCAACGTTCCGTGTGCGTTCAATTGCAGCTTATGCGCTTCATAAATTCTTCCAAGAGCGCGGCTTTGTACATGTTCATACACCAATTATTACAGGTAGTGATACTGAAGGTGCAGGTGAAATGTTCCGTGTAACAACGCATGATATGAACAACGTGCCAAAAGGTGAAGATGGAAATGTAGACGATTCAAAAGACTTCTTCGGCAAAGAAACAAACTTAACAGTAAGTGGACAATTGAATGCTGAAGCATATGCATTAGCGTTCCGCGATGTATACACATTTGGTCCAACGTTCCGCGCTGAAAACTCAAACACAACTCGCCACGCTGCTGAGTTTTGGATGGTTGAACCTGAGATTGCATTCGCTGAATTAGAAGATGTAATGGATCTTACAGAAGATATGCTGAAGTATGCAATGAAATACGTATTAGAGCATGCACCAGAAGAAATGGAATTCTTCAACAGCTTTGTTGATAAAACAGTTCTAGAGCGCATGAATAACGTAATTAACTCTGACTTTGGACGCATCACATACACAGAAGCAATTGAAGTGCTTCAAAAATCAGGTGCAGAATTCAAATACCCAGTAGAATGGGGAATTGATTTACAAACAGAGCACGAAAGATACTTATCAGAAGAAGTATTCAAACGTCCTGTATTCGTAACAGACTATCCAAAAGATATTAAAGCATTCTATATGCGCTTAAATGATGATGGCAAAACAGTAGCCGCAACAGACTTACTTGTTCCTGGCATCGGCGAATTAATCGGCGGAAGTCAACGTGAAGAAAGAATGGATGTTTTAGTAGATAGAATTAAAGAACTAGGCATGAACGAAGAAGACTACTGGTGGTACTTAGAACTTAGAAAATACGGCGGTACAAAACATGCTGGATTTGGTCTAGGTTTCGAACGCTTCTTAATGTACATTACTGGTATGGGGAATATTCGTGACGTAATTCCATTCCCAAGAACACCAGGCTCTGCGGAGTTTTAAGATTGGAAAAAAGGTATATCAACAGCAATTAAGCTGTTTGATATACCTTTTTATTTTTCTTTTGAGCAGGGAGAGATGCGGGATAAGGAGAAACATTATGTGGAAGAGAAAGGAGCTGAATTTGTGAAAAAAAGAATGGTATGTTTCTTAGCGATCATGCTAATCAGTTTAAGTGCATGTGGAAAGGAAAAAGAGAAACAAGAAAAAGTAGTTCCAACAACATCACAAGAGGCAGAGGTTGTTACGTTTCAAGGAAAAGAGATAAAAGAAATTCAGCTAACATCTACGAAAACAAAAGGTACGAAAGTATTGAAAAAAGCAAAAGATATGAAACAGCTTGTATCTGCCCTGGAGCAGGTTGGGTTGGAGGAAAATGGCGATGAGCCTAAAACATTATCACTAGATGAAGCAGCTAAATCCGCTATTCATTACAATATGTCTATTGATTATGGTGATGGCTCAATTGGGAAATATTTTGTTTGGGTAGAAGATGACGGAGAAATTGTAATTGGACATAAGGATACTCCAGAGAAAGAACGTGTTGAATTTTATGATTTAAAAGAAGCCTCAAAAAAAGTTGCAGAGACGTTTAAAATAGAGTAGTAAAAGCAAAGGAGCTGACACTAAAAAGTCCACTTTTTAGTCAGCTCCTTTCACTTTTTGGTATGGTCCAGTTCAGTGGCTCGAATACTCGTATGTTGAATATTATCGGAATGTCTTTATATTCTGTCGAAGCGTCAATATATTGCAAATAACGGTTGATATTTCGGTGGAAATGGAAAAAAGGATTGACTTCAAAAGGCACATAGGTGCCTTTTGGGTCAGCTCCTTGTTTAGTCTATACGTATCCTGTCCATACTGAAAAATAACTATTTCTTCAACAATCGAAACGCTTTTTCCGTGTTTGCAAAATGTAATTTCACAAACTCAGGTAATCTTTCTTTCCCAAGCCTTTGAATCAATTTTGCCGCCGCAATATCGACTTGTTTCCCGGCACCTTTCGGAAGTGACATGCCCGCTTTTTTGCTTAGTTCATCAAATTGTTTTACGAATGAATAACGGGCTAGAATGGAAGCTGCTGCAACGGCGATATGTACGCTTTCGCCTTTTGTAGCGAAATAGACATTTTCGCGTTGAACATTTTTTTGTTTGGCTAAATATTTATAATATGTAGCCGGCTGTGTGAACTGATCAATTAAGATGCCTTCTGGTTTCGTTGGTGCTATCTTAGCCAATAAGTTTGTAATGGCTTTATTATGAAGCATTGCTTTTAGTTGTCCTTGATTGTAGCCTTTGTCAAACATTTCGTTATATTTTTCGTTATGCAGAACAAGAGAGCTGTAAGGGACAACCGCCAGTAGTTGTTTTGCAATTTCGCAAATTTGTGTATCGTTTAAGTTTTTTGAGTCCTTGACGCCTAGTTCTTTTAATAATGGAATTTGCGTCGCATCGACGTATACGGCAACAACTGTCATCGGTCCAAAATAGTCTCCTGTTCCAACTTCATCTGAACCGAGAATAGACATTGCACTGATGGAAGCTGGCGGTGCATAAGAATGGTCATTTACATTTTTCTTTTCAGAAGTTTTCGGGGGCGCGGCATTTGCTTGCCACTGACTCGCTTCTTCTGTCGCACGTCCACCTTGAAACATAACTTTTCCTGATTTATAGGCTGTAATTGTGCAAGATGGAACCTTTGCCATGAAGACACCGCCTTGAGGAACTTTTGGCTGCACTACTTGTGCGTAATGTGTTTTCATGTCCATTATAACTGCAGAACTTACTTGAATGACAATAGAATTTGACAAAATGGTTACTCCTTTTTCATTATTTATATTTTTATCATATCGAATAGTTGTTTCTGTTTCCATATGATGTTTTTTCATGGTATGATAATCTTTAGGATTCTGTACGGGATTGGAGGACAGTAAGTTGTCACAACAAAATGGAAATCGAAGTCGAATTAATGTAGAAATTTACGGTCAACAATATTCAGTTGTTGGCGATGAAAGTACAAGTCATATACGCATTGTCGCAGCGATTGTGGATGATAAAATGCGCGAACTGAATGCTAAGAATCCTTCGCTTGACACAAACCGATTGGCGGTGTTGACAGCAGTCAATGTCGTACATGATTATATAAAATTAAAAGAAGAAAATGAAAAATTGAAAGAAAGAATGAGACAAAAAGGACTGGAATAACATGGTTGATATTATAATTATTTTATTGCTTGTTATGGGATGTCTTCTTGGTTTAAGAAGAGGACTGGTATTGCAGATTGTAAAGTTAGTAAGCTTTATTATTGCCTATCTTGTAGCATATTGGTATTGCAAAGATTTAGCACCTGCATTGCAAAAAATTATTCCATACCCATTTAAGCAAGAAGTAAATGTGCCGAATTGGCTCAATGCAAATAGTATGGAAACAGTTTTCTACCAAGCCATTGCGTTTATCGCATTATTTATTATTACAAAAATCGCACTAACATTGCTTGGACATCTTTTAAACATGTTTACAGAAATCCCTGTTGTAAGACAGGTTAACGCATTAGGCGGAGCGATTTTAGGTTTTTTAGAAGTGTATATTATATTGTTTGTATTAATTGTGATCGGTACGGTACTTCCAGTTGAGCAAGTACAAACGTCGCTTAATACATCAACAATAAGCAAAGTAATTGTAAATGATACACCGATTCTTTCTGAAAAAGTTAAGGAATTATGGCAAACAGGCAGCAAGGTATAACTTCTCTTCTTTAGAAAGAGAAGTTTTTTTCTATGATGGGAAGGCGGGAGAAGAATGAAAGTAAATAAAAAACAAGTGATTAAGCTACTTGAGACGATTGCACTTTTCATGGAACTAAAAGGTGAAAATCCTTTTAAAATATCAGCATTTCGTAAAGCGGCAGCAGCGTTAGAAAATGATGATCGCAGCCTTTCAGAAATTGAAGATTTTATGAAAATACAAGGAATCGGAAAAGGAACTGCAGCCGTTATTGCAGAATATATTGAAGTTGGAACATCAGAAGTGCTTACAGAGCTTGAAAAAGAAGTACCGAGCAGCTTATTACCGCTTTTAAAATTACCAGGTCTGGGTGGTAAAAAAGTCGCAAAGTTATATAAAGAACTTGGCGTTGTAGATATAGAAACATTAAAGAAGGCTTGCGAGGAAAATCAAGTTCAAGCACTTGCTGGATTCGGTAAGAAAACGGAAGAGAAAATATTAGAAGCAATCGCTCAAGTTGGTTCTCGTCCAGAACGACTTCCGGTAGCAATGGTGATTCCTATTGCCGGGGAAATAGAGCGGAAATTGTCGAATGTACCAGAAATTATTCGTTATTCTCGTGCGGGTAGTTTGCGCCGCGTTCGTGAAACAGTGAAAGATTTGGATTTTATTATTGCAACAACAGAACCAGAAAAGGTGCGTGAGCATTTACTACAGTTTGATAATATGATTGAAGTTATCGCAAGCGGAGATACAAAGGTTTCCGTGCGCCTTCAGTATGAGTACGATATTTCTATTGATTTCCGTCTTGTGAAGCCGGAAGAATTTATTACTACTTTGCATCACTTCACCGGCTCAAAAGATCATAATGTAAGAATGCGCCAAATTGCAAAAGATAAGGGCGAGAAAATTAGTGAATACGGCGTTGAAAACTTAGAAACGGGAGAAGTGCAGACATTCGAAACAGAAGAAGCGTTTTTTGCACACTTTGGACTGCCATTCATCCCGCCAGAGGTGCGTGAAGATGGAAAAGAGATCGATCTAATTGAGCAGTATCCGAATTTAATTCAGTTCTCTCATATTCAAGGTGATTTACATATGCATACAACGTGGAGTGATGGTGCTTTTTCTATTGAAGAAATGGTACAAGCATGTCGTGCTCGCGGTTATAAATATATGGCGATTACTGATCATTCTCAGTACTTAAAAGTAGCGAATGGGTTAACGAAAGAGCGCCTTCGTGAACAAGGAAAAGAAATTGAACGTATGAATGACAAGCATCCAGATATAACCATTTTGCGTGGTATTGAAATGGACATTTTACCAGATGCGACGCTTGATTTTGATGATGACATATTAGCAGAGCTTGATTATGTCATCGGTGCCATTCATTCTAGTTTCTCACAAGATCGCGAAACGATTATGAAACGTCTTCGCACCGCAATTGAGAATCATCATGTGACAATGATTGCGCATCCAACAGGCCGCTTAATTGGTCGCCGCGAAGGCTATGATGTCGATACAGATTTATTAATCGAGCTTGCGAAAGAAACAAATACTGTACTTGAGTTAAATGCAAATCCAAATCGTTTAGACTTAAGTGCGAAGCTGTTAAAGCAAGCGCAAGATGCGGGTGTGAAAATCGCCATTAATACAGATGCTCATACGCTTGAAATGTTAGAGGATATGGAGATTGGCACTGCAGCTGCGCGCAAAGGTTGGATTCAAAAAGATACAGTTATCAACACGTGGGATATTGAACGTTTATTAAATTATATTAAGCGTAATAAGTAACACAAGGGGGACGTGCAACTATGTTAGAACGAACGTTGCGTGTATTAGAATATGAAAAAGTAAAAGAACAATTACTTGAACACGTTGCTTCTTCACTTGGACGAGATAAAGTAAAAGGGCTTGTGCCAAGCACAGATTACGAAGAAGTGGTAGAAATGCAGGAAACAACAGATGAGGCTGCGAAAGTCATCCGTTTAAAAGGACATGTGCCGCTCGGTGGGATTTTTGATGTTCGTCCCAATGTAAAGCGTGCGAAAATTGGTAGCATGCTAAGCCCGCATGAACTTTTAGATATTGCAAGTACGATGTATGGCAGCCGCCAGATGAAACGATTTATTGAAGATATGATTGAAAATGGTGTGGAACTACCAATTTTAGATACGTATGTAGCTCGCATTATATCTTTATATGATTTAGAAAAGAAAATTACAAATTGTATTAGCGACGGCGGAGAAGTAGTTGATAGCGCGAGTGAAAAACTACGTGGCATTCGCCAGCAAATTCGCACAGCGGAAAGTCGCATTCGTGAAAAGCTGGAAAATATGACGCGTTCTTCTAATGCACAGAAGATGTTGTCAGATGCAATTGTAACGATTCGTAACGACCGCTATGTAATTCCAGTTAAACAAGAATACCGCGGTGTATATGGTGGTATCGTTCATGATCAGTCTGCTTCTGGTCAAACGTTATTTATTGAACCGCAAGTTATTGTAGAACTGAATAACGCACTTCAAGAAGCGCGCGTGAAAGAAAAACAAGAAGTAGAACGTATTTTAATGATGTTAACAGAAGAAGTAGCAGCTGAGGCTGATATCATTTTAGAGAACGTTGATGTTGTGGCAGAGCTTGATTTCATTTTCGCAAAAGCTTTCTATGCAAAACGATTAAAAGCAACAAAACCAATTTTGAACAATGAGCGTTATATGAACTTACGCTTGGCACGTCATCCGCTTATTGATCCGAAAGTTGTTGTGCCGAACGATATTGTGCTTGGAAAAGACTTTACAACAATCGTTATTACTGGGCCGAATACAGGCGGTAAAACCGTTACATTAAAAACGGTAGGGATTTGTATTTTAATGGCGCAATCTGGTCTGCACATTCCTGTTTTAGATGAGTCCGAAATTTGTGTGTTTAAAAATGTGTTTGCCGATATCGGTGATGAGCAATCCATTGAGCAAAGTTTAAGTACATTCTCATCTCACATGGTAAACATTGTTGATATTTTAGAACAAGCTGATTTTGAAAGCTTAGTATTGTTTGATGAATTAGGAGCAGGGACAGATCCGCAAGAAGGGGCAGCACTTGCCATTTCAATTTTAGATGAAGTGTATAATCGCGGCGCACGTGTTGTTGCAACGACGCATTATCCTGAGCTAAAAGCATACGGCTATAATCGTGACCAAGTCATTAATGCAAGTGTTGAGTTTGATGTAAACACATTAAGCCCAACGTATAAATTGTTAATCGGTGTACCAGGACGAAGCAACGCTTTTGAAATTTCAAAACGTCTTGGGTTATCTGACCGTGTAATTGATCGTGCTCGTGGTCATATTAGTACGGAATCAAATAAAGTAGAAAATATGATCGCTAAGCTTGAAGAAAGCCGAAAGAACGCTGAGCGTGAATGGAATGAAGCAGAAGAGCTTCGTAAGCAATCTGAAAAACTTCATAAAGAACTGCAGCGTCAAATTATTGAATTTAACGAAGAGCGCGATGAAAGATTACTAAAAGCACAAAAAGAAGGCGAAGAAAAAGTCGAATCTGCGAAGAAAGAAGCGGAAGAAATTATTCGTGAACTTCGTCAATTGCGAAAAGCAAAGCTTGCTGATATTAAAGATCATGAGCTAATTGAAGCGAAAAGTCGTTTAGCAGGAGCAGCGCCGGAGCTTGTGAAAAAACAACAAACAAAAGTGAAAAACACAGCACCAAAACAAGTGTTAAGACCAGGCGATGAAGTAAAAGTATTAACGTTCGGTCAAAAAGGTCAGCTTCTGAAAAAAGTAAGTGACAACGAATGGAACGTTCAAATCGGAATTTTGAAGATGAAAGTGAAAGAGTCCGATATGGAATATATTAATACACCAAATCCTGTTGAGAAAAAAGCAGTGACAGCAGTAAAAGGAAGAGACTATCACGTTTCGTTAGAACTGGATCTTCGCGGCGAACGTTTTGAAGATGCGCTAGCACGTGTGGAAAAATATTTAGATGATGCACAGCTTGCGAGCTATCCACGCGTTTCGATTATTCACGGAAAAGGAACTGGAGCATTGCGTCAAGGTGTACAAGATTACTTGAAAAAACACCGCGGTGTGAAAAGCTTCCGTTATGGTGATATGGGTGAAGGCGGCCTTGGTGTTACAGTTGTAGAACTGAAGTAGGAAACCAAGCAAAGGGGAAACGGCTATGTTTATGGACAAACTTGCAAAAGTATTGTTAGCTTGTTGCGGAACGTTCTTTATTATTGGGGTTATATATTTGATGTTTTTTGCGAAATAAGGGAGAGGACACCGTTTTTTTGGTGTTCTTTTTCATTGTGTTTTCTAGGCACGAGTAGAAGATGTTATGTATAATAGAGAATGTTATACAGGAATAGAAGGGGACGCTATGATTACAACAAAAAAACTGTTAGAAGAAGCAACTAATTTTATTACAGATTGCTACAACGAGCTAGAAAAATCTCATGAAATACAAGATAGATTATCACAAATTGAATCTGAAATACAAATGACGGGAACGTATGAACATACTTTTGAGGAGCTTGTTCACGGGGCGCGAATGGCGTGGAGAAATAGTAATCGCTGCATCGGTCGTCTTTTTTGGAATAAGCTTCATGTATTAGATGCACGCGATGTAAATGATGCAGAGGGTATATATGAGGCATTGCTTCATCATATTCAATATGCTACAAACGACGGGAAAATCCTACCTACGATTACTATTTTTAAACAATACCGAAATGAGCAAAATCATATTCAAATTTATAATCACCAATTGATTCGTTACGCTGGATATGAAACCGAGAAAGGCATTATCGGGGATTCTCATTCCCTATCATTTTCATCATTTTGTCAAGAACTTGGCTGGAGTGGGAAAGGAACACATTTTGATGTGCTGCCGCTCGTATTTTCAATTGATGGAAATGAACCGGTTTACATGCCAATCCCAGAGGAATATGTAAAAGAAGTGCCTTTAGAACACCCAGAGTATTCATTCTCGTCTTTGGAAGTAAAATGGTATGGTGTTCCAATGATCTCTGATATGCGTTTAGAAATTGGCGGTATCTCCTATACAGCTGCTCCTTTTAACGGCTGGTATATGGGAACAGAGATTGGTGCACGCAATTTAGCTGACCATGATCGTTATAATCTTCTTCCAGCTGTTGCGGGGATGATGGGTTTAGATACATCAAGAAACAGTACACTTTGGAAAGACAAAGCATTAATAGAATTAAATATAGCAGTTTTACACTCTTTCAAAAAACAAGGAGTAACAATTGTAGATCACCATACAGCAGCGCAGCAGTTTAGTCAATTTGAGAAACAAGAAGCAGCATGCGGCCGTCTCGTAACAGGGAACTGGGTATGGTTAATTCCACCTGTATCCCCTGCAGCAACGCATATTTATCATAAGCCTTATCCAAATCAAATTCATAAACCTAATTTTTTTCATAAAAAAGGGTAAGAGCTTGTTATGTGGATAAAAGAATAACGTGGTATAGTTAGAAGGGACCGTTTATAGGTGATACTAAATAAACGGCCCTATTTTTGTGCTTCTAACATAGAGTGGTTTCATACATAAAAAAAGTTGGGACAAAACTTCTGACTTCGTATAGGGCCTTTCTTAACAGCTAGAAAGCATTGGAATGGAAAGGTAGGATAGGTAATGAAAACAGAAGTTATTTTAAAGGTTAAGACGAAATACGTAAACGAATTAAAAAGTGGCTATCCACTTATTTCAAAAGAAGCAATTATAAATTTACATGATGTGAATGTAGAAGGTACAATCGTAAAACTTGTAGACGACAAAAATAAGTTTATTGGTACAGGATATTATGGAAAGCAAAATAAAGGATATGGCTGGATCCTAACAAGAAAAGAACAAGAACAAATCGACCAAGCCTTCTTTGAAAAGAAGATTAAATCCGCTTTAAGTAAACGTCAAAACTTTTATGAGGATCCAGATACAACAGCATTTCGCGTGTTCAACGGTGAAGGTGATGGAATCGGCGGCTTAATCATTGATTATTATGATGGGTATTACGTAATTAGTTGGTACAGCGAGGGGATTTATCGATTTAGTAAAGAGATTATCCAGTCCTTACAGAATGTGACTACATTTAAAGCAATTTATCAGAAAAAGCGCTTTGATACGAAAGGTCAATATATTGAAGAAGACGATTTCGTAACAGGGGAACGCGGAGAGTTTCCAATCATCGTTAAAGAGAATGGTGTCAACTTTGCGGTATATTTAAACGACGGAGCAATGGTCGGTGTATTTTTAGATCAACGTAATGTTAGAAAGCAAATTCGCGATAAATATGCAAATGGCAAGACGGTCTTGAATATGTTCTCTTACACAGGGGCGTTTTCTGTCTTTGCAGCACTTGGCGGGGCGGCAAAGACGACAAGTGTAGACCTTGCGAACCGCAGCTTAAGTAAAACAATTGAGCAATTTAGTGTAAACAGCGTTGATTATGAAGCACAAGATATTATCGTAGAAGACGTATTTCACTATTTCAAATATGCAGTAAAAAAAGCGCTGAAGTTTGATATGGTCATTTTAGATCCACCAAGCTTTGCACGTTCAAAAAAATATACATTTAGCGCTGCGAAAGATTATAAAAACTTATTAAAAGAAGCAATTGCTATTACAGAAAATAACGGTATTATTGTAGCTTCAACAAATTGCAGTGCTTTCGGTATGAAAAAGTTTAAAGGCTTCATTGATACAGCATTTAAAGAAATGAATGGCAAGTATAAAGTATTAGAAGAACATTCATTACCAGAGGACTTCCGAACTATTTCACAATTTCCTGAAGGTGATTATTTAAAGGTAGTGTTCATTAAAAAAATGAAATAAAAAC
This sequence comes from Bacillus sp. NPDC077411, assembly GCF_044543425.1. Lineage (NCBI taxonomy): Bacteria > Bacillati > Bacillota > Bacilli > Caryophanales > Bacillaceae > Bacillus > Bacillus sp. NPDC077411. Next base: position 38,154 of record NZ_JBITWA010000009.1, on the reverse strand, counting down.
CTCTTTCTTTTTAGATGGACGAGAGCATCTGGCCATACGTAGAAGCGGTCAGTTCCTTTTTCTGCCACGTGCAATGTTAAAACAAAGGGAGAAAACGAGTGGAGATCACTTTTTGTTTTGCTTAGCAGTGACTTATACGTTGAAAAATCAAAATGGATTTATAAATTAGTAATAGAAGACATCAAAAAAGGAGCTCAGCTATAAAATGAGCTCCTTTTCTTATTACACAATGTGCTGTACTCTACCAACTTGTCCGTCTTGTAGACGTACTTTAATGCCATGTGGATGAGAAGGTGAGTTTGTCAAAATGTCTTTCACAATCCCTCTCGTTAATTTCCCTGTACGCTGATCTTGCTTTAGTACAATATCAACCTCAAGACCAGGCGATATGTTTGCGCGCTTTTGTCCGTTCATTTAAACACCTGTGCGTCTGCGTTGATTGTTCGGTTTCTTCGTTTGTTGATTTTGTAGCTTCTTCGTTGCTTGACTTTGATTTTGCGCATTGGCTCCATTTCCATTTCCTTGCTTTTTCTTCGCAAGTTGCTCACGCATTAAATCGGCTAAGCTTACTTTTTTATTTTCTGACATATGAAATCTCCTTTTATATACATTGAATTGTAAACATTCATAGTGAATTCCATCATATCATTGTTGAAGGAAGAAATGAAGCTACACTATAGGGAAATAAGAAGTTCTATAGGGATTTTCGGGTGGGAAATGGGTCGTGGGTCTTTAATAGTGTAATAAACATGGGAGAGCGACGACGGGGTTGGTTAAAGATAGTCCATGAAGAACCCTCCACCATTTTTAAATTTTTTGGCTCTGTTTAACTTGTTTTTTTATTTTCTTCAAATTAATAAGCGTATTCGAAATGAAACTCGAATACGCTTATTTTTTAGAGTAGCAAATAATTATTAATCAGCCCCATCTAGTTGTTGAACGTAATGAGCAAGTTCTAAAGGCTTTTGCTTTTTTAAATAATAATCTTCTGCTACCCAATATCTATTTTGGTATTTCTTTAATCTCTCTTCCAAATTCCCTATGTATGTATCACGATGAAGTACACGCTCGTATCTTATCTCTCTAGGGCAATCTAAGAATACTACGTAATCATAAACTGTTTTCCATTCTTCCCTCAAAAGAAAAATACCTTCAATGATTACAATACTTTTAGGTGATATCTTTATCGTTCTCTGTGTAAATGTATCTTTTTCCTTGTTGTAAAATGGCAAAGATAGATACTTTTTGTTTTGATACAATTTGTCGTATAAGTGTTCTTTTAGATAATTAGTATCCCATTGTAACTGATAATATTCAAACCATTCATCGTGCCCTGTATTATATCTTTTAGCTTTCTCAACAATATGGTCATCTATATGGATAATTACTACATTATCTAGGACATTTTTCAGTTGATGTACTAATGTCGTTTTCCCAGCACCACTTAAACCATCTATCGCAAGAATAAAGGGTCTATCTCCATTATGCTTTTTGTACTTTTCTTTTATTTGTTGCTTTAAACAATCCCATTTATCCATTCAAATTATTGTCCTTTCTGCCTTTTTCTTTTATTACAAGTTATTATTCTGCAAATATTTCCAAAAACCTTGTTATGCTATCGTTTTTCAGCATATAGATTGCTGCTTTTTTTCATAGAGTGATTGAGTAGTTACATTATTTTTTATATTCACGAAAAAATTCTGAACCTTTTTACATAAAAGAGCGAATATAAGAGTGAAAAATACTTTAAGGGAAAAGATTTACAAAAATCTTGAATCTATTGATGGTGGAAAGGCTGGTGAGTTATAAAGGCTGGTATTATTAAAGGGATGGATAGCAAGATGAAATAACACTAGATTGTAATGAATTTGTAAAATGGCACTATATACAGTAGGAAGTTATACACCCCTTAGAAAGAGGTTCAACACCATTTAAGGTATGGAGTGAATCTAGAAATATAGACTATTTTACGAGAAGCAGAGGGGGGTCCTAACCATGGACAAAACAGAATGGCAGGAATGGCTAGAAAGGATGGTTGCTGGTGACCAAAAGGCCTTTCAACATATATATGAAGCGACGAGTAAAGATGTATATCGAACGGTATCGTTTCTCGTTGTAGATCAGCATGATGTAGATGACATTGTGAATGGAGTTTATATTCGCATGTGGAAATCATTTGCGAAGTATGACCCCAGCCGCCCGTTTTCATTTTGGTTACATAGCTTAATTGTACATGAGATACAAGATTGGAGAAGGAAATTGTGGCGCAGATTCCGGATTCTCGAGAAGAGCAAAGAATTTTGGCAGGACCAGTTTCATAGAACAGATGAAGAGGTGCTGCATATGGAAACACGCAGTGAATTGCTAGAATTAGTGAAAACACTATCGTATAAGCATCGTGAAGTGATAATTATGCGGTATTTTCATGAATACAGCTTGGAGGAGATTGCCTTACTTGTCGGCATTCCGGTCGGTACAGTGAAATCCCGGTTGCACACGGCGCATAGGCAGTTGCGAAAAGAGATGGAAAAGTCACCGATTGGAGAGGGGGACAAAGTAAATGGATTTTGAAAAACAATTGCGTGAAGAATTTCAGAGAGAGGCCGAGTATATGCAACCATCCAATAAATTGAAAAATAGAGTGAGTGATTCGTTTGAAGAATATCGTCAAACGAAGGTAATATCCAAAAGTTTGATCAAGAAACGAGTATTAATAGGTGCTGCTGCCGCAGCATGTATTGGAGCTATAACTGTATTTAGTACCGCTATGCCAAGTTATGCGAATATGTCTTCGTTAACCCCAATCTTTAAGCCCGTATTAGATTATTTTCATATCAAAGAAGGGACAGAAAAGATCACGAAAGAATCTGCTACCGTTAAGGAGAGTAACGGGGTGAAAGTGACAATTAATAATACTGTGTACGACGGAGTGACATTAATCGTTTCTTACACCGTAGAAGGTAGTAAACCGTTTGATGAAGCGCCGAAAATAGAGACGGATAATAGCTATATTGTTGTATCAAAGGAGAAAAATTTCGTAGAACAGAAACAAGAATATGGTGAATTTAAAGATAAAGATCATAAAGTATATTCCGGAGCTATGACATTTGATTTCAATAACAGTAGCTTTAATCCAGACTTGCAAGCGAAGGAAGATGGAAATCGAATTAAGGTATCCGGTATAGCAAATAATTTTAATCTTTCTCTTAATATAGATAGATTAGGTGGAAGAGAAGGGAAGACGCATGGGAAATGGGATTTCGATTTGCCTGTTCAAAGTGTGCCAGCGAAACAAAGTGAGAAGGAAATTATTGTTAATAAAGATTTAAGTGCGTTACGCCCTAAGGCGAAATTAGAGAAAGTCGTTGTAACTCCTCTTAGAATTTACTTGCAAGGAAGCGCGGAAGAGAAAAATGGTGGAAGCTTTGATTATCTTGTATTGGATGACAAAGGAGAAGTCTTAAAGCAAATGGAGAATCAGATGAATATTATTGATGATAATACGATCTCAACAGCAGCTTTTGAAACAACTAGTCGAGATACGAAATCAATAACAGTCATTCCTTATCTATATAATAAGAAACACTCAGGGTATGACACGAAAAATAAAATTCCTGTTAATAAGGCTGGAGAAACGAAAGTTCCTCTCGGTAGTAACGAGGAAATGACCATAACTAGAATTGAGGAGAAAGCTGGGGAAACTTATGTATATTATAAAACAACGAAACCAATCAGTAATGAATGGCCATTCTTCTTAGTAGACGAAGACGGAAAAAAAGAATTTGGAAAGCGAGAAAAGCGTATCAGTACAGTCAAAGGAGAAGAATCTGTAGAGGTCTTTAGAACAACGTTTGGAGATAAAAAGTTATTTATCGTAAATCCGAATATCGTGTATTATGATCAAGCGTTTACGGTAGAGTTTAAATAAAATGAAGTAAGGTGAGCCTTCTCGTAGTTACGAGGAGGCTCTTTCTGCTTTATGCGTCTAGATTTAAGCCTATAGGAGGGATACTTACCTGTTTTCAAATCAATGAGAAATATGCCCTATATCCCGTTTACCAAATCCAACCACCATATTACAATATAAGTATAAATTTTCAAGAAAACGGGTGATGGTGTGCAACATAAAATTTTATTGGTAGAAGATGATTTATCTATTCAAGAAATGGTGAAGGGGTATTTAACGAAAGAGGGGTTTGTTGTAGCAGTAGCTTCGGATGGAGAGGAAGGGCTTGCTAAATTTTCACAAGATCAGTTTGATTTAATTATTCTTGATATTATGATGCCTAAAAAGGATGGCTTAGAAGTGATGAATATGATTCGGAAAAAGAGTTCTGTTCCGATTTTAATTATGTCCGCAAAAGATACGGATTTGGATAAAGCATTAGGGCTTGGGCTTGGCGCAGATGATTATATTTGTAAGCCGTTTTCTATGATTGAGTTATCTGCACGGGTGAAGGCTGGAATTCGCCGGTCGACTACGTATTCCGCTCCGCAGGAAAAACAAGATGACATGATTGTAATTGGGAGTTTGAAAGTCGATACGGCTAATTTTACTGTTCAAAAAAACAACGAAGCTCTTAAACTTACATCGAAGGAGTTTGAGCTTTTAAAGCTATTTGCGACCAATCAAAATCGCGTGTTTACGAAGGCGCAAATTTATAGCTTAATTTGGAATGAAGAATATTACGGTGATGAGAATGTTATTAATGTGCATATGAGAAGGTTGCGGGAAAAAATTGAGGATGATCCCTCTCAGCCGCAGTACATTAAGACCCTATGGGGCATTGGTTATAAGCTGGAAGTGATATAGAATGGTTATATTTTTAACGGCAATTATTTTTCTATTACTTGGTGTGATTTATTTTCAATATCGCACGGGGAAAAATCGAAGTGCGAATTTACGTTATACATATGAAAAACTGCAGATGATTCTAGAAAAGCAAACGAGTGAAAATTTATTAGTTGTGACAGATGATAAAGAATTGAAGTCATTATTAGTGGCGATTAATTATTTATTAGATGAAAAGAAAAAAACAATCGCTAAGCATTCAAAGTTGGAAATCTCCATGAGAAAGATGCTTTCTAACATTTCGCATGATTTAAAGACGCCGCTAACTGTTATTCTTGGTTATGTGGAAATTTTAAATGTAGATGAAACGATAAGTGAAGAAGATCAGAAGATATTATTAGAAAAGATTCATACGAAGACGTTAGAAGTGTTAGATCTTATTCATAAATTTTTCGATCTTGCAAAACTAGAGTCTGGCGATAAAGATATTGTAATGACGCGGGTTTATATGAATGAAATTTGTCAGGAACATATGCTGTCATTTTATGATTTATTAACAACGCAAGGATTTGACGTTCATATCGATATACCGGAAACACCGATATATGCACACGGAAATACAGAAGTTATCGGAAGAATTATGAATAACTTAATTTCAAACGCAATTGCCTACGGGGGAGACGGAAAAACATTAGGGATTACACTGCGAAGTGATGATCAATTTGTGTACGTGGACATATGGGATAAAGGAAAAGGAATCTCTGAATCTCATATCGATAAAGTATTTGAACGTATGTACACATTGGAGGATTCACGAAATCGTTTGTATCAAGGCAGTGGACTTGGACTTACGATTACGAAGCGTCTTGTAGAAGCATTAGGGGGAGAAATTCATTTGTCTAGTACACCTTATGAGAAAACCGTGTTTACGGTTATGTTAAGAAGAATTAATTTTTAGCTTGTAGAAAGAGCAATTCTACAAGCTTTTTTAACTTAAGAAATTTGTAAGGAATAGGTAAGAAAAAAGAGAATTCCATTTCTTATTATATAAAGTGAAACTTCCATCAGTGACGCTTTTCCCACTGATGGAAAGCCTGCCCAATCGGGCTTTTACGGGCAGTTATCCTCACCTATCTTCTTCGATTCTCTCAATTTTGAGGTGGGGGTCTTACTGCCCGTTAATGCGGGATAAACATAAAGCGAGTGCGAAAGGGGAATGAAAAATGACGTACGTATTGAAAACGAATCAATTAACAAAAGTTTTTCATGGTAAAGAAGTTATTTCTAACGTAAATATGCATGTGAAACAAGGTGAAATATATGGATTTTTGGGACCAAACGGTGCTGGTAAAACAACGATTATGAAAATGATCACGAATTTAATGAAGCCGACGAGCGGTGAGATTGAGATTTTCGATGAGAAATTAACAGGTACATCATATGAAGTGTTAAAACGAATGGGGACAATTATTGAATATCCAATCTTTTATGAAAAACTAACAGCTAGAGAGAATTTGTATTTACACTGCGAATATATGGGCTATTATGACAAGAAAGCAATTGACCGAGCGTTAGACCTTGTAAACTTACACAATGTTGATGATAAGCAAGTAAAAGATTTTTCACTTGGGATGAAACAGCGACTAGGGATTGCTAGAGCGATTACAACCAAACCAGAGTTGTTAATTTTAGATGAACCAATCAACGGTTTAGATCCAATCGGCATTAAAGAATTACGAGAATTATTTAAAATGCTTTGTAAAGAATATGGAATTACGCTGTTAGTGTCCAGTCACATTTTAGCTGAAATGGAACAAATGGCAGATACAATCGGTGTCATTCAAAATGGAAAGCTAATAAAAGAAGTTTCGATGAAAAGCATTAATGGACAACAAGCGGAGTATATTGAAGTCACGGTTCAAGATGCGAAACGAGCAGCTTATCTGTTAGAAAATAAACTACACCTGACAAATTATAAAATTATGGGTGAAAATATAATTCGTATTTATGACATGTCAGCAACGCAACAAGCTATTTCAAAAACATTGATTATGAATGATATAGCAATTGAGAGTATCAATAAAAAGAATAGTTCATTGGAGGAGTACTTCTTAAATCTTATGAATGGAGAGGGAATCCATGCTTAATTTAATAAGATTAGAACTTGTCAAATTTAAACTATGGCCAGTCATTAAAGGAGCCTTCATAGCGCTTCTTATTGCACTAGGGTTTGTTACATTAATTATGCTTGATGGAGAATTTAAAAGTTACGATGATGCCTTTCGGTTTATTGATAGTTTTGTGAAAGCAACCTTTATGATATTTGGGGCAAGTTTAATTGCTAAGTTAATTATTCAAGAATTTATAGAAAAGACAATGACAATCATGTTTATGTATCCGATCAATCGGAAAAAAATGATGATTGCAAAATTGATCATTATTGTGACCTTTACATTTCTTTCGATTGTCATTTCTGACATTGTAATTTTTAGTTTCATTTATATATTAAATGTATATTATTCAGTCATAACAGAGCCGTTAACGATGACAATTCTTTTGCAAAATGCATCCAAATTATTAATGAATGCCATCGCAGCAACTGGAATTAGCTTAATTCCCTTATACTTTGGCATGAAAAAGTATTCTGTACGGACAACGATTGTATCTGCGGTTATTATTATGTCCCTGCTAACATCGACATTAAAAGATCATTATTCCTTATACGATATTATTTTGATTCCAATTATATTAGCTTGTGCTGGACTATTGATTGCATATATGACTGTAAGAAAAATAGAGCAAGTGGATTTGTTTAAATAAATTAGGCGAACTAGGAGGAGAGGTCATTATGCTACACCTCATGAAGCTCGAAATGAAAAAGTTTAAATTTGGCTGGTATGTAAAAGGAGCGTTGCTTGCCAACATCATTATTACGGCCTTATTCATTTTTATGAACTATATCCAAAAAATAGAAAATGATATAATTATGACGAATGCTGAGGAGGCTTTTTTATTGATAGGGGCACTGGTGCGAGCAACATTTATTGTGTTTGCAGCAGTATTACTTGCGCAATTAGTTATTGAAGAATATAAAAATAAGACAATCATGCTCATGTTCTCTTATCCGATTAAGCGGAAGAAAATCATTGCTAGTAAATTAGCCATTATAGCGATACTGACATTTATAACAATTTGGTTATCTAATACGATTGTTACAGGTGCTGTCTTTCTTTTACATGGATACTTTTCGTTTATATCGTACTCGATCACATTTACTGAATGGATGCAGCAAGCGATCAATATGATTCCATTTGCAATCGCTGCTGCAGGTACAAGTTTAATTCCGCTGTATTTCGGGATGCGTAGGCATTCTGTTCCCATCACAATTGTATCATCATTGCTTGTCGTTTCATTCGCTTGTTCTTATAATCCAGGGTTCTCAATGGTTATGATTATTCCCATTCAGCTCGTCCTTACAGCTGTTGGAATTATAATTGCCTACTTGGCAATTCGTGACATTGAGAAAGAGGATGCGATTTAGTTTTACAGATAAGTTAAAAGAGTAATATAAAACACCTTTTTTTAGAGGGAGACGAGAGCAACTGGCCGCGTGTAGAAGTGGTCAGGTCCTTTTTTTGCCACATGCGAAAGGGAGAAAGCAAGTTGCGGTCATGTTGTATTTTGTATAGCAAAGGCTTATATCTCGAAGGTCTATTTAGGGAGGAACGATTATGGATTTACTTGTACTTAATCTAGTAGGTGGGCTTATAGCGCTTTTAATAGGAGGGTTTTTATATTACAGAAATCCAGTGCAGAAGTTTTATTTACTTTTAGTGGGGATAGGGGTGGCAAGTATAGTTATAAATGGAATTAGAATGCTTTTAAAATAGGTGATGATTTATTTTTAAAACACATAACGATTGCAAGAAAAACGCGCTCACCTGAGTCTGATAGAATATCGAACGCAGGTGAGTGCGTAACCATATAGGTCTTTTATCTACTTGATAGGAAACATTAGTTCTTTATTTTCATAAACTCCAACAAATCGTCAAAAACTTCTTGTTGATTCTGCCATAGTTCAGGCAAATTATCTAAGGGGAAAAATTTTAGCTGTAAGCTTTCTTCGTTATCAGTATGTAATGTTCCATGAAAATCCTTGCAAATATAAGTCAATTTCACTAAGGCAACTTGATCACCGTTAGATAGCGTTCTTTCGTATTTCTTTCCAGAATATACATTAAAGAATTCCAGTTTGCCTAATTTCAAACCAGTTTCTTCAAACACTTCTCTCCTTGCTGTATCTTCAACTGTCTCGCCAAATTCCATAAATCCGCCAGGCTGTCCCCACTTGCCGTTATCAGATCGTAATTGCAGAAGCACTTCATTCTTTTCATTCAATACAAAACAACCTGCGACCACCATAATTACTTTTTCATGTCCAACCATATTTCGTAAATAACTTATATAATCCATGTGTTTCAGCTCCAATATTCATTTATATCCATTATAAATGATACCAAAGAAATTTGTTTTGTTATCATAGAACAAAAACAAGGTTCCTCAAAAAAGAGGAACCTCGTTTTCATTTCATAAGCACATATTACATCTTCGGAGCTTCCATTCCAGCTAGAGCCCACTCTTCTTTTGCTGGTCCGTAAATGCCAGGAACTTTTAATCCTGCTTGGCGCATAAGGACTGTCATTTGCCCGCGGTGGTGGTTTTGGTGGTTAATGACAGTCATTAAAAAGATTGAATTAGGCATTGGTTTTCCGAAGAAATCATTTATTGTCTCTAAATCTTGATCTGTCCATTGTGTCTGTAATGCTTTAGTAAATGCTTCATTCATTTGACGATAGCTGTCCGCGATATATTGTGCTGAAGTTGGAACGGGGTAATCCTCCGTTTCTCCTTCGAATTTTAAGCCTGTTCTTGATGTTATAACAGGAACAGTTGTCACAATATGCCATGCAATGCGTCCTAACGTCCAATTGTCTGGTGTAATTTCTTGTGTTAATGATTCATCAGTTAGCATATCTAATACTCTTTGGGTTGAATCTGCTTCGTATTTCCACGCCTTTAAAAAACCTTCTACAGTTTGGAACATAGAAAAAACCTCCTATGGTTAGATTCAAATGGTAAATTCGTGAAAGTTTTGTAGTTTCCTTCTAGTATTTAAATTTACGAGAGATTTTTGTTAGAGTTACAGAAAGATATATGTATAGAAGGAGTTATATATAAATTAAAAAACGACATAAAAACCCCTTTCTTTTAAGGGAGACGAGAGCAACTGGCCGCATAGAAGCGGTTATGTTGTATTCTGCATAGCAGCGACTTATATGTCGAAAAATTAAAATGGCTTTATATAGTATTTGAAAAAAATTCTATAAAATGCAACCATTTGAATCTCTATATAGTCTAATAGGTGTACAAAAATATATACGTATATAAATCTTTTAAAGGGGGAGCTATATGGAGTTACTCTTAAAGCGAGCGCAAAAGGGTGATGAAGAAGCCTTTATTGAGGCAATTGATATCATAATGCCGCAAATGTATAAGGTCGCAAAAGCACGTCTCAAAAATGAAGAAGATATAGGTGATGCTGTGCAGGAAGCTATTCTTGCAGCCTTTAGTAATTTGAAGAAATTAAAAGAGCCGCGCTATTTTAAAACATGGATTATGAAAATATTAATGAATAAGTGTAACGATATAATAAGAAAAAATAAAATTGTATATGTCGAAGATTACGAGCAAGTTCCGAGTCAGCATACGATGAATGAAAAGATAGAACAAAAATTAGATTTCGAAAGTATTTTAAGCCATTTAAGTGCCGAGTACAGATTAGTGATTGTTTTATTTTATGTAAATAAATTTACGACAAAAGAAATAAGTGAAATTTTAAGTGAAAAAGAAGGAACGATAAAATCGAGATTAAGTAGAGCAAGGCAGCGGTTAAAAACATTTGATATTACTTCTTTTGATGAAGTAGGAGATCTCAAAGTGATTTTGAAAGATGAGAATGGAAAAGATATTGAGATTAATTTGAAGAAAGAATAATTGATAAAGAGAGAAGACTTTTGTTAAGAAAGTCTTCTTTTTTGCTTGTCCTTGTCTTTATTAACAAAAATGAATTCATCACCAATAATTTTGAGTTACATTTTCGTTATTAACGGGAGTTATTACACTTGTATGTTGGAGAATATTCGTAGGGTGGTAATAGGTTTACAATAGTCTGAATATTATGATTGTAACCGAACAATCCCTATACTATAATGATAATAAGCAACATGAATACACATTCATTTATTTTAGAACGGGCGTGCCGTTAAAGCGGGGGAGATATGCTTTTAAAAAGTAGAGAAGGGGGAGTTAGAAGTGGAAAAACCATGGCTGCAAAGTTATCCAAAGGAAATTCCGCACACGATTTCCTTTGATATGAAGCCTCTTCATATGTATTTGCAGGAAGCTGCTTCACAATATCCAGAAAAGAAAGCGCTTCATTTTCTAGGGAAAGATATTACGTACGCAGAGTTAGATCGTAAAGTCAGGCAATTTGCTAATTATCTTCGCAAACTTGGGTTGGAAAAAGGGGACAGAGTTGCGATTATGCTGCCAAACTGCCCGCAAGGTGTTATCGGTTATTACGGAACACTATTAGCTGGCGGTGTTGTCGTGCAAACGAATCCGCTTTATACAGAAAGAGAGCTTGAATACCAACTTCATGATTCAGGCGCGAAAATTATTCTTTGCCTCGATATAGTGTTTCCGAAAGTCAGCAATGTTCAGTCCTCAACGAATATTGAGCATGTCATTGTTACACGCATCGCAGATTATTTACCATTTCCGAAAAATTTATTGTATCCATTTGTACAAAAGAAGCAAACGAACCTCGTTGTTCATGTAAAAGAAAGTGAGAATATTCACGTTTGGAAGTCTATTGAACGTGCAGAGGATGCAGCGGTAGATGTGCCGTGTGATCCAGAAGAAGATTTGGCTCTCCTGCAATATACAGGCGGGACGACAGGATTTCCAAAGGGCGTTATGCTTACTCATAAAAATCTCGTGTCCAATACAAGGATGGGAATGCATTGGCTTTATAATTGCAGGGCAGGTGAAGAGGTTCTTCTCGGTGTATTGCCGTTTTTTCATGTATACGGGATGACAGCTGTTATGAATTTATCGATTATGCAAGCATATAAAATGGTTCTTGTTCCGAAATTTGATATTAAAATGGTATTAGAGGCGATTAAAAAACATCGCGTTACATTATTTCCTGGAGCCCCGACTATTTATATTGCGCTATTAAACTATCCTGAGCTTCATAAATATGATGTTTCTTCTATTAGTGCATGTATTAGTGGATCAGCTGCTCTTCCAGTTGAAGTGCAAGAACAGTTTGAAAGTGTGACAGGTGGAAAGCTTGTAGAAGGATACGGTTTAACAGAATCGTCCCCAGTTACACATGGTAATTTTTTATGGACAAAGCGAGTGCCTGGAAGTATTGGTGTGCCGTGGCCAAGTACAGATGCGCGTATTCTGTCACTAGAAACAGGTGAACCGCTGCCGGTAGGTGAGGTTGGCGAAATTGTTGTGAAAGGCCCGCAAGTGATGAAAGGCTACTGGAATAAGCCGGAGGAAACAGCAGCGGTGCTGAAAGATGGATGGCTGTATACAGGTGATGTCGGATATATGGATGAAAACGGCTTCTTTTATGTGAAAGATCGGAAGAAAGATATGATAGTGGCAAGTGGATTTAACGTATATCCGCGTGAAGTAGAAGAAGTATTATATGAGCATGAAAAGGTGCAAGAAGTGATTGTTCTTGGTGTGCCTGATCCGTATCGCGGTGAAACGGTAAAAGCGTTCGTTGTTGTGAAAGATGGTGTAACATGTTCAGAAGAAGAGTTAAATGCGTTTGCTCGCAAATATTTAGCAGCGTATAAGGTGCCGAGAGTATATGAGTTTCGAAAAGAATTACCGAAAACAACTGTTGGTAAGATTTTGCGTCGTGTGCTTGTTGAGGAAGAATTGCAAAAGCAAGGTGATGAGCAAACGGGCTAATGCCCTTTCTTTTTTTGAGTGAATAGCATTGACAATATTTAAAATAGTCAGTATTATTGAAATGTGAATGAATCATCATTCAGTCATCTTCTTGAAGGGGATAGTACTGTGAAAAAGAATCGACCTAAATATAATCAAATTATTGATGCAGCGGTGATTGTCATCGCAGAAAATGGATACCACCAAGCCCAAGTTTCCAAAATAGCAAAACAAGCTGGTGTTGCCGATGGAACGATATATTTATATTTCAAAAATAAAGAAGATATATTAATATCCTTATTTCAGGAGAAGATGGGAGAATTTATCGAAACAATTCGGCAAAAAACAGCAGGAATCGAAAGCGCTGTAGAGAAGTTATTTATGTTGGTAGAAACACACTTCTCTTTACTTTCGCAAAATGATTCTCTTGCTATCGTTACGCAACTAGAACTTCGCCAATCCAACCAAGACTTACGCCTCAAAATTAATGAAGTGCTGAAAGGGTACTTGCAAGTCATTGATGAAATTTTAGAAACTGGCATCAGGCAAGGAGAATTTCGCACGGATTTAAATGTCCGCGTGGCAAGACAAATGATTTTCGGAACAGTAGATGAAGTTGTCACCAACTGGGTAATGAGCGATCATAAATATGATTTGGTCGCAATTTCGAAAACGGTGCATGAGCTATTAGTAGCAGCTTGTGGTTACCGCAATTAATGGGGAGGGAGTACATTTGAATTTCCTATCTGTAACGGTGGAGGATTACATAGCAATTGTAAAGATTAATCATCCGCCAGCAAATGCGATGTCTTCACAAGTTATTAGTGAAGTTGGTGAACTGCTTGATGCAGTAGAAACGGATGAGAATGTGCGCGTTGTCCTTGTTCATGGGGAAGGCCGCTTTTTCTCAGCGGGAGCGGATATTAAAGAGTTCACTTCTGTTGAAGAAGCAAACGAGGCTACAAAATTATCACAACATGGACAAGTGATATTTGAACGTGTTGAAAAATTTACAAAGCCAATTATTGCGGCAATTCACGGCGCAGCGCTTGGCGGTGGATTAGAATTTGCGATGTCTTGCCATATGCGCTTTGTAAGTGAAACTGCAAAAATCGGTTTGCCAGAGCTAACGCTAGGATTGATTCCAGGATTTGCGGGAACGCAGCGCTTACCGCGTTATGTTGGGAAAGCAAAAGCTTGTGAAATGATGTTAACAAGCGATCCGATTTCAGGTGTGGAAGCAGCTGAGATGGGGCTTGCAAACCGGGCATTCCCTGAAGAAGTATTGTTAGAAGAGGCGCTGAAGGTAGCGAAAAAGATTGCCGGAAAAAGCGCAGCATCTGTCCGTGCTGTATTAGAACTTCTCCAAACAACGAAGTCTTCTCATTATTATGAAGGAGTACAACGTGAGGCGCAAATATTTGGTGAAGTGTTCACAAGCACAGATGGAAGAGAAGGTGTAGCAGCGTTTTTAGAAAAACGTAAACCTTCTTTTAACGGCAAGTAGTTCTCTATTTTTTTAATATAAATTAACAGAAAATTATAATTAACCAAATTTTCCTTAAAAAACAAGGGGGTAAATAGAATGAACATCTACGTACTCATGAAACGAACATTTGATACAGAAGAAAAAATCACAATTAAAAACGGTGCAATTTACGATGGCGAAGCAGAATTCATCATCAACCCTTACGATGAATATGCGATTGAAGAAGCAATTCAAGTAAGAGATGCACATGGCGGTGAAGTTACAGTCGTTACTGTTGGCGGTGAAGATAGTGAAAAAGAACTTCGTACGGCATTAGCGATGGGCTGTGATAAAGCGGTATTGATCAACATTGAAGATGATGTTGAAAATGGCGATCAATATACAACAGCAAAAGTGCTTGCTGAGTACTTAAAAGAGAAGGATGTTGACTTAATTTTAGCTGGTAACGTAGCGATTGACGGTGCATCTGGACAAGTTGGACCACGTGTAGCGGAAGCTCTGAATATCCCATATGTAACAACAATTACAAAGCTTGAAATTGACGGTACAAACGTGAAAATCGAGCGTGATGTAGAAGGGGACACAGAAGTAATTGAAACATCGTTACCTCTTTTAGCAACAGCACAGCAAGGTTTAAATGAACCGCGTTATCCATCGCTTCCAGGTATTATGAAAGCGAAGAAAAAGCCGCTAGAAACTTTAGAAATAGATGACTTAGATTTAGATGAAGATGATGTAGAAGCGAAAACAAAAACGATTGAAATCTATTTACCTCCTAAGAAAGATGCTGGAAAAGTGTTACAAGGCGAACTGCAAGATCAAGTAAAAGAACTTGTATCGTTATTGCATACAGAAGCGAAAGTAGTTTAAAAAATACTAGGATATCCAGGAGGGAAAACATATGGCTCGTAAAGTATTAGTAATGGGAGAAGTTCGTGACGGTTCTTTACGTAACGTTTCATTTGAGGCAGTAGCAGCCGCAAAAACAATTGCAGAAGGCGGAGAAGTGGTCGGTCTTTTACTAGGTGAAAGCGTCGCTTCATTTGCACAAGAACTTATTTCTTACGGTGCAGATCGCGTTGTGACAGTTGAAAGCGATAAATTGGCTTCATATACGTCTGATGGATATGCGCAAGCATTTCTAGCGGTGTATGAAGAAGAAAAACCAGAAGGAATTGTTTTTGGACATACGGCATTAGGAAAGGATTTATCACCAAAACTTGCAGCGAAATTAGAGGCAGGTCTTGTTTCTGACGTGACAGCGTTAGAAGTGGCTGGTGGTAATGTTGTGTTCACACGTCCAATTTATTCTGGTAAAGCATTTGAGCAGAAGGTTGTAACAGATGGAGTCTTATTTGCGACAATTCGTCCAAATAACATTGCGCCGCTTGAAAAAGATGAAGCGCGTACAGGCGATGTTTCCTCTATGACAGTCGATGTAAAAGATTTACGTACAGTGATTAAAGAAGTTGTCCGTAAAACAGCAGAAGGCGTAGACCTTTCCGAAGCAAAAGTAATTATTGCAGGCGGACGCGGCGTGAAAAGTGAAGATGGTTTCAAGCCGTTAAAAGAATTAGCAGATGTGCTTGGCGGAGCAGTCGGTGCGTCTCGCGGAGCTTGTGATGCAGAGTATTGCGATTATTCACTGCAAATTGGGCAAACAGGTAAAGTTGTAACGCCAGATTTATATATTGCATGTGGTATTTCTGGTGCGATTCAGCATTTAGCTGGTATGTCTAACTCAAAGATTATCGTAGCAATTAACAAAGATCCGGAAGCGAATATTTTTAAAGTAGCTGACTATGGCATCGTTGGTGACTTATTTGAAGTATTACCGCTTCTAACAGAAGAATTTAAAAAGTTAAAAGTACATTCTTAAGTTGCGGATAATGAGTTCCTAGTAAGTAATTACCCCTATATAAATAAAGAAAAGCGAGAGGTCCCCTGCTTCTCGCTTTTTCACTCAGAAGAAAATTCTCTAGTATAAAGGTCGATTTATTTGTTAAAATACTTAACGATACATATTATTCGCCACGTATATAAGATAATGATATACTTTGGTTAGAAAATTTATAAAGGAGGAAATAATATGGCAATTGTAAACGTAACTGACCAAACTTTCGCAGCTGAAGCAAGCGAAGGTCTTGTATTAGTAGATTTTTGGGCACCTTGGTGCGGCCCTTGTAAAATGATTGCTCCTGTATTAGAAGAAATCGATGCAGAATTAGGCGATAAAGTAAAGGTAGTAAAAGTAGATGTGGATGAAAACCAAGAAACAGCTCGTAAATTCGAAGTAATGAGCATCCCAGCTCTTTTCGTATTAAAAGACGGTCAAGTGGTTGATCAAGCATTAGGTTACAAGCCGAAAGAAGCGTTAGCTGAATTAGTATCTAAACACTTCTAATTTCCAAAGCCCAGCAGATGATGCTGGGCTTTTTATATTGGTTAAAATTACCTTGTGTAAATAAGACAACGGATACGAAAATGTTGTTGACACTTGTCACCCCTACTTTTATAATCAAGCTATCAATAATGAAAATCACTATCAATGAGTTTTAGGGGGACGTAAGCCATGACGTTAAAATTAAAAGTATTATCTGCAGCAGCGGTAACAACTTTACTTTTTGCAGGTTGTGCGAAAGAGGAAACGAAAAAATCTGAAGCACAAGAGAAGAAGACAGAACAAACTGCGAAAAAAGAAGAAACAAAACAACAAGAAGCAGATTTTGTACAAGCTTACAAAGATGGAATAGCGGAGCTTGACAAAGCGAAAGACGGCAAAGAGGTTGACTTTGATAAGGTAACAAAGTTATATAAAGAAAAATTACAATCTCTTGTTCAAAAACGTGATGGTGAATTTAGTGAGCAAATTGATCCAACAATTACAGCTGCATTAGAAGCAGGGAAAAAGAAAGAAATGGAACCAATGGTTGTAAGACAACTATTTGATAAATTAATGCAAAAAGAATTCTTCCAATCTATGCGCCATGATTTCAAAGAAATTGATACAAAATGGGGAAAAAAAGATGATGTGAAAAAAGAAATGGAAGAAGCGCTTGCGTTTTATAAAGGTGTAGAAGGTACAGTTGGAAAGCGTGATACGGCATACGGTACACAAATGGCTTCTACGATTAAAGGCGGCTTTGATGAAATGAACGCAGCAATTGATAAAGGCGACAAACTTGCGTTTTCTCTTGGCAAGCAAGTTGTAGATAAAACGTTAATGAAAACATTCTACTTTGCAACGGGCGCTGAGCCGCACGGTTATGCTACAAAAATGGTAGAAGAAGCAAAGAAAGATGAGAAAAAAGCTAAAGTTGAGCAAGCTGAGGGATGGGCATTTTATCAAGCTGTCTATCCATATGTAAAAAAAGCAGCTCCTGAAGAAGCAGAATTTATCTTAAAGCAATTTGATTTAAAAACAGATGTAAAAACAGTTGACGCAAAAGCGGTAAATAAAGCGTTTGTACGTGGATTCGCAAAAGTTGCATTAGGTGAGTATAAAGAGAGCCAAGAAAACTTCGGAAAAGACAAAGGTCCTGTTACAGCATTAGAAGGTGCATTGTTCATTAACATGATTGAAAATGATTTAAAAACGGTACTTGGCGAGCAGCAAACAGCAGAGTTAACAAAAACAGCACAATCTTATTTAGACGCAGTAAAAGCGAAAAAGAAAGAAGAAGCAGACAAGTTATTGCCGCAAATTGAATCCACGTTAAATAAAGTTGTGGAAACAGCGAAATAAAGTGAAACTTCCATCAGTGAGGGGGGGCTTTATCCCCCGCTGATGGAAAGCCCTCACCAATCGGGCTTTTACGGACAGTTATCCCCACCTATTTTCTTTGCTTTTCTCTGAATTTTGAGGCGGGGGTCTTACTGTCCGTTAATGCGGGATAAAACCGAAACGTCTATATTCTTTTGAAGAAACCTTGCCTTGACAAGGTTTCTTCTTTTGCATAGGGTGATAGAAGGTGGTGAACGAAATGAAAGTATTAATTACTGGAGGAGCGGGTTTTATCGGAAGTCACCTTGCGTTGAAATTATTAGAGCAAGGTAAACAAGTTGTGCTTCTTGATAATTTTCACTCTTATTATGCGAAGTCTAGAAAACTTTTTCAATTAGAACAAGTCCAGAAAGTTGGGAACGTTCCATTTTATGAATGTGATATTTTACAAAAAGATGATGTGAAAGCTGTGATGCAGCAAGAGAAAATCGATGCGGTGATTCATTTAGCCGGCTTTCCAGGTGTAAGACCATCGCTTGAAATACCAGGTGCTTACGTTGATATTAATATAAAAGGGACAAGCAACGTATTAACATGTGCCGGCGAAGAAAATGTGAAGCATGTTATTTTTGCATCGTCTTCTTCTGTATATGGAGAGCAGACAGGGATGCCGTTGCGAGAGGAAATGGCAAACGGTCGTGTTCTTTCACCGTATGCTGCATCCAAATACGGAGCAGAATCTCTTTGTCATGCGTATCAATATATGTACGGATTTCAAATGAATATTTTACGGTTCTTTACTGTATATGGACCGTGGGGACGTCCGGATATGGCAATTGCAAGCTTCATTCGAAAATTATTAAACGAGGAAGAAATTGTTGTGTACGGAACAGGTACAGGTCGTGATTATACGTATATCGATGATATTACAGAAGGAATCGCTCTTACATTACAATCAAATCATAGTGATGTATATAATCTGGGGTCTAACGCGCCTATTTTAATGACAGAATTACTCGCGCAGTTAGAAACACATTTCCCGTTTATGCGTGTAAGGAGAGAAGCGCATAGAAAAGGGGACGTAACATCAACGTGGGCAGATATTTCAAAAGCGCAAGAACAACTTGGATATAGGCCGCGTGTATCTTTTGCAGAAGGGTTGGAACGAACCGTTGCGTGGGCGAAACAATATTCGGATATTGTTTAATATTTGCGGTGTTTTTTTGCTATGTATCTTTTTTCTTTTGTCATGGCGATCGTTTGAAGCATCCTCATTATGGAAACATCTTCAAGATTTATGGAGACAGCCGTACACAATTATGCTTCTCGTTATGATGTACAGCATCGCTTTTTTATTTCGTGCATATGCATGGAAATTATATCTTCATCATCGCATTACGATGAAAGAGGCATTATATGGACTGTTGTATAGTTTATTCATTAATCATGTTTCTCCGCTAAAAGTAGGAGATGCTGTTCGCATTACGACGATTACAAGAGAGAAGAAAGTAACATTAGGAGAAGCGGCGCAATCTGTCGTTGTACTTCGTATACTAGATCTGTTTATTCTCGGTCTGTTTGGGGCAGCGGGTATGTTACTATTATGGAGAAGTATTTTACTTAATGTTTCTGTTATTCTAACGTGTGTATGTATAGGAAGCGTGATGTTATTTCTCTTATATAAGAAAGTACCTCAATTTGCAGAAAAGCAGTGGAAGCAACTGAAAGAGTCACTATTTACTCTACAAGGCGGAATGATTCTCTTGCTTATTATGCTGAGCTGGATTTGCGAGGCATTTGTAATTTATGAAATCGCTAAGCCTTTATCATTTGTGCAAGCCGTTTGGGTAAATAGCGTGACCATTGCTGGACAAGTGTTTCAACTAACACCAGGCGGAATTGGTACGTATGAGACCGTTATGACATTAGCATTGCAAGCAGTAGGAACCATGCAATCTGATGCCTACCAATGGTCGTTAATGAGTCATGGTTTTAAATTTATATTTTCTTATGGTGTGGGCGTAATACTATTACTATTATATCCGATGGAATTACGCTCATTTTTCAGTCAGAAGGGAGAAAAAATTCGTTGGAAGAAGTAAAGAAAGCGTCAAAATTTGAAAAAGTAGCGGCGCGCTGTTGGAACCTACTAAATGAAGGGAAACCATTTACACCGATTTTTGTATTCGGTACATTTTTGTTGTTTTCTATTTCACAGTTTGGACAACCGGGTTTTGTTCCTGCCTTTTTTAGTGGTTTTTTATTCATTGTTCCGCTACTCGTTTTATATTATTTGTTTGATTTTCCATTGTTTTTACGAAATTACTTGTGGCTACCGTTCGTTGTCTATTTAATCGTCTTTAAAACGGTACACATACCGTTATTATTATTTGCATTAGGATTATATTTTTTCTTTACAATCTTATTTTGGGGAACGTTATATTATCATTTGCGCATTGGAACGTCTTGGCTAAACTTTACACGTTTTTGGAAACTCGTGTTAAAGAACAGTGATTCTACAAGTGGAAATGCCCAGGAGCAAATGCCAAAGTTTTTACTATTGTTATCGCTTTGGTATTATTATTATCTTTTCTTCCAAGAAGGCGGTACGCTAGGTGCAGTAGATTGGAAAACAATTATTATGTTTTACGGTGCTCTTGCACTATATACAATTATCTTGCATCGTAATTTATTTGATTGGCAGCCAAAAGCAATTCCAACTTATACGGAAAATATGCCTGAAAATAAAGAAGCACTGAATGAAAAAGTAGTTGTCATTGTTATTGACGGCATGCGTAAAGATCGTTTTGAAGCAGCGCATACACCGTATTTAGATTCTCTTCGAAAAAAAGGGACGGAGTTTTTAAACATGGAAACGGTGTATCCAGCTCGTACTGTTGTATGTTTCTCCTCTATGTTTACAGGGACGTATTCGTTTGAGCATGGCATTAAATCGAACATGGTTTGGAAACACGGTGTGAACGTAGAAAGTATTTTTGATTCGCTTCGAAAAGTAGACAAAACAGGAAAAATGCTAGCCGTTGCGCATTTAGTCGATGCGTTTGGTGAAGATGTAGAAACATTTACAGCTGTGATGAAAAATGATGTTGTGGATGGAAAGATTATGGAGAAGGCGAAACAAATTATGGATGAACAAGACCCAGATCTTTTTATTGTACAACTCATTTCAACAGATCAAACGGGACATAGCCGCGGTGTATTATATGATGAGTATTTACAAAAAATTTATGAAGCAGACCAGCATGTGAAACATTTTATCGAGCATTTAGAGAAAACAGGAAAAGCAGAGAATACGACGTTTATCATTTGTGCTGATCATGGACAGGCAGATGGAATTGGCGGTCATGGCCATTTAGATGAGGGAGAACGTTTTGTGCCATTCTTTATGTACGGTCCCCATATTAAACAAGGTGTGAAAATAGAAGAGAAGAAAAGCCTCGTTTCTATGGCACCAACACTTGCTTATTTATTAGGTGCACCGTATCCATCACATAGCCGTGGTCCTGTGTTAGTGGAAGCGTTAAAGGAGCAGGAAAAGTAATGAAAGTGATTGTATTTATACCAGCCCTAAATGAAGAAGAATCCATTGCGCATGTTATTCGAAAAGTACCGCGTCATTTTCATCCGAGTGTAACAGTAGAAGTTCTTATCATTGATGACGGTTCAACAGACAGAACGGTAGAAGTTGCAAAAGAAGCAGGAGCAGATCATATCGTTTCATTTGCAAAAAATGGCGGTTTAGGTGCAGCTGTTCGAGCAGGCCTCAAGGAGAGCTATCGACTGGGAGCTGATATTAGTGTGATGATTGATGCGGATGATGAATATCCAGCAGATGAAATTCCGAATATATTGCAGCCCATTTTGGAAGGAAAAGCAGATTATACAATGGGATCACGTTTTCGCGGTACCATTAGCGGTATGAAACTGCATAGACGGCTTGGAAACTATTGTTTTACGATGCTGCAATGTATATTGCTACGTAAATGGATTCGTGATGGTCAATCAGGGATGCGTGCTTTTTCACGGCAAGCGATGGAGCACGGGGAAATTGTGCATGATTACAATTATGCACAAGTGATTACACTAAATTTAGTGCGAAAAGGATTTCGAGTTCAGGAAGTACCGATTACGTATAAAGTGCGTGAAACAGGGGAGTCGTTTATTTCGTTTCGTAAGTATATGACGCGCGTTTTTCCCGCAATTTGGAAAGAGATGAGACGCCCGGTAGAGAAAGTTATAATTGATTATGAAGCGCATGTATTAGCAAGAGAAAAGAAATGCTCATAGTGAGTATTTCTTTTCTTGACATTGAAAGTGATAATTATTATCATCTCTTTAGGAGGAACGTTTATGAAAAAAATAATTACTTCATTATTTGTTGGTGTTTTTTTACTATTCTCGATACATACAAGTGCATTTGCTTATTCGTACGGAAATCCGAACGAGGAAAAGGTTGCAGAGGCATATAAGCAAATGGTCGCGAAGTTAGATGAAAATCCGCCAAACTTTACAGAAGCAAAGAAAGCATATGAAAATGTGCAGACAGAAATTGATCAGCACATGGGAAAAGAACCAACTAAAGCAATTATGAACGATTTTGATAAGAAAAATAAAGAAGATCTTATTGCTGATATGCAAAAAATTCTTGCTCTTAATATTAATCGTCGTTTAACAAATGTTGATGAACAATTTAAAGATTATGATACAAGTAAACGTTTATTAGCAAAAGCATTTGCAACATATGAAGCGTTATCACCAGTTGTTGCACAGCATAATAAAGAGTTAGATACAACTTTAAAAGATGAATTTAACAAAGCATTAGAATCACTTGGAAATCCAGGCTTATTTGGAGTAGGACAAAAGGAAGCAAATCAAGATGCTTTCAAGAAAAGTAAAGATGTTATTTTAACAAGTTTACAAAAAGAATTTAAAATTAAAGATTTCAGAGTTGGCCATTTTGATGCGAGCGGAAAAGAAGAAGCTTCAAAAAGCGCAGGCAAAACAGAATGGACAGATTTAAGCAAATTGAAAAACTGGGCTCCAATTGTTGTTATAGTACTTATACTTGTTGGAGTTATTGTATACGCAATGCGAAAACGTAAGTAAGAATGAGGAGGAAGAGCGATGCAATTACAGGCATTTCTTATTACATTTCGTGAAGTATTAGAAGCATTGCTCATTGTTGGGATTATTACTACGTATTTAAAGCGTACGGATAATAAGCAGTTTGTGAAATACGTTTGGTTAGGAGCAGGCCTTGCGGTTGTAGCAAGTTATATTGTTGCTCTTGTCTTCCAAGTTGTGTTTACTGGCTTTGCCGCAATGGGAAGTGAGATGTATTTAAAGATATCGATTATGTTCATTTCCGTTATTTTGCTTACACAAATGGTATTTTGGATGGCAGAACATAGCAAAAATATAAAAGGCACTATGGAAAGTAAAATGAGTCATTATATTACGACTGGAAACGTAATTGGGATGGTCGTACACTCCTTTCTTGTTGTGCTACGAGAAGGCGTTGAAACAGTGTTCTTCTTTGCTGCGATTACAGGCGGAAATATTGAAGCAGCAATGCAAGGGTGGGGAGCAATTACAGGAGTTCTTGTTGCAGTTCTTGTCAGCTACTTTTTCTTTAAAGGAACGATGCGTATTTCACTAAAAGTATTCTTTAGAGTAACGGGAGTATTTATTGTCTTCATTGCAGCGGGACTTCTTGTACAAGGTATTTCCATACTCCAAGATTTAAAAATACTTGGCAGTGTGATGCCGCACGTATACGATATTACGTGGCTGCTTCCGGAGCATCCGATTGATTATGATCATTACTTGCGTGATCATGGTATTGCGCCGCTTCTTTCCGGTGATATCGGTATTTTCTTAAAAGCATTTTTAGGATATTCTTCGATGCCATCACTTGAAGAAATCCTTGCATATATCGGTTATTTTGTTGTCCTTTATATGTTAATTGTTTTTAAAAAACCTGTTGAAAAAAAGAAAACTGAAGTCGAAGCAAATAAATCAGTAAGCTAAAAGTACAAGGAATATTCCTTGTACTTTTTTTGCAGAAAGGAAATAAGATGAATCGAGTATTACGTATATGGGCAATTATTCTGTTTTCAAGTGCGATTGTTATTCGTTTTTTTTATGCAAGTCCGTTTGCTGCCTCGTGGGATGAAGTAGACTTTTCGCTTGCGCTAAAACAATATGACATATTAGCGATGCAACCTCATTTCCCGGGTTATCCATTTTTTATTTTAGGGGGAATGATGACGCACCTTTTTATAGAAAGTCCTGTGCAATCGTTAGGGATTTTTAATGCGGTTATGGCACTGACTGCGGCTTTTCCAATGTATTGGATGGCACGTCATTATGTAAGTAAAACGAGTGCTCTTATTGTTGTAGCTGCACTGCAAACGAGCGGTTATTTTTCCATTTTAGTAACACAGCCAATGTCAGAGGGAGCAGCATTAGCAGTGCTATGGTGGTATTTGTGGAGTGTAGAGCGTGCATTTCGCACGAATGAATTTCGAGCTCAATTTTGGCCAGTCATTTTCTTCGCGGTATTGATGGGAATACGTGTATCATATGCACCATTTGGAATCGCGCTTATTGTACTAGTATGGCAGCAGTGGCATGAAGAAAAATGGCGGTTTATTATCATATGCTGTACAGCTGTTCTTTCTCAGCTTGTATGGATTGGAGCGCTTATTTGGAATATCGGCGGTGTAGAGGGACTATGGAAAATTTCGTTTGGATTTGTAGAAGGTCATTTTACAGAATGGGGCGGTGCTGTTACAGAAACGAGTGAACCGCTTATATCACGTCTGTTTCGTTTGCTTTCCGAGAATATTGGATTTGCAGGGATAGGTGTCCATTCGTATGTTCTTACAAGTTTCTTTCTTTTCTTTTTGCTTCTATTTGTTTTACAATGGAAGAACATACGTTGCTATCCGAAATTGTTAATCGCGCTCGGCATTGTATATTTTGTGTGGAATTTACTTGGACAAAATATTGATAAACCGCGTCACTCTTATCCAATTGTAGCAATAGTACTTTGCGTACTTGCTATTTCATGGTTAAAAAGGCATAGCGGAATTTTATTGCTGTTATTTGCAACGTTTCAACTTGTTATTAGTATACCGCTTATGCAGGAACAAAAAGAAGCTGTACCTGCAACGTATCAGCTTGTGTCGTATTTACAAGAAAAACAGCAGCCGTTCATCGTATATACATGGGAAGAGACACGGATTATGGAATATTTGCATGTACCATATGAACATAAACGCTTTTACACATATGACTATTTTTTACAAGATAAAAAATATCATAAGAATGATACAATATACGTTACGAACCATTTAATTGAAGGGTTTCAAAAACAAGGGGTTGATATAAAAGGACAGGTAAAAGAAGTTGCCGTCTTTCGTTCTAACCCGCTATTTGACCCTGTTTATCATACAATCGTGTTATACGAGTGGAAAAGGTAAGAGAGGAGAGAGCGCGTGCACGAGTATTTAAAAGAAAAACTAGCGATTTTACCGGACCAACCGGGCTGTTATTTAATGAAAGATAAGCAAGGAACAGTTATCTATGTCGGGAAGGCAAAGGTGTTAAAAAATCGTGTGCGCTCGTATTTTACTGGTTCACATGATGGAAAAACACTTCGGCTTGTAGAAGAAATTGTTGACTTTGAATATATTGTCACTTCTTCAAATTTAGAGGCTCTTATTTTAGAGTTAAATTTAATTAAAAAATATGATCCGAAGTATAATATCCAATTAAAAGATGATAAAACATACCCATTTATTAAAATTACAGCTGAAAAACAACCGCGTTTGCTTATTACGAGAAATGTAAAAAAGGATAAAGGGAAATATTTTGGTCCATATCCAAATTCACAGTCAGCTCATGAAACGAAAAAATTGTTAGATCGTATGTATCCGCTTCGGAAATGTACAAATATACCAGATAAAGTTTGTTTATATTATCATATGGGACAATGCTTAGCGCCTTGTGTACAAGAGGTAACAGATGAACAAAATAAAGAAATTGTAGATGGAATTATTAAGTTTTTAAATGGTGGACATAAAGAGATTCGTTCGGAATTGGAAACGAAAATGTATGAAGCATCGGAAAAATTAGAGTTTGAACGAGCGAAAGAATTGCGAGATCAAATTGCTCATATGGATGCAATAATGGAAAAGCAGAAGATGATTATGAGTGACTTAGTCGACCGCGATGTGTTTGGTTATGCGGTTGATAAAGGTTGGATGTGCGTGCAAGTATTTTTCGTTCGAAAAGGAAAGTTGATTGAACGGGATGTTTCGATGTTTCCGATTTATGATGATCCGGAAGAAGGATTCCTAACGTTTATCGGACAATTTTATGAACAAAATAATCACTTTAAACCGAAAGAAATTGTTGTACCAAGCAGCATTGATCATGAATTGATTGGAAAGTTTTTAGACGTAGATGCAACGCAGCCAAAACGGGGCCAGAAAAAGGAACTTGTCGACTTAGCGAGTAAGAATGCTAAAATTGCACTGCATGAAAAATTTTATTTAATTGAACGCGACGAAGAACGCTCCATTAAGGCGGTCGAAAAATTAGGAGAACAGCTAGGGATAGAAACGCCGCATAGAATTGAAGCATTTGATAATTCTAACATTCAAGGAACAAATCCGGTTTCCGCGATGATTGTATTTAACGATGGAAAACCTGCCAAAAAAGAGTACCGTAAATATAAAATTAAAACGGTGCAAGGACCTGATGATTATGAATCGATGCGTGAAGTTGTGCGCCGTCGTTATACACGTGTTTTAAAAGAAAGCTTACCACTTCCAGATTTAATTGTAATTGATGGTGGGAAAGGTCATCTCGCTGCAGTATGTGATGTGTTAGAAAATGAACTCGGTCTTTCTATTCCAACAGCAGGGCTTGTGAAAGATGATAAACATCGCACATCCCATTTAATAATTGGTGAACCACCGGAACCTGTTCTGCTAGAGCGTAACAGTCAAGAGTTTTACTTATTGCAGCGTATTCAAGACGAAGTGCACCGCTTTGCGATTACGTTTCATCGTCAAATTCATGGGAAATCTGTTATTCAATCGGCATTGGATGATATACCAGGAGTCGGGGAAAAACGAAAGAAAACACTTTTAAAACATTTTGGCTCTCTTAAGAAAATGAAAGAAGCATCTGTTACAGACATTATAGAAGCTGGAATGCCGCAAAACATAGCCGAAACCATTCATACGTATTTAACAGGGAAGACATTGTAGGTAGCAATGTCTTCTATTTTTTTGGTTATAATCAAAAAATGTCGCAAATAATATAAAGTGACTGTTTATGCATTGAAAAATTAAAATGGATTTATGTAGAGAAAGTAAAACTTTCATTAGCGGGGCGCATGTCCGCAAATAGCGGGATAAAAAAAGTCAACTGGACATGGTCGTGTCTAGTTGACTTATGAATGTGCATTATACTTCGACAGGATCTTTTGCATCCCATTGCACAAGGAATGTAACAGAGCTAGAGCGCTTTTTCTGCTCTTCGTAAGATTCAGCAATCACACTACGCTGCTTTTGAATTTGCTCGGCAATAAAACCAGCTTCTAATTGGTAAGAAGAATGTCTCTTTTGTTGCTGGCGTTCTTCAATAAGAGCACCTGTTAGTTTAAAGTGCATTTCACGACGTTTATGTTCAATAACCGTTAAGTCACCCCAACCAGCTTTTTCGAAAAATTGGCTTATTTCATCGATTGTTTCTAACGGATATTTTCGTGCTAAGTTTCTGCCAGCCCAATATAAAATGGCATCTAATTCTTTCCCTATTAAGTCAGGGAGTAATTCTCCCCGAAGCAATTCATAGGCAAATGCATTGATTGAAATATTTTGTAAAGATTCGCTCTCGATTTTTTTTGTACTCACAATATTCCCCACTTTCTATACTGCCAATATTATATACCATTTTATATAGATAAACACAGCTATTTCTTTGGAAAAAATCTGATGTAGAGAATGAAAAAAGAATATGAAAATTATATATAGATTATGTATACGTTTTCTTGACGCTTCGACAAAAATAGGAGTAAAATGAATTTGTTATCAAATTATGCTGAAATATTTCGAATAATTTTTTCAGTTTTTCTTATAACAATAGTGGAAAAATGCTATTGTTATAAAGTAATGTGACAAACAGCAGTCAAACATTCGAGGGGGTAATGGGGACATGAAAGGCCGCGAGTATACATTTCGCAAGTGGCACTCGTTAATGGGTGTCATTCCAATTGGCGTCTTTATGACGCAACACTTAGTAATAAACAACTTTGCAACAAGAGGAGCAGAGGCTTTTAATAGTGCTGCTCATGTTATGGAACAGCTTCCATTTCGGTACGCATTGGAGATTTTTGTAATTTTCTTACCATTGCTGTACCATGCTGTATACGGTTTATATATCGCATTTACAGCTAAGAACAATGCAACATCTTACAGCTATTTCCGTAACTGGATGTTCGTTCTGCAACGATTTACTGGTGTGTTTACACTTATATTCCTAGCTTGGCACGTTTGGGAAACTCGCATTCAGGCTGCGCTTGGACAAACGGTAAACTATGATATGATGGCAAATATTTTAGGCAATCCATTTATGTTTGGCTTCTATTTAGTTGGGATTTTATCAGCTATTTTCCACTTTGCAAATGGATTATGGACATTCTTTATTAGCTGGGGTATCACAGTATCACCACGTTCACAGCGTATTTCTACGTATGTAACATTAGCAGTTTTCTTAATATTATCGTACGTAGGAG
The DNA here is from genome assembly GCF_044543425.1 of Bacillus sp. NPDC077411. Classification (NCBI taxonomy): domain Bacteria; kingdom Bacillati; phylum Bacillota; class Bacilli; order Caryophanales; family Bacillaceae; genus Bacillus; species Bacillus sp. NPDC077411. Next base: position 9,278 of record NZ_JBITWA010000009.1, on the reverse strand, counting down.
TGAGCGCATTATTTGCGTTCATTAATCCGAATCTAGCAAACTTGTAAGGAGTGGGAGAGCATGAAAGGGAAACTTATCGTAGTTGGCGGTGGATTAGCCGGCTTAATGGCAACGATTAAAGCAGCGGAAGCAGGCGTGAATGTAGAACTATTCTCTTTAGTACCAGTGAAACGTTCTCACTCTGTATGCGCGCAAGGCGGCATTAACGGTGCTGTAAATACAAAAGGTGAAGGGGATTCTCCATGGATCCACTTTGACGATACAATTTATGGAGGAGATTTCTTAGCGAACCAACCTCCTGTAAAAGCGATGTGCGATGCAGCACCTGGTATTATTCACTTAATGGATCGCATGGGTGTAATGTTTAACCGTACGGAAGAAGGATTACTAGACTTCCGCCGCTTCGGTGGAACGCAGCATCACCGTACAGCATTCGCTGGTGCAACAACAGGACAACAATTATTATATGCGTTAGATGAGCAAGTACGCCGTCATGAAGTAGCAGGTCTTGTTACGAAATATGAGGGCTGGGATTTCTTACGCGCTGTTGTCGATGACGAAGGTGTATGTCGTGGAATCGTAGCGCAAGACTTACAATCTATGGAAATTAAAAGTTTCCGAGCTGATGCTGTAATTATGGCAACAGGGGGCCCTGGTATCATCTTCGGAAAATCTACAAATTCTATTATTAATACAGGTACAGCAGCATCTGCTGTATATCAACAAGGTGCATATTATGCAAATGGTGAGTTCATTCAAATTCACCCGACTGCAATTCCTGGGGACGATAAGTTACGTCTTATGAGTGAATCTGCACGTGGTGAAGGTGGACGCGTTTGGACGTATAAAGACGGTAAACCATGGTACTTCTTAGAAGAGAAATATCCTGCATACGGAAACCTTGTACCTCGTGATATCGCAACACGTGAAATCTTTGATGTTTGCGTAGAGCAAAAGTTAGGTATTAACGGTGAAAATATGGTATATCTAGATCTTTCTCATAAAGATCCGAAAGAACTAGATATTAAACTTGGTGGAATTATTGAAATCTATGAAAAATTCACAGGTGATGATCCTCGTAAACTACCGATGAAAATCTTCCCGGCTGTTCATTACTCAATGGGCGGACTATGGGTTGACTATAAGCAAATGACAAGTATTCCAGGGTTATTTGCAGCTGGTGAGTGTGATTATTCAATGCATGGTGGTAACCGACTAGGTGCTAACTCATTACTTTCAGCGATTTACGGCGGAATGGTAGCGGGACCAAATGCAATTGAATACATGAAAGGACTTTCAAAATCATCTGATGCTGTTTCATCTGCTGTATATGAGCAAAATGAATTAATTGAAACAGAAAAATTCAATAATATTTTAACGTTAGATGGTAATGAGAATGCATATGTTCTTCATAAAGAGCTTGGAGAATGGATGACAGATAATGTAACAGTAGTTCGTGAAAATAAAAAATTATTAGAAACAGATGCGAAAATCGAAGAGTTAATGGAACGTTATAAACACATTAACATTAACGATACGGCGAAATGGAGTAACCAAGGTGCTTCGTTTACACGTCAACTGGCAAATATGCTTGAATTAGCTCGTGTTATTACAATTGGTGCATATAACCGTAATGAAAGCCGCGGTGCACATTATAAACCAGAATTCCCAGATCGTGATGATGAGAACTTCTTAAAAACAACAATGGCGAAGTTTGAAGGAGAAGGAAAGGCACCAGCATTCCATTACGAAGACGTTGATATTTCATTAATCAAACCACGTAAGCGTGATTATTCTTCAAAACATGAAGTAGCTGCTAAGGGAGAAGAGAAGGGGGATAAGCAACATGTCTGAGAAAACAATCCGCCTTATTATTACAAGACAAGACGGCCCGAACTCACAGGAGTATGATCAAGAATTTGAAATTCCCTATCGCCCAAATATGAATATTATTTCGGCATTAATGGAAATTCGCCGTAACCCTGTTGATGTAAAAGGGAACAAGACAACACCTATTGCTTGGGATATGAACTGTTTAGAAGAGGTGTGCGGAGCATGTTCGATGGTAATCAACGGAAAACCACGTCAATCATGTACAGCACTTATTGATCAACTAGAACAACCAATTCGCTTAAAACCAATGAAAACATTCCCGGTTATTCGTGATTTGCAAGTAGACCGTAGTCGTATGTTTAACGCGTTAAAGCGTGTAAAAGCATGGATTCCGATTGATGGAACGTATGACTTAGGTCCAGGACCGAGGATGCCAGAGAAGAAACGTCAGTGGGCATATGAATTATCAAAATGTATGACTTGTGGTGTATGTTTAGAGTCATGTCCAAACGTAAACAACAAATCTGACTTTATTGGTCCAGCACCACTTTCACAAGCACGTTTATTTAATGCACATCCAACGGGTGAAATGCATAAAGCGGATCGTTTACGTGCAATCATGGGTGATGGGGGACTTGCAAACTGCGGTAACTCACAAAACTGTGTACAATCTTGTCCAAAAGGAATTCCATTAACGACATCGATTGCTGCATTAAACCGTGACACAACGATTCAATCTTTTAAAGATTTTTTTGGTAGTGACAATAACTATTAATCTAGATTGCCTCTTCAGTTTGAAGAGGCAATTTTTATAGTTATATAAATACAAGTTGAAGCACAACATAAAAAACCTCTTTCTTTTTGGATGGGCGAGAGGATCTGGCCATGCATAGAAGCGGTCAGTGCCTATTTCTACCACGGGCGTCGGTAAAACAAAGAGAGGTGCAGGTTCCTTTTTGTTTAGTATAGCAATGCATTTTGATTTTAAATTTCCGAAAAATCAAATAATATTAAAGAGAGTATACGAGAAGGAGATGGGTGTTTGTGAAGAAGATTCATTATATTGAACATTTTGAAGAGTGGGCGAGTGCATTTTCATTCTACATTCCTGTAAAGGTTCGTTTTTGTGAAACGGATATGTTTGGACATATGAATAACGGTGTTGCGTTTACTTATTTTGAAGAAGCTCGTATTGAATTTTTTAAAGAACTTGGTTTTATGCAAGAGTGGGTGCATGAATCGTCAGAAACGATGATTGTAGTAGCAGATTTACAATGTAATTTTTTAAAACAAGTGTTCTTTGATGAGAACCTAAAAGTGTATGTAAAAGCGGAAAATGTCGGAAATTCATCTTTAGATTTACACTATATGGTGAAGAATGAGGCAGGAGAGATTTGTTTGGTGGGGCGAGGAGCGATGGTACAGGCTTCTAAAAAAACAGGAAAAGGAGTACCTTGGTCGGTGGAATGGAAACAAAGGTTAGTAGATTAAAAAAATAAGAGAGCGTATAGCTCTCTTATTTTTTGTCTTCCATTGCTTCCTCTAATGTCAAGTGATGCGTATATAAATATGTGGCATGCGGATTGCCGACAAAACGAAGATGCCATGGCTCAAAAGCATATTCGGTAATGTTTGTTTTATCTTTCGGATAACGGATAATAAATCCAAATTCGTGCGCATGCTCTGCCACCCATTTTCCTTCAGGTGTTTCTCCGAATACAGGCTCCAATTGAAGGTTTGCTGAATTAGAGCTAATATCTATAGCAAGTCCTGTTTGATGCTCGCTTGTTCCAGGAACGGCACTTAACGAATCAGCAGCTTCTTTTCCTTGACGATCTACGTATGTATTGTGTAATGACTGTTGTCGTTTATAAGAGCGAAATCCAGATACAGCTGAAAGCTCAATTCCTTGTTTTTTTGCTGTTTCAAACATTGTTTCTAAGGCATCTGCTGCCGGCTTACGAAGTAATGTTTTTTCTTTATCTTTCGGAGATAAAAACGGAACATTTGGTTTTGTTAAATCACTTGGTGTATAAGAGTCTGGTAGCTTTCGATGCTTGTTGACTAACACGAGTAATGAATCCGGATTATTGACAAGGCTATATTGATCATCTGTTTTTTTTGCTGTCGTACTTGCTTTTGGGAACGGTGGAATCTCCTCTTTTGGATGTTCAGCATGCTTTTTTGTTTCAACTGCTTCTGCTTGATTATGTATGAAAGATTTGGAAAGAAAATTTATTAAAGAAATAACAATGAGAATAATAATCGAAATTAAAAGAGTTCTTTTTATAATTCGTTTTTTAATCATTTTTAACCGATATAGTCCTTTCTAAACTGCTCGTACTTGAATATCTTTTTACATTATAAATCTATCTTACATAAAAAGGAACGAGGGAGTCGTGATGTAATGAAAATGAAAAAAATTTGTAAAAAAATGTCGATTATTATTCCGTCTGTTTTAAGTGGCACAATTATAACCTGCCGTTAACTCTATTTTTATGTTATAAGAAAAAAATAAAGGATGGCACAGTGCCACCCTTTATTTTTTATCTTCAAATGCTTTTAAGTTGTCTTTACGAATTTTATCTTTTTCTGCATCTGTTTTTTTAAAGTCATAGTTATATAAAGAGCCTTCCCAGTCACCATACATAGGATTTGGGAAAACAATAAATTTCTCGCCAAATTGCGCTTTTAATTCTTCTACTTTCTTATTACGATCTTGCGTGGATAATCCATCGAAACCAATGAAGTCTGATAAATTATCACCAAATAATAAGACGATATCATGCGTTGTTGAAACGAGTTCACGACGTTTTTCTTTTCCTTTTTCTTTCGGATCTTGTAGCAAGATGTGTTCTTTCGTTGCTTGCGGAGCACCGATACGTTCTAAATTTTTAATTGTCGCATCTAACTGATTCGTTTTACGATTTGAAATATAGTAAATATCTACGCCTTTTGATTCTGCATGTTTTAAGAAGTCAATTGAGCCAGGAAGAGCTGCCGCTTCTGCTTTATTAATCCAGTCATCCCATTTATAAGGATAGCCTTTTCCTGTTTTTACAGACATTGCTTGGTGTGGACTGTTATCAACAACAGTTTCGTCTAAGTCTAGTACAACAGCTGGTTTCTTGCTTGTTCCCTTAGCAAGAGCTGCATCTAGCTTTAGTGTACCAATGTTGTAGCCTTGGTGGTATAATGCTTTCGCTTCACCAGATGTTTGATACCATAAGTCAGCCATTAATTGTTGATCTGTTAGTTGGACTTTTTCTTCTTTTGCTTTTGCTGATGTCTGTTCTGCTGTTGTGTTGCATGCTGTTAAAGTTGTAGATAACAATGCAACAGATAACAGTGTTGTTAGTTTTCTCTTCTTCATAGTGTCCTCCCAAGGTATGTAATTCGTTTCTTCATTATATTATTGTGATATAATTAATTATATCGCAATAATATAATGAAGTTATATGCAATTTTGCATATTGATATACGTATATAAATTAGTATGTGCAATGTTATAATAAAATATGGTAAAAATATACGTATTTTGCATATTATTAAATTTATAGGACTAATTTTAAGGAGAGAAAAGTATGACATTGCAGATTCAACAATTAACCAAGCAGTTTGGTGAAAACGTTGCAGTGAATCATTTAAATCTTACCTTGCCGAAGGGCGAAGTATTAGGACTGCTAGGACGAAACGGTGCAGGAAAAACAACAACCATTAAAATGCTGTTAAGTTTATTAACGCCAAATGAGGGCAGTATTACGTGGGATAAGAAAGAGATTTCGAAGAGTGGTGTAACAATTGGTTATCTTCCTGAAGAGAGAGGTTTGTATACGAAAAGTCGAGTAATTGATCAGCTTCGCTATTTTGGGAGATTAGAAGGAATGACAAGGAAAGAAGTAGATACAGCCATTGATTTTTGGTTAGGAAAATTAGCAATCCCTGAATATAAGTATAAGCTGGCAGGGGAACTTTCGAAAGGAAATCAACAAAAAATACAATTGATCGCAGCGCTTTTACATGACCCAGAGTTACTCATTTTAGATGAACCGTTTAGTGGATTGGATCCCGTAAATGCTGAAATGCTAGCAAATATTATTGAAGAACAAATTCAAAGAGGGAAAACAATTATTTTATCGAGTCATCGCATGGAACAAGTTGAATCATTTTGTCAGCATGTGTGTATTTTAAAGCAAGGTGCGGCGGTTGTAGAAGGTCACTTAAGTAATATAAAAAAAGAATACGGATTTCGAAACTTAACAATCGAAGATAACGAAGAAAATGAAAAAGCATTGCAAACATTACAAATTGTGTATGAGAAGCGTCTTGGTTATCTTTATATTAAAGTTCAGGAAGATACAGAAGCCCTATCAATCTTACAAAAATTACAAGAGCAAGGTGTGCATTTACGTCAGTTTAAAATGCTAGAACCGACCTTAAATGAAATCTTTGTAGAAAGGGCGAAATAAGAATGCGTAAATTTTTTCATGTGTTTTCATTTTATTTTAGAGAATCATTTCTTTCAAAAAAATCACTGATTACAAGTGGGATTTTGTTTTTAGTGGTATTTGGAATTTTTGCTTTTAATCACTTTACTTCTGATAAAGATAAAAATAAAGACAAAGATAAGTTGGCAATCGTAATGGATAGTGCGACATATATAGTGCAAGAAGAGGGACTAAATAAAATTCTGCCATCAGCTCAAATACGAATAGAAAAGAAAGAACAGTTAGAAAAACTTCATAAACAAGTTGAAGAAGGAAAGTTAGATGGTCTCTTTTATGTTAAAGAAAAAAATGGAGTTCCCGAAGTAACGTATATGTACAATGGTTTTTCAAGCCAAGAAACGTCTACTATTATAGCGAACTATTTGAAACAGCAATATACGCAAGTGATTCTTTCGAAACATAAGGTGCCGTCTGATGTGGCGCAGCAATTACAAACAGATATTTCGGTGAAAGAAGAAGCAATAAAAGATCGTGCTTCCTCCTTCGGTATTGCATATGTGTTTATATTTGTACTCTATATGTTTATCATAGCGTTTGGAAACACAATTGCGATGAATATCGCATCAGAAAAATCCTCTCGTGTTATGGAAATTATGCTTTCGAAAGTGAAGCCGCTGTATATGATGTACGCTAAAATTCTTGCTGTTGTTACAACAGCGTTACTACAAATTGCTATCCTTGCATGTGGTGTTCTCGTTCCAGTTTTAATTGGATGGGTAGATTTAGATAATGCGTCTTTATTTGGTCTTCCGATTGATTTTGCGAAGTTAGATGTAAAAGTTATTAGTCTGTTTATTGTATTTTTCATTACTGGCTATTTATTATATGCGATGATGTATGCAGCGGCTGGAGCTGTTGTATCAAAAACAGAAGACTTACAATCAGTATCATTTCCAGTCGCAATTTTAATTATGGCAGCGTTTTTCATTAGTATTAAATCATTATCAGACCCAAATAGTACGATTGTTGTGATTAGTTCATATGTTCCTTTCTTTACGCCAATGGTCACATTCTCACGAGTTGTAGCTGGAGAAGCTGGCGCTTTAGAAATTAGCATTGCCTTATCGTTATTACTTGCGACAATCTTCTTCTTAAACTTTATTGCAAGTCGTATTTACGTAAACGGTGTCATGAGCTATTCCGATAAAGTGAAATTTAAAGATCTTGCTAAATTTATAAAGCGTCATTAATACAGAAAAATCCTGATTCTTTTATAAGTAAATCAGGATTTTTTCTCTGGATTTACAATGCTGTTTATTTTATCCCGCTATTCGTGGGCAGTAATACTCCCGCCTCAAAATTCAGCGAAAGCAAAGAAGTAAGGTGGGAGATAAACTGCCCGTAAAAGCCCGATTGGGAGGGCTAATAATCAGTGGGGGATGAAGAACCCCCCACTGATTAAAGTTTCACTTTATATAGCGAAAGAAAGTGGTATATAATAAAAGGTACGTTATTTTTTATGAATGATAGATAATGGAATAAAGGAGGGGAATACAAGTGGGGATTAGTAGTCGTTTTACGGTGGCTGTTCATATGTTAACATTACTAGCAGTTGATAAAACTTCACGTTGTACATCTGAATGGATTGCTGGTAGTGTCAATACAAACCCAGTCGTTATTCGCCGAATTACAGGAATGCTAAAAAAAGCAGGACTAGTTGATGTACAAGCTGGAAAAGGTGGTACTTCTTTAGCTCGGGATTTAGACGAAGTGACATTACTTGATGTATACAAAGCAGTTGAAGTTGTGGAAGAAGGACATTTATTTTCTTTTCATGATAATCCGAATGTACAATGTCCAGTTGGGGCAAACATTCAAAATGTGTTAGAAATTATATTATTGCAAGCGCAAGAAGCAATGGAAAATGTTCTTGCAAATGTAAAGGTAAAACAGCTCGTTACGAATTTAGAAGAAAAAATAAAACAATAAAAGAACCTAGCCTTCTATCATGCAAGGCTAGGTTCTTTTTCGTTAAGCGTTACGCACTGTGAAGCGTTGACGTAGGAATTGAGGAGTTTCTACTTCGTCTAATAAAGCAACAGCGTAGTTTGGAATGGAAACGCGACTTTCACCATTTTCATCTATTAATAACTGATCTGTACCTGTTACATATTTGCCTGTACGTTCTCCTGGTTCGATCATTGCAGCAGGACTTAAATTCGTCCAGTTAAAATCGGATTGTTTATATACCTCTAATGCATCGCGATGAGCTAATGCGATTGACTTCCATTCTGCAGGAAAGTCTGGTGTATCAACAACTTGTAAGCCAGGTGTTACTTCTAAGCTACCTGCGCCTCCAACTGACACAAGACGAGAGACGCCAGCTTGTTTTGCTGCTTGTAATAAAGAATGTGTTGCTTCTACAAGTTTCTCATCCTCACCATGTTTAGGACCAAATGCACTAATTAAAACGTCATGATTTGCTGCTTCTTTTGCAATGCTGCTTACATGAAAGATATCACCTGTTACAACATGTAAGTTTTCATGTGTTGTTTCTACGCGAGATGCGTCGCGTACAATCGCTGTTACTTCATGCCCGCGTGTTAAAGCTTCCTCGATGATTTGTTTTCCGATGTTACCAGTTGCGCCTACCACTGCAAGTTTCATATTCATTCTCCTTTTTCACTTTGTTTTATATAAAATGTATCCATCTGCATTTAATTTGTAACAGATTCAGTTACAACTATATGTAACCATTATAGTTACAACTGTATTTCTTTGTCAACATAAAAAACAATTTGGAGAAAGGGGAATAAAATATAGAAAAGGCACCGCAGAGAATGAACTGCACCCCAATTGTTAGACACCGTCTAACAATTGGAGGTGCAGTTTTTTTATGACAAAATACTCTTTAGAAACCAAGTTATCGGCTGTTACTGCTTATCTTAATGGCGTAGAATCCTTTAAAGATATAGCTCAAAAGCATTGTGTAGATAT